>NZ_JBIAQF010000049.1:0-28667 GCF_042888885.1 Streptomyces sp. NPDC002742
CTGGCGCCCTCGGCGTTGGTGATGACGGTGGGCTCGCCGCCCTCCAGAACGCTGACGACTGAGTTAGTCGTGCCCAGGTCGATGCCGACCGCACGTGCCATTTCGATTCCTCCAACAATGACTTGAGTGGAACGGACTCAAGTGTGCACGACGTCCGCCTCCCGGTCAACAGACCTGAGTCGCAGGGGCTCAACTCTTATCTGCTCCTTACACGCATGGAGCCATTGACCTGCGACTTTCTCTCAGAGTCAGTGCACCTTCACCGCACCCGAGGCCGCCGGACGAGGCCGCCCCGGCCGGACCGGCGATCTCGGGACGGGTCCCCCGGGGGCGGGAATCGCATGCGGATGGGGGCGGCGCGGGCGCGGTCCCGGACGCAGGGCCCCCATGACGGCGATCACCGCCACGGCGCCGGCCGGCCACCAGGCGGCACCGGCCCCCAGCCACCCGAGATCGATGAGCAGTCCCACCAGCGCACCCGCGAACGCGGCGAGCCCCGTCACCACCATGGCCCCCTGCCGGGTCAGCCCCGCCCGCCGCAGCCGGTGCACCAGATGGTCCGGAGCGGGGCGCAGCAGCGGCCGTCCCGCCCGCCGCCGTGACACCAGGACGAGGACGGCGTCGGCACTGGCCACGGCCGTCAGCGCGAACCCGGCGCCGAAGCCGGGCCCGGCGGGCCGCTCGGCGTGCACCTGCACGACCGCCGCGGCCAGCACGAACCCGGCGAACAGCGAGCCGCACCGCCCCGGCGCGATCCGGGCCGGCGGCCAGCCGTGCATCAGGAAGCCGGTGAGGGCGGCGGCGAGCACGCTGAGCAGCGCCGCGAGCCCGTCCATGACCTCGGCGGCCGCGCACCCGCTGAGCGCGAACGCGGTGATGACGCCGACCGTCCCCATCACCCCGTCCGCGTGGTCGAGGGAGCGGAAGGCCTGCGTGACGAAGACGATCCAGGCCACGGCCAGCGCTCCGGCCGGCACGCCGAGTTCGTCGTAGGGAACCGTCAGCGCGGCGGCGACGGCGACACCGGCCGCGCACACCACCGGGGGCACGGGCAGCAGATCGGTGGCCAGGCCGAGCAGGGCGACCACGATCCCGGCGACCAGCAGCCGTCCGGCCTCCGGCCCGAGCGGGGCGGCGCCTGTCCAGTCCCCGGCCCAGCCGACGAGCGCCGTCCCGCCCACCACGGCCGCCCCGCCGAGCAGCGGAACCGGACGCCCCCTCCCGGGTGTCCGCGGTTTCGCCCGCCGCGTGGGAAACCCCGTCCCTTCGACCGCGCCGAGGCGCAGGGAGGAGGACCGCAGCAGCGCGGCGAGCGCGGCGGTCAGGAGCAGAGCGGCGGTGGCGGCCGTGATTCCGTACAGCACCTCGCCAATTTAGGGGTAATTGTCACAGTATTGGGTGAATAACACGATCGGGTTTACGTGTCCTGCCGCCCTGGGTGAACCAGACCCTCTGCCCGTCCCCCGCACGGCCACTCAGGCTTCCCTCAGCGACGCAGATCACCGCACCTCTGGCTACAGTGCGGCGGAGGAAGTGGGTAGTCTCAGACGGACTGCATAAGTTACCGCTTAGTAATCACTTCGAGGTCACGCTCGAAGCAACACCTCGCAGGCCCGAGGAGCCCCCGAATGCAACTCGCCGCGATCATTGTGTCGCTGGTCCTGACCGTGGTCGGCGTTGCGCTGATCGCGCGGGCCGTCGCGCAGATCTACCGGTTCATCAAGCTCGGCCAGCCCGTACCCGCCGGGAGCCGCACCGACGACTGGAAGGCCCGCAGCGTCACGCTGGCCAAGGAGTTCGTCGGCCACACCCGTATGAACCGGTGGGGGATCATCGGCGTCGCCCACTGGTTCGTGGCCGTCGGCTTCCTGACCCTCGGCCTGACGATCGTCACGGCCTACGGCCAGCTGTTCAAGGCCGACTGGACGCTGCCGGTGCTCGGCGGCTGGCTCCCGTACGAGCTGTACACCGAGTTCATCGCGCTGTTCACGACGCTCGGCATCATCGTGCTGATCGCGGTCCGCCAGCTGAACCGGCCGTCGAAGCCGGGCCGCAAGTCGCGCTTCGCCGGCTCCAAGACGGGCCAGGCGTACTTCGTCGAGGCCGTGATCCTCGTCATCGGCCTCGCGATCATGACCCTGCGCGGCCTGGAAGGCGCGATCCACGGCGTCGACCACTACGAGGCCGCGTACTGGGCCTCGTACCCCCTGGTCGCGGCCTTCAAGGGCCTGAGCTACGGAACGCTGCAGAACCTGGTCTACCTGACCGCCATGATCAAGCTCGGCGTCACCATGGGCTGGGCGATCACGGTCGGTCTGAACACCAACATGGGTGTCGCCTGGCACCGCTTCCTCGCCTTCCCCAACATCTGGTTCAAGCGCGACGCCAAGGGCGCGACCGCCCTCGGCGAGCTGCTCCCGATGACCAGCGGCGGCAAGGCCATCGACTTCACCGACCCCGGTGAGGACGACGTCTTCGGCGTCTCCCAGGTCGAGCAGTTCTCCTGGAAGGGCCTGCTCGACTTCTCCACCTGCACCGAGTGCGGCCGCTGCCAGTCGCAGTGCCCCGCCTGGAACACCGGCAAGCCGCTCTCCCCCAAGCTCCTCATCATGTCGCTGCGCGACCACGCGCACGCCAAGGCCCCGTACCTGCTGGCCGGCGGCGGCAAGAACATGGAGGGCGAGGAGAAGGCGTCCGAGGAGCAGCTCAAGGACGTTCCCGCGGCCGCCCTCGCCGAGGCCGAGCGCCCCCTCATCGGCACCGCCGAGGAGAACGGCGTCATCGACCCGGACGTCCTGTGGTCCTGCACCACGTGCGGTGCCTGCGTCGAGCAGTGCCCGGTCGACATCGAGCACATCGACCACATCGTCGACATGCGCCGCTACCAGGTGATGATCGAGAGCGCGTTCCCGTCCGAGGCGGGCACGATGCTCAAGAACCTGGAGAAGAAGGGCAACCCCTGGGGTCTGGCCAAGAAGCAGCGCCTGGAGTGGACCAAGGAGGTCGACTTCGAGATCCCCGTCGTCGGCCGCGACATCGAGGACCTCAGCGAGGTCGAGTACCTGTACTGGGTCGGCTGCGCGGGCGCTCTGGAAGACCGCGCCAAGAAGACGACGAAGGCCTTCGCCGAGCTGCTGCACATGGCGGGCGTCAAGTTCGCGATCATGGGCGGCGACGAGAAGTGCACCGGTGACTCCGCCCGCCGCCTCGGCAACGAGCCCCTGTTCCAGGAGCTCGGCATGGAGAACGTCGCCGCGCTGAACATGGCCTTCGGCGAGGACGACGAGGACGAGTCGACCAAGAAGCCGCGGACGGCGAAGAAGATCGTCGCCACCTGCCCGCACTGCCTCAACACGATCGGCAACGAGTACCCGCAGCTCGGCGGCGACTACGAGGTCATCCACCACACCCAGCTGCTCCAGCACCTCATCGACGAGGGCAAGCTGCTCCCGGTGACCCCGGTCGAGGGCCTGATCACCTACCACGACCCGTGCTACCTGGGCCGCCACAACAAGGTCTACACGCCCCCGCGCGAGATCATGTCCGCCGTCCCGGGCCTGCGCCAGCAGGAGATGCACCGCCACAAGGAACGCGGCTTCTGCTGCGGCGCCGGTGGCGCGCGGATGTGGATGGAGGAGCGGATCGGCAAGCGCATCAACAACGAGCGTGTCGACGAGGCTCTGTCGCTGAACCCGGACATCGTCTCCACCGCCTGCCCGTTCTGCCTCGTCATGCTGACCGACTCGGTCAACGGCAAGAAGAACGAGGGCAAGGCCAAGGAGTCCGTCCAGGTCGTGGACGTGGCTCAGCTGCTGCTGGAGTCCGTCAGGACGCCGGTCGCGGACGAACCCCCGGCCGGCGAGGCGGAATCGGAGAACGAACCGGAACCCGAACCCGTGAAGTAACCGCCCCCTTCGGCACGACCGACGCCCCGCACCTGTCCGGTGCGGGGCGTCGGCGTGCGGGGCCTGCCCCGGACGCCGGTGACGCGCTCGCACAGCTCGCGCAGGAGGACGATCCCTGCGCCTCGCCCTTCGGGCCGGCCCGCCTGCTGCACCACCTCGAAGGACCACAGGATCGAGCCGGAGACTGCGGCTCGATCCGCTCTCCACCCTCGCCGCCGCCCTGGTGCGCGGACTTCATCGGCCCTTCCGTCCACGCCTGGAAGGACTCCTTGTCACGCCACCGCGTGTGGACGAGGTCGATATCGACCGCGTCGGCGGCTTCTTCCCGCTCCCTCATCCTTCGCCGTCGGGCCGCCGTACCGCATCGGCGCCCTCGCCGCGTTGCCGGACGCGCTCGTGCCGTCCGGCGCCGGGTTCGTCGTGCCGGTGCCGCAGCTCCGCCCGGGCGCGCTCGCCGCCTTGGCCGACGTCCGGGGCGCCGTGGCCGGGGAAGTCGAGCAGCCGGCCCATGGCGGACAGGGGGTCGGGATCCGCCGGATGCTCCGCCGGGGTGGCCGGATCAGCCGGAGCGGCCGCCACACGGCCCGGCGACTCGGGCCCGCCGGACGGGCGGACCGCCCGTGCGTGCTCCTCCCAGCCCGTGCGGTACCACTGGAGGTTGACCCGCTGCACCTCCTCGTCGGTGAGGATGCGGACCCCTTCCGGTCCCGCCTCCTGGACCTTCTCACCCAGTGCGATCAGCAGACCGCCCAGCAGCCGGGTAACCCGCTCCGCCTCGGTGTACGACCCTTCACCGCCGGTACCGTCCATGTCATCATCCCGGCGTCCCCCGTCACCCATGTGTGCACTCCTTGCACTCCCGGCTCCCCCGTCCCGCGTCTCTTTCCCTAAGGCCCCTCCCCCAGAAACTGCCGGGCGACCTTCACGAACAGACCACGCAGTTCCTCCGGCACGCCCATGCGCCGCGCCGCCTCCTCCGGGCTCAGCCGCCTGCTCGCTCCCGGGTCCGCTCCCGGGCCGGGCTCGAGCGGCAGATCGTCCTCGGACAGCCGCCCGGAGCGGATCAGCATGTCCCGCAGCGGCACGCCGAGCACCACGGCCAGACGGCGCATGGTCTCGAGGTCCGGCATGCTCTGCCGCTGCAGCAGCCGGGTCACCGCGGCCCGGTGGACACCGGAGTCGTCGGCGAGCCGCGACTTGCCACCGCCGCGTGGGCCGTCGATCACATAGCCGCGGTCCCGCATCAGGTCCTCGACCCAGACGGCGAACTCCTCCAACGCGTCGGTTCGTTCCGTTCGTTCCGTTCGTTCCGTGCTCGCGGCGCGTGTACTGGGCCCCATGTTCCCGCTCTCCCCTCGTTCCGGGAGCAGCGTACCGATCGCGCGCGCACCTGGAGTGTGCGCGCACGCGCGTAAGGGAGCCCATCTTTCTTCACCTCGCCACGGACGGCCCCGTCACCATATATAGAACATACGTTCGCATGCTGCGCCGCTGGTCGCATTCGGGCCACCACCTCTGACGCCCCGCCACCCCCGCAAGTCACTTGCGCTCGCGCTCGCACGATGCCACGCTGACCGTTGCTCGCATATATCGAACGAATATTCCCACCACCTGGGGAGGTATCGCTCGTGACCAGCGAACTCGACTGGCGCAGGGCTGCGGCCTGCGTCAATCTCCCACAACACTACGTGTTCACTCGCAACCTTTCCGACGCGAAACATACGTTGCGCGCATGCAATCAGTGTCCGATCCGACGTGAGTGCGAGGCTGTCGTAGACCCCTCGCACACCTGGTTCGACGGCGTCAGCGGCGGGCGGCTGTGGCGCAACGGACGCGAGGTCGCCGTATGAACCCCGCCGTCTGGATCACCTCCCTGCTGCGCCGGTTCCCCGAACTGGTCGCCGAGCTGGTGCCCGCCGCCCACGGGGGGCTGCGGGAACGGCGCGGCGGCGGGCCGGCCGGCGGCACCGGCGCCCCCGTACGCCTGCACGTCTCCGACGCCCTGCGCGACATCACCGACGGCGTCGTCGAACTGGAGGAGGCCGTACGGGAACGGCTCGGCCTGCGTCCGGTGCCCCCGGCCTCCGTACCGGTGCGGCTGCGCCGGATCGCCGGACTGCTGGAGCGGATCGCCCCCGACCCGGTGCTGGCCGCCCACGTCGAGGACGAGACCCGGCGCATGGCCGCGCGCTGCGCCCGCGCGCTCGGCGACCCGGAGCAGATGGTCCGCCTGCCCGGCCGCTGCCCGGCCTGCGACTCGGTGTCGCTGCGGGCGTTCCCGGAGCGGGCCGAGGTGCGGTGCGTGAACCCGCCCTGCGGGCACGTGGTCGGCCCGGCGGACGAGGCGGCGGCGTGAACGCCCCCACGGTCACCTCCGAGCTGGCCGCCGCCGAGGCGGGCGTCACCTCCGCCACCATCCGCAAGTGGGTGCAGCGCGGGCATCTGCGGCCCGTCGGCGCACAAGGCCGCCGACAGCTGTACCGGCTGGAGGACGTGTTCGCCGCCGAGCGTGCGACGAACCGCCTGCGCGGCAACCACTGACCACCGCCCGCATCCACTGATCCACGCCCACGACGAACCGGGGTCCCGTCGCTCGCCGCGACGGGGCCCTTTCGTTCATCTGGCCACCAACTCCCCCTGAAAAAAGGCGAGTTGCGAGATCCGGGAGTCGCCGTCACACTCGAAGCAGCGGCAGAGCTGCGCCCGGACCCCGGGCGACGGACCTGCCGCTTTCTGCTGCCCGGAATCCGGGACCCCTCTTCCCGAAGGGAGCGCCCGTGTGGCGATCCTGAACTTCCCCGACGTGGAGCGGCTCGTCGTCGACTTCCTGAAGAACCGGACCGAAATGGCCGGGACCACGGTCGACAACAGGCCGCCCGCCGGCTTCGACGGCACCCAGCAGGTCGTCCTCGTCTCCCGCGCCGGCGGCGCCTGGATCGACGACCTCAACCTCGACCGGCCGCTGGTCGACCTCGAGGTGTACGGCCCGGACAAGACCACCGCCCTCGTCACGGCCAACGCGGCCCGCGCCTGCGCCCTGGAACTCCAGGGCACCCGGTACGGCACCGCGCTGGTCACCGACGTCGACGAGGCGGACGGACCCCGCTGGCTGCCGGACTACAACCGCCCGGCCGGCAACCGCTACCTGGCCACCCTCCGGCTGTCGATCCGCCCGGCGTAAGCCACTTCACCTTTCTTCCCGAGGAATTCTTCCCGAGGAGCACACACATGGCAGGCTTCAAGAACACCGAGATCCGCATCGCCGGCGCCGGCAACGTCTGGTGGGCCCCGGCCGGCACCACCGTCAAGGAGACCACCGCGCTGGCCGCCCCGTGGGTCAACCTGGGCTTCACCTCCTCCGACGGGGTCAAGTTCAACAAGAAGGACAAGAACGACCCGGTCGACACCTGGCAGTCGATGGCCCCGGCGCGCTTCATCCTCTCCGACCGGGACCTGACCCTGAAGTTCCAGCTGATGCAGGTCAACAAGGACACGTTCCCGTTCTACCTGGGGCTCCCGTCGACCTCGGTCGTCACTTCGGGCTCCCAGACGGAGACCACCGCGCAGAAGATCGACATCGGCGGCATGCCGGGCGGCCAGGACCAGCGGGCCCTCGCCATCGACTTCGCGGACAACAACGGCACCAAGGACCTGCGCTACCGGCTGGTGATCCCGTACGGCGCAGTCTCCGAGGTGGAGGAGCTGTCGCTCAGCCGCACCGGCGCGGTCAAGCTCGGCGTCACCTTCACCGCGCTGTCGGGCGACGACCCGACCAAGCCGATGGCGACCTGGCTGGTCAACGACCCGGCGGCGCTGGCCTAGTCCACGCCGCCTTCCCCGGCCCCGGCGCCCGCCCCCCCTCCGCGGGCGCCGGGGCCGCCCCTTCAGCGCGCCCGCAACCGACACAAGGAGCCCCGATGGCCGGATTCGACGTCAACGCCGCTCGGGCCCAGCGCCTCGAAGCGCTCGGCCGCGACTGGACCTTCGAACTGGACGGCGACAGCTTCGAGCTGCCGACCGAACTCACCCGCACGACCGCCCGCACGCTGCGCGACCTCGACGACAACGACGTGGACGGACTGCTCCGACTCCTCCTCGGCGAGCAGCAGTTCGCCCGCTTCGAGCGGCACGACGTCACCATGCAGGACATCGCCGCGATCCTGGAGGCCTACGGCAAGGAGACGGGGCTGGGCCTGGGGGAAGACTGAGCCTCGGCGAGCTCGTCGAAGAGCACGCCGAGGCCCTGGAGGCGGACCTGCTCCGCCACTACGGCGTCGACCTCCTGGACTGGCACCGCGGCCGGCTCACCTCACGCCGGCTCGCGGTGCTGGTCAGGCATCTGCCGCGGGACAGCGCGCTCTTCCGGGAGGTGCACGGCGAGGGCGCCGAGTGGACCGTGACCGACCATCTGCTCGCCGCGGTGGTCGACCAGCTCACCCAGGCCAACTGGATGTTCGCCACCGTCAACCAGGACGAGGACGCGGAGCCCATGGATCCTCCGGAACCTCTGCCGCGCCCCGGTTCGGTCCAGGAGGCGGACACCCTGCCGAGTCCGGAGGAAATGGCTCGATTTCTCGCCTGACGTGAGACGGGCCCCTGAGCGACGCGGTATGCGTCACACCAAGGCCTTGATCACGCCCACAATCGCGAGAATCGTCGCGCCCGCGAAAAAGATGTACATAACGGCACGGTATCCCCCTACCGACTCCGCGCGGTCCTCCACCAGGACGGCACGCGTCGGTCGGCCTGGGTCGTAGAGAACCTGTGCCATTTCCCCCACCTCGAACATGGGGTCCCGCGGGCGCCTGGAGGACTTCACCATCACCCGTTTCCCCTTGCTCGGCTGGAAATAGCAGATCGACATCCCCTCACCGTCGCTCCAGAAGACGTCTTCGCACACCGCTTCCCCCAACACTCCGTGCTCATTGAGCCAGAAGACGCGCCGCACCCTGCGACGGGCCCACCAGGCCCCCCACAGACAAACCGCGAAGCACACCCAGACCGCCGACACGTACCCGCCCCCATCCGGTACCCGCACGCCGGGCCACCAGCCAGGAGGCAGCCCATGATCAACGCGCCCATTCCGTCGATATCCGCCGATGCCGTCAACAAGCTTCTGGAGCAGGCAAAGAGTACTGCCGTCGAGGCGGCGAAGACCGTCTTCAAAGACTTCCAGCTACACAAGGCCGGTGGAATCCAGGCCACCACCTCGTCCGGCCAGGCATTCAAGTTCGACCCTTCTCTGATCAAGTACGACGAGAAGGGCCTCACCATCGCGGGCGTCGCCATTCCCCACGTCCCCTCACTCAACAGTCTCGTGGGGCCGTACGTGGAAAGAGCGGTCAAGCGTTTCAAGCCGCCGAAGATCGAAGAGCCCAAAGCCACGAAGCAGGACCTCCAGGCCCTGTCCACCAAGGTGAGCACCGTCTCCCGAAAGACGTACGACACCGGCCAGTCCGTACAGCGCCTCCACCGGACCATGACCCAGAAGCTGGACGGCATCCAGGTCCGCATGGTCAGGCAGGCGGACCAGGTCAAGTCGACGCAACGCGAAGTCGACTCGCTCAGGACCGGCGCCCGGCACACGATCACCGAGATGGACGCCCTCCTCGAACTGATGACGGACCTGGAACAGCACATAGGACGATGAGGAGGCCCTCCCTATGTCACTCGTGCAGAGTTTGAGAAGCGCCACCGGCGCGATCCGCCAGTTCTCCTCCGCGTCGCGCACCGCCAACAGTTCCGTGCGGCATCTGAAGGACTCCACCGCCCAGGCGAGCAGCGACATCACCAAGTCGACTGCCACGACCGGTAAGTTCAAGACCTCCCTCGACCACCTCAAGACCTCCTCCGGAGGCGCCAAGAACGCCCTCCGCGACGTCAAGAGCCAGTCCGACGCCGTCGAGAAGTCCGTCGGCAACGCCGGCAAGAAGGCGACGGCGAGCGGGACTTCGATGAAGGGCTTCGGTACGGGACTGAAGGGCGCGTCCCTCGCCCAGAAGGGCCTCAACACCGCCATGAAGGCCAACGCCTTCGGGCTGATCATGGCCCTGCTCGCCCCGCTCATCTCGAAGTTCATCAACATGGACAAGGTCTCCGCCGCCCTCGCCAAGGGCGTGAAGTGGGCCTGGAACGCCATCTACAACGCGATCAAGAACCACGCGGAGCCCATCAAGTCGGTGCTGAAGGGCATCATCAACGCCTTCACCGCGCTGCCCCGCGCCTACATCGGCGGCCTCAACGCCATGATCGGCGCCCTGAACCGCATCCACGTCAAGATCCCCGACTGGGTGCCCCACTTCGGCGGCCGGGAGTTCGGCATCCATCTGCCGATGCTCCCCAACATCCCCACCCTCGCCCAGGGCGGTGTCGTGCCCGCCCGCCGCGGCGGCACCCTCGCGCTGCTCGCCGAGGCCGGCGAGCCCGAGGCCGTCATCCCGCTGTCGAAGCTGGAGCGGGTGCTCGGCTCGGGCGGCGGGATGCACCGGCTCGCCGCCGCCGTCGAGAGGCTCTCCGAACGGCCCGTGCACGTCGAGGTCGACTCGCAAGTCATCGCCCGCGCCGTCCTCGTCGGACAGCGCCAGCTCGCCCGGAGGTGAGGGAGAGACCATGGCCAGGAACCTGTGGATCGGACGGCCCGGATTCATGCGGGAGATCGCCCAGGCCGCGAAGAGCTGGGACCGCACCGCCGATCTGAACGTCACCGAGTTCAAGTCCCTCGAAGGGAACATCACCACCGTCGCCCCGGCGCGCACCGTGCGCCGTATCAAGCTGTCCTGGGACGCCCTGCCCCCGGGCGACGCCCAGCACCTCACCCGGCTGGCCCGCAGGGTCAACGAGCCCGGGTTCCAGGGCGGGCCGCAGCCGCCGTACGGACCGCTCGCCCTGCTCGACCCGGCGTCCGTGAACCTGCTCGACCCGTACCAGGCGACCGCGCAGAGCACCCAGTCCAGCGGGACCGACCACTGGTTCACCGTGCAGGGCACGATCGTCGTCCGCCCCTCCCTCTCGGACACCGTGGTCGCCGACTTCCAGGACGCGACCAGCCGCCTCGGCTGGCGGCACGGTGTCTGGACCGGGTGGCCGGTGATGCCCGGTATGCAGGTGTCGTGGCTGCTGCCGCCCGACTGGAACCCGGCGACCGCCACCGCCCAGCTCGACTGGAAGGCCGTGGACGGGACGTACCTCAGTTCGATGTCCGCGAACGGCACAGGTGTCACCGGGACCGCCCCGGCCGGCGCCGCCTTCGTCACCCCGCTCGGCGGACCTGGCGCCATCGGCCTCTACGGGCTCGCCGGAGCGTGCCTGACCATCGGCGAGCCGGCCATCGCGTTCTCGCTCGGCGACGGCTGCCCGGCCATGAGCGTCACCGGCTACACCGACGTGCCCACCGTCCCGCTGCCCTACCGCAACGTCAGCCTCGACCTGGTGGAGGTGCGCAGTGCTCAGCTCTGACCCGGCGCTGGCCGAAGCGCTCGCCGCCCCCGACCGCACCCCGGCGCACACCACCCGCTGCGGCGGCCGGGAACTCGACGCCCAGGTGCAGTCCTGGAAGGTCGAGCGGGCCTACAGCACCGATCTGCCCGAGGCCATGCGCGCCGTATCCGGCAGCGCCTCCGCCCAGCTGGAGATGCAGCTCGGCGGCGCGAACGGGGTGCCCGCCCCCCAGCTCTACTCCGCGTGGGCCGGGCGCGCCACCGGCGACGCGGTACGCCCGGGGCAGTCCGTCGCGCACGAGAGCGGACTCACCGGCGCGACCCTGCCCGCCTTCCGCGGCACCGTCCGCTCCCGCACCGCGGCCTCCGGCACGGACTCCGTGACCGTCCAGGCGCTGGACGGCGCCGAGCGGCTGCGCGGACCGGCCCTGCTGCCCCGGCCGTACCACGGTCTGATGTACGCCCAGCCGGTGGCGAGCGCCACCTGGTGCGTGGACGAACTGCTGCGCCAGGGCGGCATCCACACCTGCCCGCCGCCCCGCGCCCCCGCGGTCGCCACGGATGTCACGGCACCGTTCACCGTGCTGTACGCCTCCCTCCACGGCGGCTTCAACTCCACCCACGGCCAGCCGGAGACACTGCCCGCCCAGACCTCGTACTCCTGGATCCGGGACGGCGCGCCGCACGAGATGGCCCTGATGCCGAACGCCCCGGGACTGGCGGTGGCCTGGACACCGCGGTCCCGGTTCGTGGTGGCCGGCAAGGTGTTCCAGATCGAGCTGTACGCCAACTCGGCCCGTGCCGTGGGCAGCACCGTGGATCTGAAGCTCGTCTTCGACCGCAGCGCGGGCGCCTACGGCCACTACAGCCTGAACGTCGACTTCGCCGCCGGCGCCGTACGGATGAGCTCCGGCACGTTGAACGGCGGCGGACAGACCTGGATGTGGACGCTGCCGAAGGTGGCGTCCCTCAAGGGCGCCTGGCACGTGGGCGTCACCGTGGACACCAGCGCCGGGACGACGTCCGCCACCATCCCGGCAACCGTGCTCCCGCGGCTGACCGCTCCCGACGGGCAGTTCCTCCCGCTCGGCGCCGCCACCTTCAACACCACGGTCGCCTACCAGCCGCCGTCGGAGCTCTGCCGGATCGAACTGACGACGGACATGGCCGTCGAGTGCCTCCAGGTCACCGACAACTCGTGGCCCGACCTCGCCTCCTACACCGCCGACGAGTACGAGCAGCGGGGCCGCTGGTCCAAGGCCGCCGAACTCGACGAGGTCACGGTCCCGCTGTACGACGTGCCGAAGGTCTCCGGATCCCAGTGGGAGGCGATCACCGAGATCGCCCGGGCCACGATGTCCACGGCCGAGTTCGACGAGCAGGGCGTCTTCCGCTGGCGCGGACCGGCCCGGTTCCAGAAGGTCCCGGCCCAGCCGGACGTCACCGTCACGACCCTGCGGGACATCGCCGCGCTCACCGTCTCCGAGGAGATCGACGCCTGCCGCAACTACTGCAAGCAGACGTACCAGGACTACACCGGCGTGCGTGCCACCGACGGCGAGACCACGACCGACACGGCCGTACGGGAGATCGGGCCCGGCGCGGTGGTGGAGGTGGCGTACGCCATGGCCGAGGACGAGCTGGACATCGGCCCCGTGCAGATCGAGGACGACGCGGCCACGACGCTCGGGAACAAGGTCCGCTTCGGCAGCGCGGTCACCGGCGGTACCTCGGTCAAGGGCTGTGTGACGGTCAGTTCGCGGCGCGACGGGCCGAACTACATAGTCCGGTTCGCCAACCGCGGCACGGCGAGCGTGTGGACGGTCACCAAGGACGGCAAGCCGTCCGTGCAGATCGTGCCCCGGAAGCGGACCGCGGACCCTGCGCAGCGTCAGTACGCCTGGTACAACAGCGGCAGCCAGTCCTACTACGGCAAGCAGGTCTACGAGGCGCCCGCGACCGACTGGGTGCAGCAGCAGAAGGTGGCCTCCGACCTCTCCCACGCCATGCTCGACGCCGGCCGCTACCCGGTCCCGGTGCTCGGCGAGGTGGACATCCTGCACGACCCACGCATCCAGCTCGGCGACGTCGTACGCGTGGTGGACACCACCGGCGCCGCCCTGGACACCCTGGCCTGGGTCGTCGGCATCCGCACCACCTGCCAGGCGGGCTCGGTGCCGCAGCAGACGCTGACCCTGCGCGGCACCTCCTACAACGGCGTCCCGCTCGACTCCGGCCTCACGCCCGACCCGCCGGTGGACCCGCAGTACGGCACCCGGCGCAGCTACGCCCTGGTCGCCGCGCAGTTCCCGACCCTGGACGACCTCACGAAGAGCAGGCTCAGCTACCGCGAGCTGCTCCAGCCACCAGGAGGCGCCGCATGAGCGACCAGCCCGCAGTGACCGCGGAGGACGACGGCACGTCCGTGGTCCTGCCGTCCGAGTCCGCGCCGGACGACTCCGCCCAGGACGGCGACGTCGCCGTGCCCGTGCCGGTGGACAGCGCCGCCGCCCGCTCGGGTGACGACGGCAGCCCGTCCGACACGCTCCCGCCGCCCTTCGGCACCTGACCGCCCCCGCCCGCACACCGCATCCGCATGGAGGAGCCGTCATGGCCCTGCTCACCCCGCTCGGCAGTCTCCCCTACCCGCAGCCCGCCGACGCGGCGAACGTCCCGCAGCACATCCAGTCCCTCGCCGAGGCCGTCGACGGCCGGACCGTGCTGCGCTTCGCCGACGCCGCCACCCGCGACGCGAAGGTGACGTCCCCGGTGGCCGGCATGCTCGTCTGGCTCAGCACGCCCAAGCAGTTCTGGTACCACACCGGCAGCGCCTGGGCGCAGCTCGCACCCGGCCCGGTCCACCTGGCCAACACCACCACCGGCACGACCACCTCGGCGTCGTACGTGGAGACCCTCACCGGCTCCACCGGCGACCCGACCGCGGTCACCTTCACCGCCCCGGCCTCCGGCTCAGTCCTGGTCACGGTGGGCGCCCGGGTCAACAGCAGCGCGGCGACAGCCGCCTACGTCTCCGCCAACATCCGCCTCGGCACGACCGTCTCGGTCGCCGCCGCGGACGCCCGGGCGGCGATCTCCTACGGCACCAACCTGTGCTCCGCCACCACCCAGTTCCAGGTGACCGGCCTGACGGTGAACAGCTCGTACACCGCCACCCTCGCCTACAAGTCGGCCGCCACCACCAGCACCGCGACCTTCACCAACCGATTCGTGACCGTCACTCCCGTCACCTGAGGACGCCATGGCAACTCCCCTCACCCCGAACGCCCTCGTGCGCGCCCTGCGCGCCGAGGGCGTCGCCGTCCGCGAGCACGGCGCCTGGCGGACGCACAACCGCAACCACAAGGGCCCATGGGGCCCCGTCAACGGCGTGATGCTCCACCACACCGCCGGCTCGGACAGCCTCCGCCTCTGCCTCGACGGCACCGCGGCGCTGCCCGGCCCGCTCTGCACCGGCCTGATCACCAAGGACGGAAACGTGCACCTGGTGGGCTACGGCCGTACCAACCACGCCGGTTCCGGCTCCACCGCCGTACTGTCCGCCGTGGTCGCCGAGAAGACCCCGCCGCCCGCCCCGGGCCCGGACGCCGTCGACGGCAACGCCCACTTCTACGGCTTCGAGATCGAGAACCTCGGCACCGGCCGCGACCCGTACCCGACGGCCCAGCTCGACGCCGTCGAACGCCTGTCGACCGCCCTGTGCCGCGCCCACGGCTGGAGCGCCGCGAGCGTGATCGGCCACAAGGAGTGGACGCGGCGCAAGATCGACCCGTCCTTCTCGATGCCGGGCATGCGCACCAGGATCGACGCCCGCCTCGGCCTCCGGCCGGCCCCCGGCCCGGCGTCGTACGAGCCCTTCCCCGGCGCCGCCTACTTCGTCCCCGGCCGCCGCGGCCCACTGATCACGGCGATCGGCCGGCGCCTCGTCGCCGAGGGCTGCGGCCGCTACACCGTCGGCCCCGGCCCGGTCTGGGGCGCGGCGGACGTCCGTTCGTACGCCGCCTGGCAGCTGGCACTCGGCTACCGCGGCCCGGCCGCCGACGGCGTCCCCGGGCGCACGAGCTGGGACCTGCTGCGGGTACCGCGTACGGCCGAGGAGGCCGTCCGATGAGCGACGCGACCCGCCGCACGCTCCGGACGTCCTTGCAGACCGTGGTCGCGCTCCTCCCGCTGCTCGCCGGGGAGCCGTCGGCCAGGAACGCGCCCGCCGTCGCGGGTGTGGTGGCGATCGCCGCCGCGCTCACCCGCGTCATGGCCCTGCCGGAGGTGGAACGCCTCCTGCCCTCCTGGCTGCGCAAGGAGGGCCGTACGTGACGACGCACGAAGCGGGAGGAGTCGCCCTGGAGCTGGAACGCCTGCGCCGCTCGGCCGATGTCGGCTTCGCCACCACCCGGGGCGACCTCGCCCTGCTCCTCCAGCGCGCCGACCAGACCGACAAGACGCTCAACGAACACGAGGACCGCCTGGACGCCCTCGAACGCGCCCGCTGGCCACTCCCGTCCCTGGCAGCGGTGACCTCCTGCACCGCACTGGCTGTGACCCTGTGGGAAACCACCCACAGATGACTCCGGTGCCCCCGGATGACCCACGGGTGGAAGACACGGGCCATGGACCCCGCACCCACCTGCGGATCCCCCGTCCCCACGGCCCGTGTCTTCGGCTCACCGCCACCCGACCGCCCCTGGGGCACAACGGGCACGACCACCCTGACGCCCCCCTGACAACCCCTTAGGGGATGTCACAGCTCGGCACCGATGGCGGGCCCGTCGCCCCGGGCCGGGCACGTCACTCTTCGGGACCAGGTACGTTCGATAACGTGGCTGGATTCAGGATCGGACGCGGCGGCCGTGACAACCGTGCCCCGCAAGCGCGACCGCAACAACAACCGTCGTACGGACAGGCCCCCCAGGGACGCGGACAACAGTCCCCCCAGGGAGGCGGGCAACCGCCGTACGGCTATCCGCCCGCGCCGCAGCAGCCGCAGTACGGGGCACAGCAGCCGTACGGCGGACAGCAGGGCGGTCAGCCCTACCGCGGCGGACAGCAGGGCGGCTGGCCCCAGGGCGGCGGACACGGCGGCGGACACGGCGAGCCGGAGTACTTCGGCGACGGTCACCCCCAGCAGGGCCCGGACCCGTACGCCGCGAACAGCCCTGGCCACACCCAGGCCTTCTCGATCGGCGAGGACCCCTACAACCAGGGCGACACCTACCGCGCGGGCCAGGCGGCCGCTCCGCCGGTCGGCCCCCGGCTGCACTGGAAGGACCTGCTCAAGGGCATAGTGACGGCCCCCAACCGGACCTTCCTCCAGATGCGCGACTACACGATGTGGGCCCCGGCCCTGACCGTGACGTTCCTCTACGGCCTGCTGGCGGTCTTCGGCTTCGACGGCGCCCGCCAGGACGCCATCAGCGCGACCCTCTCGAACGCCGTCCCGATCGTCCTGACGACCGCCGTCGCCCTCGTCATCAGCACGTTCGTCCTGGGCGTGGTCACCCACACCCTGGCCCGCCAGCTCGGCGGCGACGGCGCCTGGCAGCCCACGGTCGGCCTCTCCATGCTGATCATGTCCCTCACGGACACCCCGCGGCTGCTCGTCGCCATGTTCTTCGGCGGCGACGCGTCCTTCGTCCAGCTCCTGGGCTGGATCACCTGGGTCGCCGCGGGCGCCCTGCTGACCCTGATGGTCGGCAAGTCCCACGACCTCCCGTGGCCCAAGGCCCTCGCCGCGTCATCCATTCAGCTCATCGCGATCCTGTCGATCATCAAGCTGGGCACGTTCTGACGCCGCGGGCGGCACACACACCCGCTCAGAACTGAGAAAGAGGGGCTCCCGGCACACCGCCGGGAGCCCCTCTCACGTGCCGGCCATGGCGGCGACGGGCCGAGGCCTACGAGTCGAGGACCTGCCCGGTCCGCCGCACCACGGGAGGTTCGACACTCCACGGGAAGTTGATCCACTCGTCGGTCCGCTTCCAGACGTACTCGCACTTCACGAGCGACTGGGTCTTCTCGTAGATCACGGCGCTGCGGACCTCGGCGACCTCGCCGACGCAGAAGTCGTGCACGAGCTTGAGCGTCTTGCCCGTGTCGGCGACGTCGTCGGTGATCAGGACCTTCTTGTCGGAGAAGTCGATCGCGTTGGGGACGGGAGCGAGCATCACCGGCATCTCCAGCGTCGTCCCCACGCCCGTGTAGAACTCGACGTTCACCAGGTGGATGTTCTTGCAGTCGAGGGCGTAGGCGAGCCCGCCCGCGACGAAGACACCGCCACGGGCGATCGACAGCACGATGTCGGGCTCGTACCCGTCGTCGGCGATGGTCTGTGCGAGTTCGCGTACGGCGACGCCGAACCCTTCGTAGGTGAGGTTCTCGCGCACGTCGGACATGGGTACCGCCTCAGACCTGGGTGCGGTGGAAGTTCAGGAAGGAGCGGGAAGCCGTCGGCCCGCGCTGGCCCTGGTAGCGGGAGCCGTAGCGGTCGCTGCCGTAGGGGAACTCGGCCGGCGAGCTGAGCCGGAACATGCACAGCTGCCCGATCTTCATCCCCGGCCACAGCTTGATCGGCAGCGTCGCGAGGTTGGACAGCTCAAGGGTCACGTGCCCGGAGAACCCGGGGTCGATGAACCCGGCGGTGGAGTGGGTGACCAGCCCGAGCCGTCCCAGCGAACTCTTGCCTTCGAGCCGCGAGGCGAGGTCGTCGGGCAGTGAGACGACCTCGTACGTACTGGCGAGGACGAACTCTCCGGGATGGAGGATGAACGGCTCGTCACCCTCGGGCTCGACCAGCCGCGTGAGGTCCGACTGCTCGACCGCGGGGTCGATGTGGGGGTAGCGGTGGTTCTCGAACACCCGGAAATAGCGGTCGAGCCGCACGTCGATGCTCGACGGCTGCACCATGGATTCGTCGTAGGGATCGATCCGGACCCGCCCGGCGTCGATCTCGGCCCGGATGTCCTTGTCTGAGAGAAGCACGCCCTGAGGATACGCAAGGCGCGCGGAGCCACCACAATCGTGACGACCCCGCGCGCCCGTAATGGTCATTCACCACTACGACGCCACTGCATTCCCGTCACCACTACGACCACTACTACGACCACTACTACGACGCCACCGCTACGACGCTGTAGCGACTGCGCCCGCCACTACTGCTCCGTCACTGCCTTCTCCAAGGCGACCGGCACCACACTGCGGAGCCGGGCACACCGTGGACACCGGAGCAGCCGGCCGGGGCCGAGCCGCTCGGCCTGCTGCATCGGGAACGAAGCGGTGCTGAACACGTGCCCCTCGGCACAACGGACGACGGTGCGCTCCATCAAGTCCCAGAGTCCCTTCCCCAAGAGCCGCGTCAGGCTGATGCCCTGACGACGAAAGCCACATTACGGGATGAAGGAGACGGTCCTCCAGGCGGCACTCCGACCCCGCCCGGACCCACTTCGGCGGTCCCACCGTACGCCCCAACTCCGGTCCCACGCAGCCGCATCCACCCTCCGAAGCACGTGCGGGCCCCGCGGCTTCGACGCCGGAGGCCGGGCATGAGGTAGAGTGAGCGAGCATTCGGCACCGGTTCAACCGGCGTCTTACGCGGGTGTAGTTTAGTGGTAGAACATCAGCTTCCCAAGCTGAGAGTGCGAGTTCGATTCTCGTCACCCGCTCCATGTGAAACCCCCAGGTCGATGACCCGGGGGTTCTTTGTTGTCCAGACCAATGAGCGGGACGCGCACCACAACCGCACCATAAGGACGGGCTAGGTGCCGGTGGGGTCCTCCTTGTGGTGCGCCCGATCGTCGTCGTGGTGCTTTGCACGCTCGGCCCGCACCATGTCGTCGAGCCCGGCGGCCACGTCCCGTTGCCGCTCGTCGTCGGAGTGCTGATAGATGAGCGCCGCCTTCTCGGAGGACTGGCCGGCGCGGACCATCGTGTCCTTGAGGGTGGCTCCCGAACGGGTCGAGAGCGTGTGCCCGGTGTGACGAAGGTCGTAGAAGCGGAAGCCTTCCGGGAGCTCCGCGACCGAGCGGGCCCGAATCCATTTCCGACCGAACGAGGTACGCCGGAAAGGCGCGCCCTTCTCACCCACGAACACCAAGCCGTCCGGCCCTTTCTCGGCGTACCAGGCGAGGTGCTGCCTCACCTCCTTATGGAGAAAGGCCGGAAGGACGACAGCTCGAGTACCCGCGTCGGACTTGGTCTCCCCGGGAGCGCGCCGGCCGTTGGTCCGCTCGGGCTCGGCCACACGGATTCGGATCACCATGTCCTCCAGGTCGACGTCCCGGCGGCGCAGACCTGCCAGCTCCTCGGGTCGCATCGGACCGTAGGCGCCGAGGTAGACCATGAGGCGCCAGCGGATGCCGACCGCATCGGCGAGGGCGTCGACCTGGGCGACGGTAGCGATACGACGTTCAGCCGCAGACTCCTTGCCCGCACCCTTGATCCGACACGGGTTGCGGCTCACCAAGTCATCATCCACAGCCGTCTCAAAGATGCCTTTGAGCAGCCGGTATGACTTGGCCACGGTGGTCTTTGCCTTGGTGGTGCGGAGCCGCTCAGCTCGCCATTCGCGGACGCGCGGAGCGGTGATCTCGTCGAGGTCGAGGGCGCCGAAGGTCGGAAGGATGTGGAGCCGTAGAAGGTGCGTACAGATCCTCGGTGCGTACGGCCAACTCCCTTTCCTCGACCCATTTCTCGGCATAGATGCGGAAGTTGACCGCTCCGGCGTCCGGGGCACGCCAGTCACCGCGGCTGAGATCCGCCTCGACCTGAGACAGCCAGATCTCCGCGTCCTTCCTGGTCTCGAAGGTCTCGTCCGCCCGGACACGCTCGCCATCGGGTGCCAGGTACGACGCCGTCCAACTCCCAGACCGGTACTGCCGAACCGCGCCGAAGCGGCGACGCCTGCCTTTCTTGTTGGCCATCAGGCAGCCCTCCGCAGGCCGACGCGACGAAGCCGGATCGGCTCCACGGTGCGCGCGGCAAGGAACTCATCCACCGCGCTTGCGGGTATGCGGACGTGCCGACCGACCTTCACGTACCGGATGCGTCGCTCCTCGATCAGCCGCCGCGGAAACCGAACCGAGGTGCCGAGCAGCTCGGCGACCTGGTCGACGGACAGATGCTGCTCAGTCATGGGGTCGGTTCTCCTTCCGTGCCGGGAGCGGGGGCGAGGGTCGCGGCCAACCATGCCTCGGCCGCGGATAAGCCCGTGCCGGCGAACATCCAGTGGGAAAGGACAAGGGTCGTGTCCGCCTCACCGACGACATCCGGCGAAGCCTGTGCTCGGCGCCATTCGGCACGGGCGTTCCGCAGCACACCGAGGGTCGTCGAGTAGCGACGCGTCTTCGTGGAGAAGTGGCCGCGGAAGCCAAGCATGTGGGCCCAGGCACGAAGACGGAGGTGGCCCAACTCCTTGATCGCACCAAGCCTCCAGGCTGTGCGCACCATGCGCCGCGCGTGATCACCGAGATCGAGAAGGGCCAGCTCGGCGATGAACTTCAGCGGCCGGTCGAGGCCGCCCGTCGTGGCCTCGGCTCACTTGGTGGCGTACTTGGCGATGTACGACGCCACGGCCCGTTCCGTGAGCTCGGAGGGTCCGTCGAAGTCGCCCGATCGGATGGGACGCACGTCGAGCTGCTCACCGAAGCTGAACGTGTGCGCACGACCGTCGAGGACGGGGCCAAGGACTCTTGCCCTGGCAGTCGCGGAGGCTATCGCGTCCGCCAGGAGCTCCGTGGTGGCCCAACTCGGGGGCTCACTGCTGCCACCGTCCGGGCCATCGATGCGGATGACCGCGTGGAAGTGGACCGCACCGCGCTTCTGGAACTCGGCGACCTTGGCGAAGGAGACCCGGGCGAAGTCCGCGAACTCCCGCTGTGTGAGGCCGGCCCGCTTGGCTATCTCCCGGCGGAGGTAGATGGAGAAGCGCCGCCAGAGCATTCCGGCGTGCGCGTTCCAGAGGACGGCGCCTTCGTAGTCGTACGTCGCCGGGTCGAGGGGTGTGCCGAGCGATTCGTCGTCGGCGTCGTGCAGGAGTCCGCAGCGGCAGGTGCGGACAGTGCCGCGTCGGTCTGTGGGCCGGTTGTGGACGGGCCCGAAGCCGGGTGCGGTGAAGGTGGCGAACACCTTTGGGTGGATGGTGACGGTGGCGGGAGTGCCTTTGCCGCCTCGCAGTCCGGCGGTGATCAGGTGGAAGGTGTCCCGGCGGTAGGTCTCCGCGCAGCCCGGGCAGCGGGTAGCTCGGGCAGCGGGTAGCTCGGCGGTTGTTGCAGCGTACGAGGAGGTTGCCTGCCGGGAGCGAGGCGAGTCGAGGCGGTGGAGAACCCGGCCTATCTCGCCGGTTCGGGTGTCGACCGCGTGCTCGACGCGGTGGCCGTCCAGGCGCACAGGCTGTGTACAACCACCGATGCCGCGGAGCTGTTTGACGAGGGTGGGCATGCCGCCCAGGGAGACGAGCGCGCCCAGTTCTTTGACTGGGGGCGGAACGCGTCCGGTAGTAATGGGAACTGTCCTTTCGGTTTCGGTCGGGAGGACCCGTGCCTGCCGGGGCGGCGGGATGCTTGGCGGTATCGAGGCCGCCCCGGCAGGCTGGTCAGCGCTTGTGGGCGCTGTTGAGCAGGGAGCGCAGCACCAGGGCCGCGATGGAGACGGAGACGGCCGTGATGGCGACCGTGGCCAGGAGTGCGGTCAGCACGACGCCCACGACGAGGACCGCCGCAACGGCACCCGCCCCACGGCTGACGAACGGCGAGATCGGGCGACTGGCGGACGCCATCGGGGCGTGAGCGCAGGAGCAGGTCACCGGAGCGCGGTGGTGCTCGGCAGGGGCGGCCGGCCTGTGGGCGATCGGTAGCGGAGCCGCATCGGGCATTTTCGGGCCGAGCAGCATGGTGTTTCTCCTTTCAGCGATGGGTGCCGTCGACGACGTCGACACCGGAGCGGGTGCCGAACTCGATGGCCGGGGCGAGGAAGGTCTGAGAGAGCAGGAAGCCGAACAGGGCGATCACGACGGCCACCCACATGTGGATAGGCCCGGCGGTATGAGTCGAGCACCCGAATTCTGCGGCTCACGGCCAAGGACATGCCTCCGGCGGGGGATCGGCCGGCACCGGGTGGGAGGGGGCGCCCTTCCCGGCCGCGGGTGCATCGTGGCGAGCGTGGTGGGCTCCCATCCCGTCCACCATCGACCCAGGCAGAGCCGAGCAGACGCGGCCCATGGGAGCTGGGGAGAGTGGTGGGTTGAGGCAGGGGTGCCTGTCAGGGATCAGTAGGCCAGATCAAGGATGCTCTGCACTGCGAGCCCAACGGCGACACAGAAGAGACCAAGTACCTGCTCGAACTCCGCCGACTGCCAAGGGTATTGGTTGGAGAACTCGGCGAACCGATCGAAAGGTAGGGCGACCTCAGTCTCAGGGGCGGCTCGCCGCGTCGACGTACCTCTTGACGACGTCGGTGATGAAGTCGCGGCTGCTGTCAGGGTCGAGAGCCCGGGCCTGGAGGTGGTCGTACATCACGCTGTAGTGCTGCACGTCGGAGGGTTTCTCCAGGTAGAGATCGCTGGTGCGGCGTTCCAGGTGCACCACTGCCTCGGTGCTGTCGGCGGACCGCAGGATGCAGAACCGTCCTGCGAAGCCCGGGTGGGCACCCGCCGCGTAGGGGAGGACCTGCACCGTGATGTGCGGCTCGGTGCCGAGTGCGTTCAGGTGCTCCAGTTGTTCGCGCATGATGTCCGGGCTGCCGACGACGCGGCGTAGTGCCGATTCGTCCAGGACGACCCACAGACGCAGCGGGCGGGCCGGGTCGTAGATCCGGTGCTGACGGCGTAGCCGCACCTTGAGGCGTGTGGCGGCCTGTCCGGCAGCGAGCAGAGGGATCGTTTCCTCGATGACGTCGTGGGCGTAGGCGGGGGTCTGCAGCAGGTCGGGGATCATCATGGGCTCGTATGCGTGGACGGTGGCGGCGTCCGTCTCCAGGCCGACGTAGACGCTCTGGGGAATGTCGCCGTAGACGTTCCACCAGCCCTGCTGCCCGGAGTCCCTGGCCATCCCCATCAGTGAGTCGATGACCTGCTGGTCCGTCACTCCGTAGATCTTGCACAGATCGCGTACGTCGCGGGGGCTGATGGCGCGGCGGCCGTTCTCCAGGTGACTGATCTTGGGCTGGGAGACCATGAGCCGCTCAGCCGCCTCTTTGCTCTTCAGTCCGCTGGCCTGACGGAGCCGGCGGAGCTCGGCTCCCAGGCGGCGCTTTCTGACGGTGGGATTGCTGTTCGCCGCCACGCGCGGTCTACCTCCGGCTCCAAATCATCGTGCTGGCCCGCAGATTGCCATGGAGCAGGGATTGTCGATCATGTGCCATGCCGTCGTGTTCGCCGGGCAGCCAAAACGGACTGTGACTTCGTCATGTGCCTCACAACAGGAACCGCCAGGCGTCCTGCCGGGAGGGACCGAAAACAGGCGCGCGTGCTTGCTTCACATGTCGGCGAAGGGTCTTGCGCCCCTTGAGCTGAGGCAATTGCCAGTGTAAGAGTCCTTTTCGGCTGCCCGGCGAACACGACGGTATGGCGCGTGACCAGCAGCCCTTGCCCCATGGCAACGTGCGGTCCAGCAGAGCGACTTGGAACCGGAGGTACACCGCGCGTGGCGGCGAAATCCCATCCCGCAGGGCCAGGGCACGGCCCCGCGGCCGTGACGATGCCCGGCACAGAGGTGTTGCGGGCGTACCGGTTCGCCCTGGACCCCTCCGATGCCGAGCGCGCCGCCCTGTCCCGCTATTCCGGCGCCTGCCGGTGGGCCTACAACTACGCCGTGGCCAAGAAGACCCATGCCCACCAGGCATGGACCGACCGCCGGACCGTCTACCTCGAGGCGGGGCTGAGTGAAGGCGAGGCGAAGGAGCGGATCAAGGCCGACGGCGCCGAGCTCACCGACCGCGTCAAGGTGTGGGACCACCACCGCAAGAGCCTCACGCTCACCGTCTCCGGCAAGCCGGCGCTGCCCGCGATGCAGCCCCCGGCCGGGCAGGAGGCCCTCGTCCGCCGGCTGGCCGCCGCCCGCACGGACGCCGCCGGTACCAGCGGTGAACGCGATCTCCTGGCCGAAGGCCGTGTCACAGTGAACGCGCTCAAGGCCCAGGCGTTCAGTGCCGGTTTCCGCACGCCGACCGCCACCGACACCAGCGCCCTGTGGCGGATGGAACGGGACCTGCCCAAGGAGGAGGGCGGCAGCCCCTGGTGGAGGGAGGTCAACGTCTACTGCTTCACCTCCGGCTTCGACCGCGCCCAGGTCGCCTGGAAGTACTGGCAGGACTCGCTCGCCGGCCGCCGCGTCGGCCAGCGCCAGGGATACCCCCGCTTCAAGAAGAAGGGCCACACAGAATCGTTTTCTCTCTTCCACGACGTGAAGAGGCCGATCATCCGCCTGGAGGGCTACCGGCGCCTGGTGATGCCGGGCCTGGGCAGCATCCGCATCCACAACTCAGGCAAGCGCCTCGTGCGGCTCGTAGAGCGCGGGCAGGCCGTCATCCAGTCCGTGACCGTCACCCGCGGCGGCCACCGCTGGTACGCCTCCGTGCTGGCCAAGGTGCAGCAGGACGTGCCCGTGCTGTGGGAGCACGTCCACGACGACGGCGCCCGCACCCCGTACCTGAGCCGTACCCAGGCCGAGAAGGCCGCCGAGAACGGCGGACGCGTCGAGCAGATCGGCCGCCCCACCGCCCGCCAGCGTGCCGGCGGGCTCGTCGGCGTCGACCTCGGCTCCCACCACCTGGCCGTCCTGTCCAGCCCACTCGACCCGGCCGACCCCGCCACCACCCTCGTACAGCACCCCCGTCTGCTCGCCGACAGCCTGGCCAAGCTCGTAAAGGCCCAGCGCGCGATGTCCCGTTGTCAACAGGGGTCGGGGCGGTGGAGGAAGGCCACCGCCCGGGTCTCCCGCGTCCACCAGCAGATCACGGTGAGACGTGCCTCGTTCCTGCACGGCCTGTCCAAGAAGCTGGCCACCGGGTTCACGCACGTGGCGATCGAAGACCTGGACATCACCGCTCTCACCACCTCAGCCAAGGGCACCCGGGACAAGCCGGGCAAGAACGTCAAGGTCAAGGCCCGCTCCAACCGGCATCTCCTGGACGCCGGCCTGGGCAGTCTGCGAAGGAAGCTCGCATACAAGACCGCCTGGTACGGCTCGCAGCTCGTCGTCCTCGACCAGGGCGAGCCCGTCACCGGCACCTGCGCGAAGTGTAAGGAGCGAAACCCAAGCTCCGACCCATCGTGCAGCACGTTCCACTGCCCCTCGTGCGGTGCGGTCGTACACCGACACGAGAACAGCACCGCGAACATCGTTGACGCGGCGCACAGGCAGCTCAGTATGGTCGCCTCCGATAGGGGGGAGACCCAAAACGCTCGCCGAGCCACTGGAAGTCCCGGAGCCCGCAAGGCTCCCGGGCAAGGGGCGTTGAAGCGAGAAGACACCGGCTGACGCCGGTGCCACCCCCGGGGAGCGATCCCCGGGCGTCCCACAACAGCACCACAACCAGCGCGGCAGGGCAGCTACCGCCGAAGGCCCCCAGGTCATTCAGTCGCCGCTCCCTACGCGCCCGGGACGATCCGTGTTCTGGCAGATCGACAGCTGCACCACGATGCTTCGGACGAGTGAGTGCCTCCCACTCACTCCCCGTCGGAGACCGTCCGCCACGCCACATCGCACGCCTCGGCTTCGGTGGCTGGAACGGCGACTGTCCAGACCCCGACTACCCGCGCCGCCTCCAAGCCCTCCTGACCAACCGACAGCATGGCGACGACCATCAGTGGCACGGTCAGTAGCTGCGTGCCGCCGGCCAGCCCCAGCACATCCGGGCCCATCGGCACGGCGAGGAGCTGGACGGCGACCATGGTGCCCTTGCACTCCGGCCTCAGCCTGCGGACTACTTCTGTGGTGGAACGGGCACCTGTACGGCATCCCGCACCCGTCCCCCGCGCACAGACCAAAGGTGCGTCAGGTGGAGAAAGAAGCGGTCCGGCAGAAACACCGTGTCCGCGATGATCATCGCTCCGGAGAAGAGCGGCAGCCCCAGGAAGATCGCAATGCCCGCGTGCATGCCCAGCATCACGGCCAGGACCGGGTACTTGAGCCTGCCGAACAGGACGAACGGGAAGGCGACCTGCACCAGCACCGTCAGGTAGCCGACGACGGCCATCAGTACCGCGTGGCCGTCTGCCATCTGGGACAACATCGGCCAGGGACGGAAGAGATGGAGGTTCAGGACATAGTGGAGAGCGGTGCCGTTGCCCCAGAAGCTGCCCTGAACCTTGTAGAGACCGGCGGCTCCGTAGAGGAAGCAGACCTGGGCCGCAATGACGAACATGCCGCAGTTGTGCAGCACCGTGGCCAGCGTCTTCCTGACGTCGCGCAGTTCATCCCGGAGAGTGCCGCCGGAGCTCGGGGGCCCGCCCGCGGGTGTCGCCCGGCGACCGAGCCGCCGCGCGTCCAGTGACCAGCGCGAGCCGCACGCCGTGAAGACGAGATAGACGGCCATCAGGAGGATGAGGTTGTCGCCCCCGTCCCCCATGAAGATGGCCCTGGCATGGAACGAGACGACCACGACGGCGAACAGGATGGACATCACCCTGGTCCGCCAGCCCAGCAGGAACAGGGCGGACACGGCGAGTGCCGTCACGTAGCAGAACTCGAACCAGGCCCTGCTGTCGGAGAGGGTGAGGACGCTGGCCCAGCCGGTCTGGTCGAAGAGTTGCCGGGCCAGCGCCGGGGTCCACGGGGCGCCGGGCCCCCAGATCTCGTTGCGGTGGGGAAACTCGCGCAGCAGGAAGAGCAGGTAGATCAGCCCGTAACCGATCCGCAGGACTGCGGCAGCGTGCAGGGACACCGGCCTCTCGGTGAGGAGGGCGAAGAGCCTGCCGAGCCGGTCGATGACGAATCCTGGGGGGCCGGTGTCCGCAGGGGCGGTGGCTCGCTGGGGTGCGTGTGCGGCGGGCGGCGCCTGATCAGTAGTGATGGGAGCTCACCTTCCACCAGGGCAGATAGCGGGTGTTGATGGGCGCTGGCGCGGGGCCCGTGCCGTCCGGAGCTCTGGACGCGGGGACGGGCACGGTGACCACCCGGAGCTGGAGGGCCTCGAATCCCCCCTGACGGTGTGCTGCCACTCGGTCGGCAGCGATGTTGCGCAGGTATTTCTGCATCATGATCGCCCGCTCCGAGGGCGGCTTGTCGGCCCCGCCGTAGAGTTGGAGATAGGAGCTCCAAGCGCGGCGCAGCATGTTCTGGTTCGTGTGACTAGGGAACGGATTGTGCTCTACCGCGGACTCGTCCACAGCGGTGATGTCGAACCACGGGCTCACGTGTGCAGAACCGTCCGGCCCGGCATGCCTGGTCCGCACGGAGATCTCCGAGTTGACCGATTCCGGATTCGGAGCGAAGAGCCGCCAGTTCTGCTCGAACAGCGGATAGACCCATGAATCGACCTGTTGACGGTACCGCTGCGAGACAGCGTTTTCCGGGGCCACATGCAGGAAAACCAGGAGTACGTGGATCAGAACCGTTGTCAGGCAAAGGGCGATTGCCGCCCACAGGCCTGCCTTAAATGGGCCGCGGAGCGTGGACGGCCTGCCGGGCTCATGAGGTTCCCGGCGCTCGTCGGGCACAGCGCCGAGGCGCTCTCTTGCCTCCATATCCATGGTTTCACATTCACCCGGCACAGCCCCACCCGGTCTCTTCTGTTTAACTGATGACATCTGACGTCTTCTATTTCCCTCCATGCGGCGTGCGGCGGAATTTATTGGATTCCGCCGCACGCTACGCACGCCCACTCACGGAGTCATGCAGCTCGCTCGTCAGCCGACGTAAGGGTGAATCTTTTCGTCGATGTTCTGCCGGTATCCGTCGCGCTTTTCGTCGAACTTTTCGTAGAACTTCTGCTTGTACTTGTCGCTGAGCTTGTCGTCCTTTTCGGACTTGCCGCCGGACTCATAACTGTCGTGCTTGTGGCCGTATTCGTCGTGCTTGTGGCCGTATTCGTCGTGCTTGTGGCCGTATTCACCCGGCTTGTAGTAGCAGGAACAGGGCTTGTGGCCGTGGTCGTGGTCGTGGTCGTGGCCCCCGGTTCCACCAGTCGTGTACCCGGTCGTTCCACCAGTCGTGTACCCGGTCGTTCCACCAGTCGTGTACCCGGTCGTACCAGCCGTCGTGGCCCCGGTCGTACCAGCCGTCGTGGCCCCGGTCGTACCAGCCGTCGTGGCCCCGGTCGTACCAGCCGTCGTGGCCCCGGTCGTACCAGCCGTCGTGGCCCCGGTCGTACCAGCCGTCCG
>NZ_JBIAQF010000049.1:28760-32255 GCF_042888885.1 Streptomyces sp. NPDC002742
CCGTCGTGGCCCCGGTCGTACCCGTGCCGCACGTGGGCAGCGTGATCCTGTTGGTGTCCAAGGTGACCGAGCCGTTGCGGGCCAGCGCCCGTCCGTCGATGCTCGTCCCCGTGGTGGCAGAGATTGAGGTCAGCGCCAGGATGCTGCCCACGAACGTGGAGCTGGTGCCCAGGGTCGCCGAGCTACCGATCTGCCAGTACACGTTGCACGGGGAGGCCCCGTTGACGAGGAGCACCTGGCTGGCGGAGGCCGTCGTCAGGCCCGAACCAACCTGGAACACCCACACGGCGTTGGGGTCGCCCTGGGCGTCCAGGGTGAGCGTGCCGGTGAGCCCTAGCGTGGACTGCGAGGTGTAGACGCCCGGGACCAGGGTGAGGCCGCCCGCATCCGGGGGAAGTGCGAAGTCGGTGGCCTGGCCGGCCGCGTCGTTGTACGCCGCGACCAGGTCGGACTTGGCCTGGAGGGCCACAGCGTCCGCGGAGTGCTGAGTCCCGTTCACCAGGCCGGGAGGGAAGCCAGTGATCGACGTTCCAGGGCTTACCCCGACATCCCGGTGATGACCGAGGGCCCGGTGTTGGTGATCGACGCTCCGGCCAGAACCGCGAAACTTTCCGCAGTACCCAGGGGGACGGGTGTCGCGATGGCACTCGCCTCTGTCGCAGTCACGGCGAGGACGGACGTGATGACCAGTGGGGCGATGAGCGCCCCGATCCAGGCCGATTTCAGGCGCCGCCGAGGCGCACGTGGAGTATTTGACGTCATCGAGGGGATGCTCCTTCGCGGGGGGCGGTGGGGGGAGGAGGGAATCCGGAAACAGAAATTCCTGCCACCGGAATTCTATACGCCAAATTTAATTGAGGCGGCAATGCATTCGAGTGAATTTGCGGCACCCAATGTGTCATTCGGGTCAATAGTCACTCGTCAGAGCGAGTCAACTCGTCGCCAAATGATAATCCCCATCATTTTGCGCTTGTCAGTGGGTTATATGGACAGGACATACCAGCGTTCCACCAGGAGGATCAACCGCGCCCCTCGCACAGCCCAGCCTCCACCGGTATTCGGCAGTAGCTTCGCGACTGCCTGCGCGCCCAGGGCTTCGGCGTAATCGCGTGACGCCCGGTTCGTGATCATCCGAGGCCGAGGAGCGTTAGGGGGCGATGGGGGTTGCGGGCGTTGTGGCGGAGGCCGGCCGCGATGTCCTTCGCTCCGGCTGTTCGGAGGGCTCCGATGGCGAAGTTGCGCCAGATGGCCATCGCTCGGGGCGCGTTGCCGGTGCGCACTTGTGAGGCGTCCTCGGCGAAGGTGGTGTCGCGGACGTGGTGCAGGGCCTCGATCTTCCAGTGGTCGCGGACGAGTTGGGCGAGCTCGGCCGGGGTGGCCTGCTCGGTGCTCAGGCTGGTGACGGCGTAGACGGTCTTGACGGTGGTCCTGCCGGTCTTGCGGTCGGTGCGGCGGCGCTTGATCTGGAGGGCCTGGCGGGCTCCGGGGAAGGGGAGGCTGTTCACGGTGGCGACCGTGATGCGGCGGATCTCCGAGCGGCCATGGCCGATGCCCGGCCGTCGGTTAGGTCCCGGACGAGTCTCCGAGCCGCCCCCAGACAGGCCGGGGATGAAGCCATCCCTTCAGAGCTGGAACCCCCGGAAGCCGACCGCGGGCTTGAGACCATAGGCGCAGCACTGACAACGCACGTATCGGCGAAGGACCGTTGAGCGGGTGAGTGTCTACTGACCTTTGAGGCGTGTTGTCGCCGGGGGCTGACGATGTGTGATCTTCGCGGTATGCCGGTTGTGTGAGATATCCGCAGGGTGGTGGGTTGACGCCTGAACGGCAGGCGTTTCGCGAGCGCATCCGGATGGAGGCCGCCGAGCGATTCGCGGTCGGCGCCTCCAATGCCGAGGTCGCCAAGGACTTACGGGTGAGTGTGCGCTCGGTGCAGCGCTGGCGCCGGGCCTGGCACGACGCCGGCGCGGAGGGGCTGCGGTCCGCGGGACCGGTCTCACTGCCCAAGCTGAGTGAGGCACTGTTCGCCGTGCTCGAACAGGAGCTGGCCAAGGGGCCGGTAGCGCACGGCTGGCCGGACCAGACCTGGACGCTGTCGCGGATCAAGACGCTGATCGGGCGCCGGTTCCACAAGAGCTTGACGTGGCCGACGCCCTGGAGGCGGACGCGGGTGACCGGGTCGTGCGGGGTGGAGTCCCAGCGGCAGCCGTCACCGTCCTTCGGGAACTCCACCGTGTCGAACCAGTTCACCCCACGAAAGCGCGGGTAACCCGGGGTGTCGCCGGACTTGACCCGGCGGAAGAACGCGGCGAACGCCTTGTCCAGGCGGCGCAGAGTGGCCTGCTGCGAGCTGAAGGACCAGCGGCCCTGCCGCTCAGGATCGAACGCCCGGATCTCCTTGAGCTGAGCGGACTGCACCCCGTACTTGACGCTGGTCTTCGACACGTGCCGGTAGGCGTCACGGCGCTCCTGCAAGGCCCCGTTGTAGAGGGAGCAGTGGTCCCGCAGCATCTCGCCCAGCGCCTGCGACTGGCGGACGGTGGGCCGCAGGAGGAACTTGTACGCACGGATCATCCAGCCCACCCCCCGGTCGAGTCCACTCGATCCTACTATACTTGGTCCATGTCACCGCGCTGGGAACCAGATCCCGACATCAGACGGGGTAATCATGTCGTTTACAACCTTCATGCACACTTGGTGTTTGTCACGAAGTACCGGCGGGAGGTCTTCAACGACGACATGCTGAGGCGCTGCGAGGAGATCATGCGGGAGGTGTGCCGGTCCTTCGAGGCCGAGCTGCGCGAGTTCAACGGTGAAGGCGATCACGTTCACCTGCTCGTGCACTACCCGCCGAAAATTGCCCTGTCCAAGCTCGTCAACAGCCTCAAAGGCGTCAGCTCCCGCTACCTGCGAGCGGAGTACACCGGCCGGATCAACCGGACCGGCACAGGCTCGGTGTTCTGGTCCCCGTCGTATTTCGCCGCCTCATGCGGCGGCGCGCCACTGAGCATCGTCAAGGAGTACATCGAGAGCCAGAAACGGCCGGCCTGACCTCCACCCCCCAGACGCAGCGAACTCCGGCGCTTCGCGCCTGCGGGCCGAGGATCGCATTCCCGCCCGGCCTGAAGGCCGGGATTCCCTGCGAAGATCAAGGGATGGAGGACGACGGCATGGCGGATGTGGCCAGGTTCCCTGGGCGAGCAGGGCGCATTGTTGTGCTTGCCTTGGCGTCTTGCGGTTGGGTGGCCGCCCCGATCTCCACGCTCGTAGAGGTGCCCCACATCATTTGGCCCGGATCGGTCCTGTTTCTCGTGGGCGGCGCACTTCTTGCCCGGGAGTGGGGACGAGTCTGGCATCGAGAGGCCCCCTACGACGTGCAGCGGCGAGTCCCGGAGTTTCCGAACTAGTGAGCTGGTTGTGAGTTGGTTCGGCACCACGTGGGTTGCTTTACGTACCACTTCACGGGTTCGCATACCTGGTGCCGATTGGCTGCGG
>NZ_JBIAQF010000050.1:0-30594 GCF_042888885.1 Streptomyces sp. NPDC002742
AGCTACCTCGCCGGCCTCCACCTCCGCGCCGCAATGATCTGGATCGACGATCTCCTGAAAGCCGCCAACTGATCACGACATCACACACGCCCTAGGGGTCCATACCAATCCTTCGGACGGTATCGCAAGGTCGATGTTGACGAGCGAATCCCTCAGCCCCCGCCCATCCTCGAACCCCGACCACCGAGATGGACCCAGGTCAGAAGTTCCGCTAGAGGCGGCCCCTTTACCACGTGTTGTGTCATGGGAGGCTCGTAGTCACGCCACCCGGTCAGGCGTACCTCGCCAGACCCAAAAAGTCACCTGCGGTTCCGTCAGCTCATACCGCTCCAGGAGAAAAGCCCGGTGCCGCAGCGAAGATCTCGCCGAAGGACTCCGCGACGGCGTCCAGGACGGTGGGACTGGGCGCGGTCTCTACGATGAAATCCGACTCGGCGCGCAACTGACGGACCAGTTCCCCGTCTCGGTCTTCCAACACGCTGGGACGGACCCGCGCGAGGTGGTCCCACATCAGCAGCGCGAGCCTCAGCCAGTTGTCGTCCTGGAGATGCGTCCACGGGTAGTACGCGCGATTGTGGCCAAGAGCGTGTCAGGAACGACACCGATCCTCTACGGTTCGGTGGCGGCGGTTGCGGCGGTGGGAATCCCGAGGTCGACGACGTCACGGTCGGCAATACGGCCGTCCAGCTTGATCTTTAACGTCCCTCATCGAAGGGCGTGTTGCGAAAGTAACGTCGTCAGTCGCCGTTGAAGACGAGGTACCGGTGCGCCTTGCGCTCGATCTGAGCGGCCAGGGCAAGGATTGCGTGCGCCGCTTCGGTTTCTTCGGCGGCTGAAACTTCGGTCAGGCCCTGGAGTTCCGGGATGAGGACCCTGAGCTGTGACCGGTTGAACACGGTGTCGTCGTAAGGATCGACGCACCCAAGCAGGGGGAGGCTCTGGCTCGCTGCCTGCGCGCACAAGGCAGCGATGGCAGGATGCACGCACGTGGCTTCGACCGCACCCGTGAATGTCCTGACCTGCACGCTGATCCCCATGCAGGCACGGTAATGGTCAGGAGTCGCAGCCGGCGAAGGATTTACCGCGGTCAGAGCCACTCGTTGACCACGGCGATGAGGACGGTCGCTTCGTAGCGGACCGCGAGCTTGTCATACCGGGTCGCCACAGCACAGCACAGCACGGTGCCGACGCCGCGCGTGCCCGGGATTCGGTCGATGAGGGCCTGTACGAGGTCCGGGTCCGCGCGCCGGTCCCCGAGGACCATGACGTCCGTGTTGATCGTGTCGATGGAAGGATCGCTCAGCGGTACGGCCGACAGGTGGTGGAATGCCGCGGTGACCCGGGGTTCGGTCAGGAGGGGGCCGAACCCTTCCCAGGGCACGGTAATGATGACGGTGTCGTCGGCACGAGCGGTCTCGGCGTTGCAGAAACCTGGAGCAGGCCCTGACGGCGCGCTCAGCCCGGACCGGGCCGGGCCCAGCTGCGCCCATCGCTCCAGCGCCGTGCCCGTCCTCTGCGGGCGCGGCGTGAACCGCCACACGCTCATCGGGTGGGCGAGTCGCTCACGGCACAGGCGAAGCGCCGCGGCTCCTCGCAGTCCACGACCGTGGCTCGCCATACGTCTCCGCGGCAACGGTGGGCGTGTCCGCGCAGACCTGTCCCGTCCACTCCATGACCTCGGGCTCCCCCTCTCACCTACCTGCATAGTTGCTTGTAAAGACTTGCTGCCGCAAGGTCCGCAGCCCCCCTGCCTGCTGAGTTTCGTCGAAAGACTCGTACCATCGGGGCATGAGGCGTACGTCGTTCGCGAACTGGCCCTGCTCGGTGGCCCGGACCATGGACCTGCTCGGTGACTGGTGGACCCCCCTGGTACTGAGGGAGTCGTTCTACGGGATCCGCCGTTTCGACGAGTTCCAGCAGGAGCTGGGCATCGCCCGCAACACCCTGTCGGAGCGGTTGCGCAGGCTGGTGGAGGCGGGACTGCTGGAGAAGCACGTGTACGAGACCCAGCCGGTCCGCCACGAGTACCTGCTGACCGAGTCCGGCCGCGACTTCTACGGCGTGATCCTCGCCATGACGAGCTGGGGCGACCGTTGGCTGTCGGACGAGGCGGGACCGCCGGTGATCACCCGGCACGAGGCTTGCGGCCACGACGTCCACGGCGAAGTGGTGTGCTCCCACTGCAAGGAGCCGCTCGCCTGGGAGGACGTCACACCACGCCCGGGCCCCGGCTACCCGGCCAAACTGCTCAGCCGTCCGGACATCCGGCGGCGGTTCAAGCTGGACGAGGCGATGGAGCCGACGAGCGCCGCGGACTGACCGCCGGCCGGTCGGAAACCCGGCTCGGGCTCGGGCTCCGGGTCTCGAGGAGACGGTCCGCGATGGCGTCCAGTTGCCGGGCGGACGTTCCGAGCAGTGCGCGCCTGGTCCGGGCCCGCTTGAGCAGGACGTGCGCGCTCGCCTCCCAGGTGAAGCCCATGCCGCCGAGTGTCTGCAGGTTGTCGGCGCTCGCCGCGTCGGCGGCGTCGCCGGCTGCCTGTACGGCGAGGCTCGCGGCGTGCGGATCGCCGGTCGCCGCCGCCCAGTGCAGCAGCAGTCGCGCGGCGTCGACCTGGATGTGCCGGTCGGCCAGGGTGTGCTTGACCGCCTGGAACGAGCCGATCGGGCGCCCGAACTGATGCCGCTCCCTGGCATGGGTCACGGCCGCGTCCACGCACTGGCCCGCCAGGCCCACCAGTTCGGCCGCGAACAGAGTCCGGACCGCCGCGAGAGTCCGGTCACCGAACCGGCCTGGTCCGAGTACATGGGCATCGACTGAGGCCAACTCGATCGCGGCGATCCGCTCCACGACGTCCAGTCCGTCTCGGGCCACCCGCCGCACGCCGGGCCGGTCCAGTCGTAGCGAGACCAGTGCCCCGCCCGCGACGGCCAGCAGCACGTCGGCGTCCGTGCCGTACGGCACGGCGGTCAGCGACCCGCTCACCCGGCCGTCCTCCAGACGCAGCGTGTCGGTCCGGTGCCGGCCGGCGACCGAGCGGGGGAAGGTCTCCCAGGCCGGCACCACCAGCAGCGAGCCGTCGGTGATCCCTTTCAGCATCTCGGCTCCGGGGCCGTTCCCCGCGTCTCCGTGAGCCCCGGCCAGCACCGCGGCCGCGACGGCGACCGGCAGGTACGGCACGGGCGGCAGCGTGGCCCCGGCCTGCTCGGCGACGAGCGCGGCCTCCAGCAGACCGGCCCCCGCCCCGCCCAGCCGCTCGGGGACCGTCAGCCCCAGCAGTCCCAGACCGGCCAGTTCCCGCCACAGGTCCGGGTCGGGTTCCGGGGTCGGGCCGAAGGCGGGCGGGAAGGCCCCACGGCGCTCGACCAGAAGCCGGTGCACGGTCCGGGTCAGTTCACGATGCTCGTCGGTCAGGGCAAAGCGCATGGCCGCTCCTCGGAGTGCCGGAAGTTGACGGCTGATGACATTGACGAGTGAGTCTATCTACGCAACTGTGGAGATCCGCAAGGACTTCTTCACGGGAAGGGCCTCGATGGATCTGCAGGAATCCGCCGGCATCGCGCTGTTTCGCGCCTCAGTGCGCGAGTTCATCGCCCGGCTCGTACCCGGCGACTGGCAGGGCATCGGCGCCCTCGGCCCGACCGGGCGGCGGGACTTCACCGCCCGAGCGCGTGAGGCGCTGGCCGAGCGGGGCTGGGTGGCACCGACGTGGCCGGCCGAGTACGGCGGCGCGGGGCTCGGACCCGCCGAACAGATCGCGCTCGGGGAGGAGTTGGTGCGGGCGGGGATCCCGACCGGCGCGGAGAACGACACGTTCGGCATCAGCATGCTCGGCAACACCATGCTGCAGCACAGCTCGCCCGAGCTGTGCAGGCGATTCCTGCCGCGCCTGGTCTCCGGCGAGTACGTGTTCTGCCAGGGCTTCTCCGAGCCCGGCGCGGGGTCCGACCTGGCCGCGCTCGCCACCCGCGCGGTCCGCGAGGGCGACCGGTGGGTGATCAACGGCCAGAAGCTGTGGTCCTCCTCGGCGCACCTGTCCAACTGGATGTTCGTGCTGGCCCGCACCGACCCCGAAGCATCCCCGTACAAGGGCCTCAGCCTGCTGCTCGTGCCGCTCGACCAGCCCGGCGTGGAGGTCCGCCCCATCCGCAATCTCACGGGTGAGACCCACTTCCACGAAGTGTTCCTCACGGACGCCGTCACCGACGCCGATCTCGTCGTCGGCCAGGAGGGCCAGGGCTGGCCGGTGGCCATGACGCTGCTGAACTTCGAGCGCGCCGACACCTACGTCCTCATGCCGATCAGGCTCCGCGACGAGCTGGACCGGCTGACCGACCTGATCGTCTCCCGCGGGCTGAGGGACGACCCTGATATCCGGCAGCGCCTCGCCTGGTGCCACGTCCAGGTCGAGCAACTGCACTGCCAGAGCCTACGGCTGGCCACCCGGCTCGCCGGCGGACACGAGCCCGGTCCTCAGGCCGCGGTCGTCAAGCTCCTCACCAGCGAGTACCACCGCAAGGCCACCGAACTGGCCATGGACGTCCTCGGACTCGACGCCCTGACCCCCACCGGCGACCCCTCACCGAACTGGTACTACACCGACGACGCCGGCGCACCGAACTCCTCGGCCTCCTGGACCAGCGTCTACCTCAACGCCCGCGCCGCCACCATCTACGGCGGCAGCTCCCAGATCCAGCGCGGCATCGTCGGTGAGATGCTCCTCGGCCTCCCCAAGGAACCCCGTCCGCGGCCCGCCGCCGCGCCCTGAGGCAGCACGCCGGCACCGGGAGGGGCAACGGAACGCTGGTCAACAGCCAGACATGCGCCGAGTGCAGTCACCGGGCCGGGAAACGGGCGCCCCAGGGTTCCTCTTCCAGGAGGAGCCCATTGGCCAGGTAGCTGATCGTGCGGTACCAGCCGGCCAGAACGAGAAGTTCGAGCAGCTGGCCATCCTCGTAGTGCACACGCAGGGCGTCCCAGGCAGCCTGCGAGAGCTGCGCCGTGTCGTGCAGTTCGTCGACCGCGCCGAGCAATGCCGCATGGTGTGGCGGCCATGAGACGTTCGCCGCAGGATCGGTGTCGGTCGTTGCCTGAAGCTGTTCGGGGCCGAGCCCGGCCTGCCGGGCGAGGGTTGCGGTGTGTACACCCCACTCGTAGGAACAGCCGGTGCGTGCGGTGACGCGGGCGATGACGAGCTCTCGGTCGACGGCGGGGAGGCTGCCGTGTCCCAGGAGCCCGGCGCCCAGGGCGAACATACGTGAAGCCAGTTCCGGGTTGCGGTGCAGGACGCGGAACAGCGTGAGCGGCTCGTGCGGCACGTCGGGGGGCATCCACCGGCGGAGTGCCTGGTCGACAGTGGCCGTGTACGGCGGGGTGAGCGGTTCGATGCGCGGCATGCGATACCCCCTGCTTCGATTTTCGAATCAGTATCATGCTTCGAGAAGCGAAGCGCAAGGAGTGGGCAATGGGAGCCGAAGCGCCACGGCCTGGTGTGCCGGTGCGGGGGTCCGAGTCGGGCCGTCCGGTCATGGCCGCACTCGATCTGCTCGGACGGCGTTGGACGATGCGCATCCTGTGGGAACTGAGTCAGACACCGGCAGGCTTCCGCGAGCTGCAGCGCCGATGCGAGCGCATGTCCTCCAGCGTGCTCAGCACCCGCCTCGACGAGCTGACCGGCGCCCGCCTGCTCACCCTGCACGGCGACGGCTACCACCTCACGCCACTCGGTCAGGACCTGGTCGAGGCACTGAGCCCCCTGGACGCCTGGAGCCGACGATGGGCAACGGAAACGGACACCGCCACGGCCGAGGGTTGAAATGGCCGAACGCGGCAGGTCCGGCCGCCCGGGTACGGCTCGGACATGAGCGATGCCGAGTGGGCCCTGGTGAAGGATCTGCTGCCGGTTCCGGGCTGGCCGGCGGGCCGTGGCGGCGGACCGGAGAGTTACCGCCACGCAGATGATCGACGCGGTGCGCCACCTCGTCGACAATGGCATCAAGTAGCGGGCGACGCCTGTCGCTTCCCGCCCTCGCCGCGCGTCTACGTCTTCTTCACCCGGTGGCGGGACGCAGGGCTCGTGGGCGAGTTGCACGAACGGCTGCGGGAGGCTGGCCCCGCCGCCGAAGGCCGCAGTCCGGAGCCGAGTGCGGCCGTGGTGGACTCGCAGCCGGTGAAGGCGGACGCGATCAGCTCCAGCACGGCCCCCGGCACAGCAACACGGCCAGGGGCCGATATCTCTTGCCCGGTCACAGTCCCGGACACCCGCGCAACCCCCTCGCCCTCACCCTCGCCCTCGCCCTCACCCTCGCCCTCGCCGTCGCCGTCGCCCTCGCCGTCGCCGACACCTTGAGACACCACGGTCTGCCCGCCCGCGCAGCACGGAACACCGCCGTGATGGAGGCCCTGCACGCTCTCTGGGGCAGGTCTTACGGCTACCCCGTCATCGATCCTGTTGCTGTGAGCTCTCGGCGAAGGGTGTGCTCGGGGACGCCGCCGCGGCCGGTGGGGACGTGCGTGCGGCGATGGCGCGGGCGAGGAACGGCTGGGTGATGGCCAGGGTGAGACAGGCGCCGGACATGGCGAGCCACAGTGTGGTCGCTCCCTTGTACTGCAGCAGTTGGGTGCCGGCCACGGGAGCGAGGACCCCCGCGATTCCCCAACTCGTACCAAAGACAGCCATGTAACGGCCGGTACCGCCTGTCGGGGCAAGGTCGGCGACCTGGGCATACACGCGGCCCATGAGGACGAGATCGCCCAGGCTCCACACGATGGTCGGCACGAGATGGGCGCCCAGGGTGTGCGTTACGCCATATCCGGCCAGGCCCACCGCGAGCAGCGAGTAGCCCGTGGCGAAGGCGGCAGGTGTGGACAGGGCGGCGATCGGCTTGAGACGCAGCAGCGGTTGTCCGAGGACGATGGTGAGGGCTGAGGTGGTGAACAAGAGTCCAGCGTCGGCGGGTTGCAGGCCGCGGTGAGCCATCGAAAGGGGCAGGGTGATCATGATCTGGAGGTAGACCAGCGCGAAGAGCGTGCCCGAGGCGAGTAGGGCCATCAGCGTGGAGTCACGCCATGGAGCGACGTTGTCGGCCTGATTTGGGGCGCGGCTGGCTCGCGCCGGGTCGCCGGGCAGGACACGCTGCACCACCAGCGCGCAGAGCAGGCAGGTGACGGCGTCGGCGACGAACAGCCACCGCAAGTCCCATCGCCCCAGACCCGCCGCGATCAGCCCGGCACCCATGCCGGCCGCGGCCGGCGCGGCGTTGAGCAGGCTGTAGGCGCGCACATGCTCGGGGGCGCCTACAGCATCGGCGATCATTGCCTGGCTCGGCGGCTCGTACAGTTCGAAGACGAGACCGAGAAGCACCACGAAGGTGACGGCCATGACCAGGCTGTCGGCGGCGGCGATCCCCAACTGGGCCACGGCGCAGCCCACCAGTCCGACGACGATGGTGCGGCGCCGCCCCACACGGTCCGACAGACGCCCGCCGACCAGCCGCGAGGGAACCGTCGCCAGGCCGAAGGCGGCCGAGACCAAGCCGGCGGTCGCTTCGCTCGCACCGTACTGGGTGGCGATCAGCACTGTGAGAAAGGACAGCGAGAACGCCCCGAGCCGATTGACCGCGCGCGCCGCGATCAGCCACCACACCGCGCGTGGCAGTGGCTCTCCAGCTGACAAGAAACACATCCAGCCACCCTGTCCATCACTGACGAATTGCATAATGACAGTCACGCACGCTAGATCCGAGGGAGTGACCGGTCAAGTGATGTTCGACAGTCACATCGCGACGCTGTTGGAAGTTGCCGCCTCGCTCGTCAACGAGCTGACGGACGGCTCACGGCGCGGGAAGACCTATGAGGCACCGCGCGATGACGACCTTCCCGACGCCGTTGTCGCGGCCCTCCCGCCCGGCGGCCTCAGCCGCGAGGAGGTCGAACCGGAGCAGGCCGCCTACCTGGCCCGCACCGCCGAACAGTTGCGCCACGTCTTCGCCGCCGTCGAGAGCGAAGACCTCGACCAGGCGGCGAGCACCCTCAACACCCTTCTGCGCAACACCGGCGCCCGCCCGCAGCTGGACCACACCGCCGGGGAGCCCTGGCAGGTCCACTTCCACGGAACCAGTGACACCCTCGCGGTGGGCTGGAGCGCCGGATGCGCCACAGCCCTTGCCCTCGCCATCGGCAGTGACCTCGTCGGACGCCTCGGCGTCTGCCAGGCCCCAAAGTGCGATCGGGTCTACGTCGATACGTCACGCAACGCCGCCCGCCAGTTCTGCTCCACAGCCTGCCAAAGCCGAGTCAAGGCAGCCGCCCACCGGGCGCGCAGAGCCGGCCGGGAATGAGGCTGGCCCACTCGGAAGAGCTCCGCATCCGAACGGTTCTCAGTCGCTCACTCAGCTCCGGGTGGTTGCCGCCAGGAATCGAGAAGTCGTACCAGCCAGTCGGTGCGGGTTCGGCGGGCTGTGGCGGAGATGTGTGCTTGCGGGTACAGGGCGTCGAAGCCGTGGAAGCCGCCGGCCCAGACGTGGAGTTCGGCCTGTCCGCCGGCCGCCCAGATTCGGGTGGCGTAGTCGGTGTCCTCATCTCGGAAGACTTCCGCGGAGCCCGTGTCGATGTAGGTGGTGGGCAGGCCCGAGAGGTCGTCGGCCAGCGTGGGCGAGACGTAGAGGGGTATCTCGTCGTGGGGGAGGTCGCCTAGGACGGCACGCCATCCGAACGCGTTCATCTCGCCGGTCCACACGCCGGGCACGCCGGTGTACTGGCGGCTGGAGATGGTGGTGTCGCGGTGGTCGAGCATGGGGCAGATCAACACCTGCGCGGCGATCGCCGGGGTGTGGAGGTCGCGCGCCAGCAGGGTGAGGCCGGCGGCGAGGCCGCCACCCGCACTGGCGCCGGCGACGATGATCCGGGCGGGGTCGATGGCCAGTTCGGCGGCGTGTTCGGCAGTCCAGAGCAGACCTTGGTAGCAGTCGTCGACGAGGGTGGTGCCGGTGGCTTCCGGTGCGAGCCGGTAGTCCACGGAGACGACGACCGCGCCGAACCTGTCGAGCCACTCCAGCGGAATGTCGATCTGCGAGAAGCGGTCGCCCATGACCATCCCGCCGCCGTGGATCCAGTAGACGCAAGGCGCGGCGGCGGCGCGGTCAAGGTGCGCGGGGCTGAAGACCGACAGCCGGATCCGGGCACCGTCCCTGGCCGGCACGGTGATCTCGCGCCGGTCGACCTGCCGGTGTGCGAGGAGCGTGTCGACAGGCTCCGGGGCGAGCCGGCGCAGTTGCGCGAGAGTCTCCAAGGTGAGCCGGGGCATGAGGGGCATGTCGGCCAGCAGCTCGCGGAGTTCGGGGTCCAGGGCGGGGCGTGCCGGGGTCATGGTCAGGAGCCTTTCGTGGGGATGGTGCCGGGCGGTTGGACGAGGGCGGGGTTGCGCAGCGACCTGGGCGGCAGGAGGGCGTGGATCTGTCCGGGGTTCAGAAGGCGGCCTTGCCGCGGACCGGGACGTAGTCGGTGTACTCGGACTCCTTGGCCAGCAGCCCTTCGACCTGGGCCACGATGGCCTGCGCGGCGTCGCCGGCGAAGACCCGGTGGTGGTCCTCCTCGCTGGTCCACCCTTCACCGACATGGACGACGTCGGGGTCGGACGCGGAACGGGAGACGAGGTAGACGACGCAGTGTTCGCTCGCGCCGGGGCTGCCCTCGTTCAGACCGCTCAGCAGCAGGTCGACCAGCTGGTCTCCCATCCCGGTCCTGGCGGTCAGGGTGGCGTTGAAGCCATATGCATCGATCATGGAATTCTTCTTCCCTGTGGTGGAGTGCGGTGACTCCATTCAATCGCTCTGACCTGCGAGAATGTTAGAATGATGCTCGCCGACACTTGCATAATCCTCGCGGATTCGGGAGTGCGGTGGCGGAGGGTGCTGCAATGGACGCATGCGCCTCGAAGAGCTCCGCACCCTCCTGGCTCGGCATGCCCGGCCCGACTGGACCACCGCCATCGACGGCGTCCTCATCTCGAAGGTCGACCGGCCGGATCCACCGGCGCCCTCCATGTCCGGCACGGTGCTGGCGGTCATCGCCCAGGGCACCAAACGCCTCGCCCTGGGCGACAGGGTCTATGAGTACGGCCCCGGCCAGTACCTGGTCGCCTCCGTCGACCTGCCCGTCACGGGGCAGTTCACCCAGGCCGATACCGCGCAGCCGGCCCTCGGCTTCGGCCTCACCCTGGAGCCCTCCGCCGTCGCGGAAGTACTGCTGCAGGCCGGACCCGGCGACCTCTCCCCCACTGGCAAAGGCATTCCTTCGGGAATCGCCGTCAGCGACGCTTCGGCCTCGCTGCTCGATGCGGTGGTCCGGCTGCTGCGCCTGCTCGACGAACCCCGCGACCGGGCCGTACTCGCGCCGCTGGTCAAGCGCGAGATCCTGTGGCGGCTGATCACCGGCGAGCAGGGTGCGACGGTACGCGAACTCGGCCTGGCCGACAGCGGCCTCAGCCACATCTCCCGGACCGTACGCTGGATCCGCGAGCACTACGCGCAGCCCTTCCGCGTCGAGGACGTGGCACGCATGTCCGGCATGAGCGTCTCCGCCTTCTACCGCAACTTCCAGGCGGTGACCGCGATGAGCCCCATCCAGTTCCAGAAGCAGATCAGGCTGCAGGAGGCCCGACTGCTGCTCGCCACCCACCCCGGCGACGTCACCGGCATCGGCCGGCGCGTGGGCTATGACAACCCCTCACAGTTCAGCAGGGAATACCGCCGCCAGTTCGGTGCGCCCCCGAGCCAAGACGCCGCCCGCCTACGCGGCACCACGCTCACCCCCGTGACCATCCTGCCCTGAACAATCCGGCACACAAGCGAGGATCGTGCAGGAAGAGGCGAGGATAGTTCTACTGTTTCAGCAGGTCAGAGCGATTCAATGGAATCACCGAACCCCCGGGCTGAGCAGGAAAATGCTTGTCCGGCCGGGGATCCCATCCCATCGCAAGGATCACCATGAAGACCGTTCTGATCACTGGTACCTCGTCCGGATACGGACGGGCGACAGCCCTCCACTTCCACGCCCAGGGGTGGAACGTCATCGCCACGATGCGCACCCCGCGTCCCGGCGTGCTGCCCTCCACGGACCGGCTGCGCGTCGTCGCACTCGACGTGACCGAGCCCGACAGCATCACCGCCGCACTCGATGCAGCCGGCCCCGTCGACGTCCTGGTCAACAACGCGGGCGTTCCCTCGATCAGCGTGTTCGAGGGCACCCCCATGACCCGCGTCCGGGAGGTCTTCGAGACCAACACCTTCGGAGTGATGGCGATGACCCAGGCGGTGCTGCCCCAGTTCCGCGAGCGCGGCTCCGGAGTAGTGGTCAACGTGACCTCCAGCGTGGTGCTGGGCCACATGCCGCTCTCGGCGGTCTACAAGGCAAGCAAGATGGCCGTCGAGGGGTTCACCTCCTCCCTCGCGCTCGAACTCGCGCCGTTCGGCGTGCAGGCCAAGACGGTCGAGCCGGGCGCCTGCCTGACGACGAACTTCGCCGCCACGGCGACGCAGGGCGCCCCACTGGACGAACTGGTCCCGGCGCCCTACGCGGCCTGGGCGAAAAAGGCCATGGGCGAGTTCACGGGCCAGGACCTGTTCACCACGGAGAGCGACGTCGCCGAGGCAGTGTGGCGAGCCGTGCACGACACGACCGGCCAGCTCCGGTTCCCGGCCGGTCCCGACGCGGTCCGGCTCGCCCAGGCAAAGTGACGCGGGCAGAGTCGTTGCCACCGGCGCGTCGTCCAGCCCCCGCGGGAACGACGCACCGACGGCTCCCGGCGGACGCGGCGTCACACGGCGGACTGAGCCCGCATGTCCATGAGGGCATGGCAACGCTTCAGATCCTCGGCCCCGGACACCCGTGCCCGAAGCCCCAGTATCCGATGACCTGCTGGCGAACGCCCTTGCTGCCCTACTAGAATGATGATGATCATCACGTAAGCCTTCCCGGTGCGGATCTCGATCCGCCGGGGAGGCTTTTTTCATGCCCGGGGCCCGCCTACCCCGGCACTGGTGGACCCGCTTCGGGGTGCTCGCCCCGCCGAGCGGCCTGAACACGCTGCGCCCACCCGTCGGTTCCCCCTTCCCAGCCCACAAGAGGAGATCCATGTCATGAGTCCACGAACGAACACCGCGGCAGCCACGGCTACTTGGCAGCTTGGTGACCTGACCGTCAACCGCATCGGGTTCGGCGCAATGCGCCTGACGGGTACCGCGCCCTTCGATCGTGGCATGCCGCGTGACAGCGATCGGTCGATCGGCGTGCTCCGGCGGGCAATCGAGCTCGGCGTGAACCACGTCGACACCGCTGCGTTCTACTTCTCGGCGACGTGCTCTGCCAACGAGCTGATCAACCGGGCGCTGACGCCCTACCCGGAAGATCTGGTCATCACCACCAAGGTGTGGCCGAACCGCGATCCCTCGGGCGAGTGGTGGTGGGCCGCGCCGGAGCAGCTGCGCGGCCAGGTCGAGGAGAACCTCCGCCAACTGGGCCGCGATCACCTGGACGTGGTGAACCTACGCGTGCCACCCAGCCGACGAACCGGCTCGATCGGCGAGCACTTCGGCGCGTTGGCCAAGCTGCGCGATGCCGGGCTGATCCGCCACCTCGGCGTCTCCAACGTCACGTCCGAGCAACTGACCGAGGCCCGGACCATCGCCCCGGTCGTCTGCGTACAGAACCCTTACGGGATCGGTGCGTCGAGTGAGGACCGGGCACTCCTGCGGCTCTGCGGTGAACTCGGCCTCGCCTTCGTCCCGTTCTTCGCGATCGCCGGTCGCGGGCGCGAGGCGGGTCCGGCCGCTAGTGACAGCGAGGTGGTGTACGCCGTCGCCCGCGCGCACGGCGCGTCCGTCGCGCAGGTCCGGCTGGCCTGGACCTTGCAGCAAGGGCCACATGTGCTGGCGATTCCAGGGACCGGTGATCCGGACCACCTCGCCCAAAACATGGCGGCCGGCGCACTGCGCCTCTCGAAGGAGGAGATGGCACGCCTCACCTCGCTGCGGCCAGCCGACGCATAACGGGCCGTTGCCAGCAGGAAGCCGCTGCACAGGCCGCCGGCTCGAAATTTAGAGGGTCCGACAACTCCCTACTGGCGGCCCGGCCCGCGTCATCGACGGCGAGGACCGGATCACCGACCTCGGCGAAGGGACGGTCACCGAGGATTCGGTCGATGCGGAACGAGATGGTCATGGCGGTGATCTTCTCAGCGGCCAGAAGCTGCGTGAAGCCACGGACTTCAAGAAGCCGAACAGAAGGACTTGACGGGGAACGCGACGAACGCGGCGGCTGACACGCCTCCGCCCTGGCGGCCCACGTCCCGCAGTCGCGCCGCCCCCGTGGATGCGGGAGGTGTTCGAGGTGAACGGGCCCCTTCCCCCGGCCGCGTTCGCGTGGTCGGCGTTCGCGCAGAAGTTGGCAGGCGTCAGGGAGTCCTTCGACCGTGTCGCCGAGACATGTCCTTCGCGGGCTCGCCCGTCCGGGACACGGAGCCGCTGGGGATCCACGTCGCTGTGGCCGAGGCCGTCCGGAGCGACCTCGTGGCCCGCCTGCGCGTCGTCCGGCCGCTCTGCCCCGACCACCGCACCGGCACCCACCCGAAGGCGGTCTCGGACCGGGCGGTGTGGTGGTGCACGCCCGGGGCGCATGCGAGCGAACCGGTGTGCTGACGGCCGCCCGGCGGATCCGTACGAGCCTCAGGACATGCTGCCCCGGCACACCGTCCCCGGGGCCGGGGTGCGGCCCGTGCGGAGGTAGTGGTCGACCGTTTCCTTGACGCAGCGGTTCTGCGGATATGTGCCGTGGCCCTCCTCCTCGGCCGTCAGGAGGACGCCGACGCCGTCGCCCAGGGCGCGGGCCATGTGGCGGGCGCCGGGGTAGGGGGTGATCGGGTCGCCGGTGCCGCCGACCACCAGGACGGGGGCAGCGCCGTCGGCGTTCACCTGGAGCGTGGCGCGCTCGCCGTCGAACGGCCAGTCGTAGCAGAGGTAGACGCCGATGGACCAGGCCGCGCCGAAGACGGGTGAGGCGGCTTTGATACGGGCCTCGTCCCGGTCGAGGCGTTCGAAGCCCGGGCGCAGGCTGGAGTCCGCGCAGGTGATCGCGGTCAGGGCGGCGCGGCTGCTGTCGCGCGGGGTCGCCGCGCGGTAGGCGGAGCCGATGTCGTCCGCGCCCTTGCTCAGCGGACGGCCGTCGTTGTGGTCGATCAGCGCGGTGAGGGCCTTGGCGAGCGGCGCCCAGCCGTCCGTGCCGAGGCGGAGATGGTGGCCGACGGCGTACGCGAGGTCGTCGGCGTCGAGGGTCCTTCCGGCGCCGGCCGGGGCGGGCTTCTTCTCCAGGCGGTCGGCCAGGCGCGCCATGCGCCGCGCGGCCTCCTCGGGCCCGTCGCCGGTCGGGCAGTGGCGGATACGGGCCGCGCAGTGCGCGGCGAACCGGTCGAACGCCGCCTGGACCGCCTTGACCTGCGACACCTGCTTCTCGTCGAGGTCCTCGGTCGGATCGACGGACGCTTCGAGGACCAGCCGTCCGACGTGCGACGGGTACAGGTGGGCGTAGACCGCGCCGAGCGCCGTTCCGTACGAGACGCCGAAGTAGTGCAGCCGCTCGTCGCCGAGGAGGTAGCGCATCAGGTCGAGGTCGCGCGCGGTGTGCGAGGTGCCGATGTACGGGAGGAGCGCCCCGGAGTGCTCGGCGCAGGCCTCGGCCTCGTCGTGGCCGGTGTCGTCCGCGGTCTTCCCGCATCGCACGGGGATGGTCGCGCCGACGCCGCGCGGGTCGAAGGAGACCAGGTCGTAGCGGTCGAGGAGCGGCTCGTAGTCGTTGAGGAATTCGGGCAGTCCGCTCACGCCGGACACGCCGGGGCCGCCGAAGTTGAGGACGAGCGAGCCGATGCGCCGGGCGTTCGGGCCGGTGGCCTTGCGGCGGATCAGGGCGACGCCGATCGTCCTGCCTTCCGGTTTCCGGTAGTCGAGGGGGGCCTTCATGGTGGCGCAGTCGTAGCCCGTGCGCGCGGTGGGCGGCGAGGTGCAGTTGGACCAGTGGAGGTGCTGGCCGGTGGTGAGCGCGGTGGGCAGACCGGCGGGCGGGTTGTTCGCGGTGAACTCCGTACGCGGCTCCGCACTCCGGCCGCGAGCGTCGTGCTGGAACCAGGCGCTGACGGCCCCGATCGCGACGAGGACGACCACCGCGATGATGCGCACGCCGACCGAGAGGCCCGGTCTATGGCTTTGTATCGGATGTGCGTCACTCATCGAAATCCCCGCGCTCCCGCCCCTGGACGCCCGCTCCGTGCCCGTATCCGTGATCGTCCGATCGTCGAATGCGTGCAGGATACAAGCCGCCTCTGACAGCACAGCCGGACGCCTGGCGTGCGATGTCCGGGACGGCGGGCTCGTCACGGCCGGTCAGCCGGTGGCGCACGGGGACACGGCTCGACCGCCGGTGTGCGGGCGCCGCCCAGGAACCTCACCCGACTCCAGTCACTGGCCGACGCGAAGGGTGCGATCACGTGGGACCTGAGCGTCGACTCCTTCGAACCCATGCCGGCAAAGGTCCGCGTGCCCCGCATCGGGTCGGGCCGGCCGCGCGTCCATCGTCCCGGCGAACCCTCCGACTGGCCAGACAGGTACCGCCGGAGCCGCTGTTTGACATCCATAGGGCATCAAGCTCGCGGTCCGCTGTGAAGCCACTGTCCTGGTCGCGGCCATCAACGAGCGGCTGTGATCAGCACGCGTCGCTACAGCTCGTAGTCCCGGGCCAGCTCCTCCCAGTCAATGCCACGAAGGGCAAGATCGGCGTCCTCGCCCGCCGGTACCTGCGGTGCTGGCTGGAACCAGGCGACGACGAGGGTGGAGCCGTCCATTGACGGGTCGAGCGCCGCGGAGTCGAAGACACCGGCGCAAGCCACGGAAGGCAGCACCTCAACAGGACCGAAGGCGCCGGCGGTCTCGTCCGGGTACTCGCGGGAGGGCGGAACGAGATGGACCGGCGTGGAGGAAAACGCGCGTTCGGCCTGCCGCTGGAGCCAACTGACCTTCAGGTCGTTGATGCGCTTGCACGGGTACCCCTCCAGCATCCCCCCGTAGGTCGAAGACATCCGCAGCCCGGTGAGCCGGATCGTACGACCGGACAAGAGGACTATGTGACTCAGCGACATGCCGACACCCTATGCGCACGATTCGCTTCCGACACACGACCTAGTTCCCGGACGGGGTGCCGGAGGTACGGGACCCGGAGTGGCCCGGCTTCGACGGGGCCCATGTGGGCTTGGCCGTCGCCTCTGCCGGGTCGGGCTCGGCGAGGGTGAGTCCCCAGGAGTCGTGGTCCTCTCCTATGCGGGCCTCGATCTCCTTGATCTGGCCGCTCTTGGCGAAGTAGAGGACCACGACCTGCCGTACGGAGCCCTCGTCGTAGAAGTCCGCTGCCACGTCTCCCTTGGCGGCGGTGCCGAAGGCCCTGACCCAGTTGCGGGCCGTGGCCTCGGCGTGCGTGTCGTCGACGGCGAGCGCGGCCAGACCGTCGACGTCGCCGTCGGCGAGCCGCCACACGGTCTTCTGCACCGTCTCAAGACTTCCCGTGGAGGGATAGCCGACGACCCGCAGCGGTCGGTGATTGCTGTAGTCCGTCTGATACGCCAGGGACTCGTCGTCGGACGTGCAGCCCGTCAGGAGTCCGCCCGTGACGGCGGTGGCCAGTGCGAAGCGGGTGAGCGTCGTCTTCCGTGCCATGGTCAGGACCTCGCGTTCGGGCAGGGGGTGATGACCCGCTGGATGTAGTTGGGCTTGCCGCGGTACCGCGGGATGGCGGCCGCGAGGCTGCTCCTGTTCGAACTGTCGATCTGTCGAACTGGATCAGCTGGAGCCAGTGGCGCTCGCGCCCGGCGATGGCCACGTGGTTGTAGGCCCGTTCCTTCTTCCACTTGAAGAGCACGAGATCTCCCGGCTTGACGGAGAGGGCCGGGACGTACTTGGCCCCGCGGTAGCGGATCATGTGCCTCGGTGCGCTCGGACAGCGCCTCCACCCGCTTGCCGGAGCGCTTCGCCTCAGCGAGGGCGGGCGTGTTGACGTCGGGAGCGGAGAGTTTCCCGGCCGGGCCGTTCACGGCTGGTTTTGCCGCGCCGGCCGGCCAGGGCGTTGTCAGGACCACCCCGCTCAGCAGAGTCGGAGAGAGGGCGAGCGAGGCTGTGGTGCGGGGCCGGCGTCTGAGCGCGCGCGAGGTGACCCGTTCCCCCGGAACGGGCGGTGGTATGTGCATGGTGTGCATTCGACCCTTGGTCAGGTGGTCAGAGAGCGATGAAGAAGTCGTAAAGCTAATGCCTGGCTGGTGTGCACACATCACCGAGTGAGCGTTTTGATCCACTATGAGCCTGGATGGCGCGCGGTGGGCTTTGTCACGGAGAAGTGAGGGAACCTCAAGCTCCTTTTGGAGTTCGTCCCTTCGCTCCCGGCCGGGTGGCCGTGTTCACGGGTTGCGGGTTCTGGTACAGGTCTCGGGAAGTCGCCGCGGAGTGTCACCCCGGTGTTCGAGTGCGAGGGGACAGGCTCGCGTGAGACCGCAGACGCCTTACCACCCGGCAGCTGAAAATGACGCTCCATCAAGTTCCTGACCCACCACCGCTCCTGGCCGGCTCTGGACAGGCAGCCTCCGCCAACTTGAAGGCGTGGGCGCAGTCGCCTCCTCGAGACGCCGACCCGTTGCGGGTCAGCGGGCGGACCCCCCTGGACCTGCTCGGCGAATGTCCGCCCGCCGCAGCCCGGGCTGTCGAAGAGCAACCGCCGCACCGTCAGCTCGATCAGAGCAGGGCGCCCACCGACAGCGGCATCGGCCGGCGTGCGGCAACAGCGACCGTGCACCCGCGCAGAACCGCGACCGCAGTCCGACACGCCACCGTCGACTCACGTGTGCAGGCCGCTATGCGGACCACCCCGCGTGCCGCCCACACTCGTTCCACCCGCACCACATCAACGTGCGGAGACATGATCCGTACGAGGACGTCACACTCTCTGACGGTCCCGCTACCCGTGACGGAGCGTCACCGGCGCACGGTGGCGCACCCCGGCTTCACGGAAATCTCGCAGGCCCTGGTGAGTGCTCCGTCAAGTACGGGGATACGTGCACCAGCAGGGAGGTTGTGAGCCAGTCACGTCATCCCGCGGGCATGACGGTGGAAGGACGATGAACCTCCAGGACGACTGCGGTGCCGGCCACGGTTCTGTCCTCGTGCATGGTGATCCGCTGGCCGGGCTGGACGTTCGTCCAGTGGGCGGGAGAGAGGGGCACGAGGCGAACCGTGGCTCGCCCGCCAGGCTCCAGAACGGGCATGTTCTCAACCCAGAGTGCGGCGATGCTGACCGCACGTCCGCCGGTCGGCGAGAGGTGTCCGATGTCCCACATGGGCCGCAGAACACCGGCGCCGGAGATTGGCGTCGTGCGTCGCGCCTCGGCGGCAGGACGGAGCGTCAAATCCGCCCGGACCACGCCGTTGCGGATCTCGGAGCACCGCCAGTGGCACCAGGCCGCGCTCCGCTCGAGCCGGAGCTCCTCAGCCGCTTCGGCGAGCTTCTCCCACAATTCCAGAGGAAGAGAGCGAGTGTCCCCGAACTCCTCCAGCAGGCCCAGGGCGATCTCCCACTCGTCGTGGACGAGGTAGTCCCAGATGTCCCGCACCGTGATGTCGTTCTCGGTGGCGGTATCTTCCGGAACCAACAGGGAAGCTGATTCGAGCAGCTCAGGAACGTCCATGCGCTCATTGTCGACCACACGAACCATCAGGCCGCGTTCTCCTGGCCTCTCTCGATGGCAGCGAGCCGGAAGGCGCACAGGCCCCGCGTTCACCGGTGGGCGGCTCAGCGGGCCGCGCGCCCTGGTGACGGCAGGCACCGCCCGCCAGTCCAAGTGCGCGCCACCGCTGCGCTCTTCGACCGCGGCGACCTGCGTGAACCGTCCCGGCGACCGAACGTCGCCTGGCGTACCAGCACGGTCGGAACCCTCGTCAGCTCTGGAGGTTCCCATGGCACCGGCACAGCGAACAGCCCAGTCCTGTACGTACCCTGCGCCTGATGCGACATTGGAAGGCCCGCAGCAGCCGGATCCCACGGCGGCGGCGGGCCCTCACTCGCCGCAGAGAGGATCGACGGTGACCCCGGACCCCGACACGCTGTGGAGCCGCTGTGCCCGCCTGGGCCGTGTTCTGTTACCGATGGTGGATCAGGAACCCGGGAGGCGGGCCGAGCGCCACGAGAACCTGCGGATCTGGGACATCGACACGACGGTGGGCGAGCGGACGATCGAAGTGTTCACGGCACTGGCAGCTCATGCGGTCGCGGTTGACGCGGCCGTGCTGGCCGCCCAATTCGGTAGCCTGTCCGTGCGGAGCGTCGCCGAGGCGGCAACCGGCAAGCAGGACTTCGAACTGCTCGCCGGGCTGCCGGAAACCTTTGCCGACGGGCGAGACGAACAAGCCGTCAAACGCTTCCGCCTGTCCGCTTACGAGAGCGGACAGGCGAGCCGCCAGCTCTTCCAGCTGAGCAGAGAAGTACGCCACTCCCTGATCCTCCTCGCCGAGCGAGCGACGGCCCCGGCCCCTACATGCGGTGAGGTCCTCCGCCAGGCGGCCGACGTCGGACTGCCGCACTGACCACGATCGGCGCAGGGCGACCGCGCCGCGGAATACGGCGGCGACGTCACCCGGAGCAGCCGCGGCCGAGCGGATCCGCGGCAGCCTTGCCGGGGCCGTGATCCACACCGATCACGGAGCCCGATCCAGCTTCGCCGCGCTCATGGACTGCCGCCTGCCACAGGACCGGCAACCGGCAGTCCATGAGCGCGGTGGGGAGCAGCGCGGACAATGCGCTCGCGGAGTCGTTCAACGCGACCTGCAAGCGGGAAACGCCGCGGGGTGCCAAGGGCTGGACCAGCGAGCGCGAGGCTCACCTGGCGGTACTCCGGTGGCTACACCGCTGCAACACCCGGCGCCGTCACTCCCGTCTCGGACAACGCCGTCCCACCGCCTGCGAGCAGGCCCTCGCCACGGCATCAACCACCCTGGCCCCAGCCACATAACCCGTTTCCAGGATTCCGGGTGAAGGCCGGTTGGCGAGCCGTGGAGCCAGTCGTGTCACGCAGTGGTGCCGGGCTCAGCTCAGACCCGGCAGGCTGCGCAGTTCCCGGATCCGAAGGATCCGGGCAAAGACCAGGAACACAAGGACCAAGGCGATGCCGCCCGAAGTCAGCGAAACCGCCGGCGTCCAAGAGGCTGACACCACCAAGCCCTGACTGCAGGAGCGGGCGATGAACCACCCGGCACCCGCGGCCGCGGTGGCGGCCACGGTCAGCTTTGCGTAGGTGCGACAGATACGCCGACCGTCCAGCAGCCCCTGCGTGCGTCGCCGCAGGCGCAAGGCGGTCAGCACCAGGCCGATCGCGTAGGACAGGGCGTACGCGGCGGCCATCCCCGTGACCGCCCAGCGCGGGGGCAACAGGAGATGGCAGCCGATGGCGAGAGCGATATTGATGCCGCTGATCCACAGAGCCATCCGGAACGGCGTGCGGGTGTCCTCGAAGGCGTAGAAGCCGCGCAGCAGGAGGTACTGGGCGGAGAACGGGATCAGTCCCAGGCCGAACGCTTGCAGCATGTGGCCCAGGGGGACGGTGCCGACGGCGTCGGCGGCGCCGTGGGCGAACAGCAGCCGAGCGATCTGAGGACCGAAGGCGAGGAAGAAGAAGGCAGCCGGGACGATGATGACACCACTGACCCGCAGCGCGCGGGACAGCTCGACGCGCAGGTCGTCGAGACGATGCTCGGTCACTGCCCGGCTCATGCGCGGGAGCAGGGCGGTCACGAGGGAGACCGTGACGATCGACTGGGGCAGCATCCAGATCTGCTGGGCGTAGCTGTAGGCGGTGTAGCCGACGCCGGCCTGCGGCAGGACCGCGTCGGCAGCGGAGGCCAACCTCGTGACCACTGTGCCGGCCACGAGGTTGGCGAGCACGAACAGCAGGGTCCAGCGGGCGGCGTTCACAGTCTTGCGCAGACCGGTTCCTCGCCAGTCGAAGCGCGGCCGGAACCTGAAACCGGCCGCGAGGGCGTAGGGGATCAAGGCGAGCGCCTGCAGGGCCAGAGCGAGTGTGGTCCCGACACCGAGCAGTCTGACCTGGGCGTCATTGATGTCCGAGACCTGATCCGGAGCGGTCATCAGGCCGAGGTAGAGGCCGAACATGGAGATCAGGACAAGGTTGTTGAGGACCGGGGTCCACATCATCGCGCCGAACCGGTTCCGGGCATTGAGGACTTGGCCGAAGATGCTGAACACGCCGTAGAAGAAGATCTGCGGGAGCAGGAAGCGGGCGAAGACCACGGTCAGCTCGAACGCGTCGTGCGTGGACGGTGTGTCCCGTTGATAGACGCTGATGATCGCAGGAGCGGCCCACGTGGCGAGCGCGGTCCCCACACCGAGGACGCAAAACACCAGGGTGACCAGGCGCTGCTCAAAGGCGGCGCCGCCGTCGGGATCCTCCGCGCGGGCCCGAACCAGTTGGGGAACCAGGACAGAGTTGAGCGCGCCGCCGATCAGCAGGAAGTACAGGCTGGTCGGCACCGTGTTCGCCTGGTTGTAAGTGGTGGCCAGCAGCCCCGTGCCCAGCGCGGCGGCCTGCAGCACCTGCCGTATCAGTCCGGTGGCACGCGAGACCACCGTTCCCGCCGCCATCAGCGCGGACGAACGCAGCAGTCCGCCCCCGCTCTTCGGCTCCTTCGGGGCCGCGTGCCTCCGTCTTGCGGACCGTTCTAACCGCTCGGGCGACGTCTCATCGATCATGGGCACAATCTACGATCCTCTCCTTCACCCGCCTGAAGGAGCCTCGGAAGTAGCGGCCCATGGACACCCCCGAGGGCGCCGTTCGGCCAAGTAGCACTGTGAGTCGTGCCATTGGGCGCTCCAGTTGGAACCGTGACGGCACGGTGACCGCTCCGCCTGCGACCTCCAGCGCCCCGAGCCCTCCGCACTGGCGTTGCAAGCCGCCAAGAACAGCCTCGACCCGCACTACAGCCTCAAACCCGAGTGTCCTGCCCGACTTCAGTCCGGCACGCGGGAAGGGAGCGCCCCGACTCGCCGGGTCAGGCGCGGGCGAAAACCTCCTCGGGGACATCGTCGATGACGAATCCGTTGTCGAGCCGGACGCGGACCGTGACGCGGAGCATCCGCCGCTGGTAAGCGGCCCAGTGCTCTTCCAAGGCCCCGACCTGCTCCTCCAGTTGTGTTCTGCTCGCGGACGGCATCTGATGGCCGAAGTCGTCGAGGAGCGACTTGAGGCGCAGGTACTCACTGACCTCGTGGCTCTGCTGCCGATGGTGCTCGTCCACACGCTCGACAGTGCCCTCGATGCCTGCTGCCAAGGCCAGAGAGGCAGCGAAGGCGCCAGACTCCTCCGGAGGCTCCCCATCCGGGGTCACCGACCCGGCCAACCGGAGATCCGCCGCCAGCCGCACCCGTTGGCCCACATTCAGCGTCATCGATCCTTCGTCTTCCTCGTCGGTCACCGGCGATCCGGTTGACGTGGCGTCGCCAGGCATACCGGAGAGAACAGGATCATCCCACCCTCACGCCCGTTCCCGGCACGATCGAAGCCCTCGCCGACCCTCGCCTGCGCAACGGATCTCTCTGACGAGCAGTGGTCCATGCTGGAGCCGTTGGCATCGGCGCGATGGTATGACGACCGCCGGTTGGCTGCCGGAAACTGATCGACGGGATCCGCTGGCGCGTGCCGACCGTGTTCCGGGGCTTCAAGCTCCTGCGCAAACGGGTGCTGCTTGCCTTCTGACCTCGCTGTCGGTGGCCAGTGCGACGATCTCCGGGCAGCCGCGCGAGGAGAGACATGGGCACCTGGGACATCGGCCCCTTCGAAAACGACACCGCCGCCGACTTCGGAGGTGACCTGGACGATGCAACGTCGGAAGAACGCGAATCCATGATCCGCGGCGCACTCAAACGCGCCGCCGAACCTGCGGACCACCTGGATACCTCCGACGGCGAGCGAGCAGCGGCCGCGGCTGCCTGGTCCCCGCCCAGCGCCCCAACGGCGAGCCGGCGTGTTCGAACTACGGCCCATCAAAGCCGCTACCGGAGTTGCCGCAGCCCTTCGAACGCTCGCCGTCCACGCTCTGGACCAAGTGGTCTCCGGTCTGTCCGAACGCGCCGAGCTGTGGGCCGAAGCTGCAAACGGCTCGAAGTGGCGCAGGGCATTGCCCGCCTTCGTGACGTCCTTGCCCCTGATCCCGCCACAAGAGGAGGTCCTCTTCGAGATCTAACCGGTTACCTACAGTCATGGGTCACAGAACCTGAGATTTGAAGGCGGTGGGGGACTTGGCGGGCCGGAGGGTGTCCGACACCCCCGCTGCGGCCCGCGCCCACGACAGCGGGAACAATGCGCTGCCATGGAGACAGGTCTGCTGGTGGTCGTGATGGTGGCCGCGACGTTCGCCACCGCGGCGCTGTCGGCGGTGGCCGGGTTCGGCGGCGGGGTGCTCCTGCTGCCGGTGTTCGTCGCCGTCCTCGGCACCCGGGACGCGGTCGCGGTCCTGACCGTCGCCCAGCTGGCCAGCAATGGCAGCAGGGTGTGGTTCAACCGGGCCGAGGTCGACCGGCGCCTGGTCGGCATCTTCGCTATCGGCGCCGTCCCGGCCGCTGCCGCCGGGGCTGTGCTGTTCGCCACCGCTCCGCTGCCCGCGCTCACGCGCGTCATCGGCGTGTTCCTGCTGGTCATGGTCGTCTGGCGGCGCTGGAAGCCGCACGCGGCCCGGCTCGACGACCGCGCGTTCGCCGCCGTCGGCGCCGCCTCCGGGTTCGGCTCCGCGCTCGTCGGCTCGGTCGGCCCGATGGTGGCCCCGTCCTTCCTCGCCCGGGGCCTGCTGCGCGGGGCCTACATCGGCACCGAGGCCGCCTCCGCGGTAGTGATGCACCTGACCAAGCTCTTTGTCTTCGGCGTCGCTGCCGTGCTGACCGCCACCAGCGCTGCCATCGGCCTCGCCCTCGCCCCGGCCAGCGCGGCCGGGGCCTGGGTGGGCAAGAAGATCGTCGACCGGCTGCCGGCCCACGTCTTCGTCCTCATCATCGAGGCGGGCCTGATCGCCTCCGGCCTCCTGCTGGCCATCACCGGCGGATGACAGACTTCCAGTGACGTCATTTCTCGGTTCTGGCACAGATCTTGGGGAGCGGTCGCGGAGCGTCAGTGGTTCGGGTCACCCGGGGGTGAGATTCCGCCAGGCGACCCGACCACTGAACACCGGCTTCTACAGGGGCTTGTCCCGGAGCCACGTCAGGACCTGGTCTGCGTGTTCGCTCGGGGGGAAGATCGGATAGAAGACGTGCTCGATCACGCCGTCGCGGATGATCAGAGTTAGCCGCTTGTAGAGCGTCAGCCTGCTTGTCTCGAACGTGGGTAGATCAAGTTCCTGGGCCAGGTTCCGTGCAGGATCGGAGAGCATCTGGAACGGCAGGTGGAGCCGCTCGACGACCTCACGCTGGTAGTCGGTCTCCTGGCTGGAGAGGCCGAACACGCCGTCTGCGCCGGCGGCGAGAAGATCCTGGTAGTGATCGCGGAAGCCGCATGCCTCGGGAGTGCAGCCGCGCGCCCCGGGAATCGAGTCCCAGCCGTCGGGCAGGTCGACGCCCGGTCGTCCGGTGAGCGGGTAGATGTAGATCACCGTGCGGCCCGCGCCGAGCGCGTCGAGGCGGACGGCTGTGCCGCCGGTGCCCTGGAGTTCCAGGTGCGGCACCTTCGTGCCGAGCAGATGAGCAGCCGCGCCGTCGTCCTCGGGGACGGGCAGGTCGGCGAGCACGCTCGTGTAATCAGTCATCAGGTCTCCTCCTTCGTTGGCCGGTGAGAGACGGCTGCCGCGGTGGGCGGCCTGTTGCAGGTGCGCGACCAGTACCGCCCGGCGGGCGGTGAGTCGCTCGATCCGCTGAGTGAGCTCGTCGATCGCGTCCCGGTAACCGGCCAGCGAGGCCGGGCAGTCGTCGGCGTGCTGGTGGCCGGCCGTGAGGCACTCCAGGAACGGGCGAGTGCGCTCAACCGGGATTCCGAGACTGCCGAGCGCCCGGATCTCCTGCGTGAGTCGTACGTCGTGCTCGTTGTAGTCCCGGTAGCCGTTGGCCAGCCGCCCGGGCGTGAGCAAGCCCAGCGATTCGTAGTAACGAACCGCTTTCGTCGTCACGCCCGCCCGCCGGGCCAGCTCACTGATCTGCATGCCTCTCACCTCGAAGAACGCTAAACCTTGCCCGTGAGGGTAAGGTCAAGCCGCCGCGAGGATGTTCCCCCTCTGAGCGTGCTCTGCCACCGGAATCTCAATCCGGCGGATCAGAATCAGGTACTACTGGAGCAGGATCATCTTGCGGAGTAGTGCGAATCCGGCTCGTCCATAGAGCTGCTTCTTGATCTTCTTGATGCGGTTCACGGCGCCTTCGGTGCCGCCGGAGCTCCATTCCAGGCTGAGTCCGGCCGTCACGGCATCGAGGTCGCGAAGCAGGCGGAGCGCGAAGCTGGTGAGGCCGGGCAGTTGGCTGGCGTCGACGGCGTTGATCCAGGTGGGGAGCGTGGCGCCGAGGGGGCCGGTGAGTATCTCGCCGAAGTCGCGGATGTGCCCTGCTGAGGTGCCCAGTTCGGGGCAACGGGCCAGGACGTCCTTCAGCCCGGCCCGGTCTTCCTCGCTCAGGGACGACCAGAGCGTGCACGGCCTTCTTGCGCTCGGCTCGCCGGCCGGCCGGATCCGGCCGGGAAGGAGTCGGGTTGTGCTGCGACGGGCCAGTAGTTGACGGAGCGCGCAGACAGTCCCGGTGAGCGGCGACACAGGTCTCCACGGCCCGGCCGAGGCCCTGCCACAGATGGAACCGGTCTGCGACCTAGAGAGCGTCGGGGGCACCGAGTCGTGCCTCCTCGGCGTAGGCGCCCGCCCGGTCCCGGCAGATGATCTCCACGCCGGGGTGGGCGGTCGACCACTCGGCCAGCGGCACCGCTTCGCGTGTCGGGAGCACATCGACCACATGATGGGCTTCTTGGCAGGTCAAGACGGTGGAGTAGGTCTGGCCCCGGCGGATCGTGAAGTCGTCCACCCCCAGCACTCGCAGCGTGCCGACCTGTGGGTCGGGCAGCGCCATGACCCTACGCAGCAAGGCCATCCTCCCCGCGCCGAAGCCGAGTTGGGCGGCTAGCCGGGCACCGGCCCGTCCGGCGAGCGCGAGTCCGACCCGTTCCAGGATGTGGTTGAGCCGCGTGGTGAACCGCGCGCACGGGGCGGTCAACTGGGCGAACGGCTCGGCGAACGTGCGGCGCGGGCAGTCCTCCGATCCGCAGATGAAACGCCGGACCGTCAGCGTGATCACGACGCTCTGCCCGCCGAGCGGGAGGTCCTTCAACCTGCGCTGATAGCAGTCGTGGACCCGGTTCGAGAAGCCACCGCAGTCCGGACATGCTGCCCCTGTCGCGCGGCCTCTCGCCATCACATCAACCGTGCCGAAGGCAACGGTCACCGCCTCGACATCCACGTCGTCGATCCCGCCGAACACCAGCGAATCCCAGAATGCTGCATCGGCCTGCATAACCAGCACCGTCACCGACCACAGCCGACCGCGGCGGAGACAAAGAGATATCTGACGGAGCGTCATCCCCGCTTGTCGGGCGGTAGGCGTACGCGGTCTCACGGGAACTCGCCTCGCGCAATCGAACATCGGGGTGACGCTCCGCGAACGCTCCCCAAGATTTGTGCCAGAACTCATTTCTCGCGAACATCCATGGCGCTGCCAACCGCCAACTGCCTCCCGAAGCGGTGGACAAACGCTGCTGCTTGAAGTGAACGAAGCCAGTCTGGCAGAGATCCGCCGTCAACGCGGCCCAGATTACGCCGCATACCGGGCGCCACAACACGGGGGCGTTTCCGGCGCCGCAGCCCTGGTAACCCGGGTCGGACTGGACCAGTTCGAAGGAGACGGCCAAGTGCGGGACGGTGGAAGCCATGCCGGCTTGCGACGGCACCCCAGCCGCCACAAGCCGGCACCCCATTCGAGTCGGTCGGCGGTCTAGCAGGTCTTGCGCACGTAGCCGCTGCTGCCCGCCGGTTTGACGTCCACGTCGCGCTGGACGATGCTCAGCGTGCTGCCCCACCCGTTGCAGGCCTTCGACCTGCCGGAGTTGGTGTACTCGATCACTATCACGTTGTTACCGAAGGCGCTGGTGTAGTCGCCGCACTCGTCGTACTGGCCGCACTCCTCGGCCACGGCGAAGTCCAGACCGTTGGCGGTGTGGTTGATAGCCAGCTCGGGCGTGTTCTTCTGGCCGATGGCCAGACCGTCCGTGTGAGCACGGGCGGAGAGCAGCTTGATGAACGCCTGCGCGTTGCCGGCCGTCAGGCGATTCCCGGAACGGGTGTAGCTGTCGAAGTTGTCGGGCTCGATCGCCTGGAAGCCCTTGGCCTTGCAACTGTCGATGAGGCTTCCGATCTTGCTCGCGATCCGCTGCCGTTTGCCGTCGGTGCTGACGTCGAGGAAGGCCTCGCCCCAGTCCTCGTCGTAAACGACCTTGCCGGACGAGTCGCGCAGCAGGAGGTCGGAGTCCCACTCGCTCTCGGCACCCGGCTGCGCCTGGAAGGCGTTGATGTAGCAGATGTTGTACAGGCCTGCCGCCGGGGAGGCAGCGTTGTCCCGGGTGACGACCTTCACCCCGGCCGGCGGGGTGTAGGCACCGCCGATCTGATAGTCGAAGCCGACGTGTGCGGGCGGCAGGGGCACGGCTGCGGCCTGCGCGGAGACCGCCGGGACGACCAGGGCACCGACCAGCGTGGCCACGCCGACAGCGGTAGCCATGAGCTTGCGGGAAGGGGGACTGAAACGGCTCATATGGATGAGCTCCCAGGGGGAAGAGGGCACGTCCCCGCCTCGGACGCGTAAGGACGTCCTGGCGACTCGGGCCGGGCTCGCGGCGCGAGGCCTGCATACCGGCTGGGCGTGTCTCTGAACACGGAGCACGGCTCCGGTGCTGTCCCGGAGTAAAGCGACTGCCCGCAAAGATGTCAACGCCGGAACTCCGCACCGACGGATTCTCGCCTTCCGTCGCTCGCGGTGGCTCGACCGAAACCTCGGCCCTCGCCGCCGCCGAGCCGTCGCCGCCACCATGTCTCCCTGCGACACGGGTCCACGGGGTTGAGATGCCGATCACCGAGGTCGTCGCCGCGGTGATCGACGGCCCTACCAATGTCCCAAACGTGGCCGCCGCGCTCATGTCCCGGACGGCGAAGCCCGAGCAGCAGTAAGACCGTGCTTGAGACCTGGCCAGCCCAGGTTGTGTCGACGCGATTGCCGTGCCCACTGTTGGCAGAGGCGGCCTCGGAAGGTCACAAGTCAGCTGAAGCCCAGTTCGGTGAAGGCACAACCCCCGCGTTCGGCATAGGGCAATGCCTGCCGGGATACGAGCCTCGGAGTCTGCCGGAAATACTGATGGAAGCCGGAGGCTCGGAACTTCAACTCGAACGCGTGGCCTTCGATGTGCCAGAGCGGACAGTGTGCAAAGTTCGGGCGGGCATCGTCCGCCACCAGCCGGTGCACCCTGTCGACCTCCAAGTCCACGGCACAGCCCTTGAAGTCGAGGTCGCCCTCAAGGTCGAAGACATCTTCGAAGACGAGTGTTGCCGGAGAGACCCAGAACGAAAAGTAGGTTGCGGGCGGGACCGGGTGGACCCAGCGGACGATGTAGTCGAGGTCGAGGAGAAGACGCGGCAGGATGTCGCTGGCCGGCTGGACGGACAAGCCGTGGATGGTGGCGTCATGCCACCCCATGTCTTCGAAATCTGCGTCGCTCCAGGTGCTCTTGGAGAGACCTGATTCCTCGTGACTACCGTTGCCCATGTCCGCATCCAACCAGACACCGCAGCGGAAGCAGTCACAGGCCCGGCGCGGACGAGAGTGGACGGGAGCCTGGTCGTGAGGCCGGCCCGACCCAACCACACCGTCCAGACACGCGCACTTCACGCCTACCTCCGCTGGGGCGGCCGAAGACAGGCAGCCGCTGCCTAAAACTGCCCGCACCCCGCCGGCGGCCACGCACTACGGTGGGATACATGTCCGAGCTCTCCGTGCGGGATTTCTACGACGATCTGGCCCACGACTACCACCTGATGTTCCGGGACTGGGACGCGAGCATGGCCTACCAGGCCGGAGTATTGGGCGGCCTCCTGCGCCAATCTCTCGGCGCGGGACCACACACCGTCCTGGACTGCTCGTGCGGGATCGGCACCCAGGCCATCGGCCTGGCCCTGGCCGGGCACCAAGTAATCGGCAGCGACCTGAGCCCGGTCGCCGCCGCGCGCGCCGCCGCCGAGGCGGCGGCCCGGGACAGCCGACTTCCGGCCGCAGCGGCCGACATGCGCCAACTGCCTTTCAAAGAAACATCATTCGACGTCGTCCTCTGCGCGGACAACTCGCTCACGCACCTGCTCTCCGGGCAAGATCTCCGGGCGGCACTCCTCGGCATGAGACGGGTACTCCGAGACGACGGACTGTTGATGATCACTGTCCGGGCCTATGACGAGACGCGCCAGACCAGACCCACGTCGACACCTCCCCAGGTCACGGAAACACACGACGGCCAAGTGATCACTTTCCAGCTGTGGCACTGGCACGAAGACGGCGAACGCTACGACCTGGAGCACTTCCAGCTCATCCCCTCAAAGAACACCTGGCAGGTCCGAGTCCGCCGGACCATCCACTGGGCGCTGACGCCCCCGCAGCTGACAGAGTTCGTGACTGAAGCCGGCTTCACCAACGTCGCCTGGCACAGTCCGGCCTCCAGCGGGTACTACCAGCCCGTGCTCACCGCACAGCGCGCTCCCTCAGCGCAGTAGTCCAGACATCGGTTCCGCCCTGCCCAACTCTCCGTTCATCCATGGCAAACCGGTGAACGTTGCCGGTCACAGCACGAAGTTCGCCGTGTTCCTCGCTACCCCGCGATCCCGGAGGGGCCTGCGATCATCATCCGCATGGTGTGCGACGTGTGCGGTTGCGAGTTGTCTGGTGGTCTTGATCCGCTTCCAACGAATCCGGCAGGCGGAACGTGGGTGACGTGCGGCCACTGCCTCGCGACCGCCATCGTCATGGAGTCCGGTGAGGTGCTGCGTCCGCCGTATCAACGCACTACAGACCGGTGGTGTGCTGCGGTTGACGAGTCCAGCACCCCAGAGGTCGAGCACGCCGTCGTGACGTCGGTGACGCTGTGTGGTGTGAACATCGAGCGGGAAGACCTGACCGGCTACGGGTACTCGTGGTCCCCGCTGAGGGCGACGGCCTGCACGACGTGCCGGTCAGTCGCCTCCGACGTGGATGAGCGATGGCCCGCCGGCCACCGTGGCCGCCTCGTTAGCGACGCTGAGGGCGACCGCTGAACCTGCTCATGACTGCGAGGCAGGTCGGTGCCCTTGCCAGGTCCGCGAAAACACACCCTGAACGCAGAAAACCCCCGTGACCGGTTTCCCGGTACGGGGGTTTCTGTAATATTTGTTCGGCGGCGTCCTACTCTCCCACAGGGTCCCCCC
>NZ_JBIAQF010000051.1:0-28606 GCF_042888885.1 Streptomyces sp. NPDC002742
CGGGCGACCGGACGGGACCGGCGGCCACGCCGCACGCCCGGCCGGGGCGGCCGGGCTGCCCGGCGCGCCGCAGGCGCGCCCTTGAGGAAGTGAAGACTGTTTCGACCGATCTACGGTTCTGGGTCGGTCTTCGGCTCGAAGCGGCGGGCGTGTTCTGCGGCGCGCAGCAGCGATTGGGCGAATCGTTCGGCGTCGTCGGCCGACAGGTAGATCTCTTGGGTGAACAGCACCGCCAGGCGAACTGTGCCGTCCAGGGCGTTGGTTGCGACGTCGACCTGGCCCCCGTTGCCCGTCACGTCGTAGACCTCAAGGTCCAGATCGCTTCTGAACGCGCTCATGTCCTGAGCATGCATCAAGGGGCGCGCAGGTGTTCCTGTGCGGGTTCGTCGTGCGGGCTACTCGCTGGCGTCGATTCGGTAGGTGAGTTCGGTGCGGGCTGCTCCGATGCGGAGTTCTTCGAGGATGAGGGCCTGGTCGTCGGTGCCGCAGGTGACGCGGGAGACGTGTAGGACCGGGGTCGCGTCGGGCAGGCGCAGCGTGGTGCGCTCGTCGGGCAGTGGCATGCGGGCCCGTACCGATTCCGACCACCACAGCTGGTGCCCGGCCGCTGTCAGCATGGCGTAGATCGCGGCGGGGGCGGCGTCCGGCGTCTTGCCGAGATCGGGTACGGCTTCGGCGGTGGCGAAGGGGATCAGGGTGCGGTGCATCGCGCGCGTTCCGGTGGCCGGGTCGGCGAGCAGCTGGTCACAGCCGAACAGGGCTTCTTCCGTCTGGAGTCCCAGCAGCTGGGCCGCGGCTTCGGTGGTGTGGGTGCGGTAGGTGTGCGGTTCCTCGGCCTGTTGCCAGGTGGCGACGCCGTACAGCCTGAAATGCCCGGCCGGTGTCCTGCCGATGTGGCGGGAGATCGCGGCGACGGGGCCGCCGGCGGGGCGGACGAAGCTGCCCTTGCCGTGGTGGACGTCGATCAGGCCTTCCGCGCGCAGGGCGGCGACGGCGTTGCGGACGGTGGGGCGCGAGACCTTGTAGCGCTCCATGAGCTGGGCCTCGGAGGGGAGCGGGCCTCCGGGTTCGTACTCGCCGGCCAGGATCGCTTCGCGGATCGCGGCGGCGACCTGCTGGTAGAGGGCTCCGGGGCGCTGGATCTCTGTCATCTCGGCATCTCCGGGTGAGGTCGTAGACACGTCGCACGCGCGACATCACTCGTCAGCATAAGTAGTTGACCCCTCGGCGTACAGAGGCACATAGTCATCACTCGTAAGGACAAGTGACGTCTGAATGTGTCAGGCGTCCTCGATTGGCCAAGGAGGCCAAGCAATGCAGTCCATTCCCGTGGATACGGCACGACTGGGTGTACTGCGATGCGCCATCACACCCGAAGCAAAGATCAGCAACTTCGACACACAGGAGGTCAAGAAGGACCGCGACGGCAACACCATCTACACCGTCGCCGTCACCGTGCGACAGGACGGACGCCGGATATCCGTCATCGAGATCGCGGTCGCCGGTGAGCCCAAGGGCATCGAGGAAGGACAGATCCTCAAGGTCACCGGACTGACCGCGTTCGCCTGGGCCATGGGCGACCGGCACGGAATCAGCTTCCGCGCCGACGCCATCACCCCCGTCCACGGCACTCCCGCACCCGCGCCGACGACCAAGTCCGGCGGTGCGTGATGGGGCCGATCGCACTCGCCTTCGCTCTCGCCGCGCTGGCCTGGGTGCTCGTCGTCGGTGACCTGCTGCGTCGGCACCGTCCGGCCTGGCACTGGTACCTCGCCGGATACCCGGTCGCCGCGTGCCGGGTGGTGTTCACCTGGCGCAAGGTCGCGATGCTCAACGACCTCACCGTCTCCCGGCGCCCGCCCCGCGGACTGCTCGGCGACCTGGTCGTCAAGGGCGATCCACTGCGGCCCGTCGTACCCCGGCTTTCTTTCCCGCGGGCCAACCGCATGGGGCTGACGGCGACTGTGCGGCTGCACGCGGGCCAGACACCAGCGACCTACATGAAGGCGGCGGACGCCATGGTGCACGCGTGGAAGGTGCACGCGGTACGGGCCACCTCGCCGGAACGCGGCCTCGTGCTCCTAACGGCGACGGCAAGTGATCCGCTGGCCCGGCCGGGCTTAGCCTCGGCGCCCGCCGTTCTCCTGTCCGCCCTGATCGGCGTACTGGAGAGCGGCGGCGCCTGGGTCATGGACCTGCGACTCGTCCCGCACTGGCTCATCGCCGGCGCCACCCGCTCCGGCAAATCCACACTGCTCGCCCGACTGATCACGCAACTCGCCCCGCAACCCGTCGCACTGGTCGGCATCGACTGCAAGGGCGGCATGGAACTCGGCCTCTTCACCGAACGACTCAGCGCACTCACCACCTGCCGCCGTGAGGCGGTCGCCGTACTCACCGCACTCGCCGTCGACATGCAGGACCGCATGAGTGTCTGCCGTACTGCGGGGGTCCGCTCGATATGGGAGCTCCCGGAGAAGCTGCGGCCGGTGCCGGTCGTGGTGATCGTCGACGAGATCGCGGAGCTGTATCTGTCCGACGGGCGGCGCGAGAGCAAGGCGGAAGCCGAACAGTGCTCCACCCTGTTGCTCCGCCTGGCTCAGCTCGGGGCCGCGCTCGGCGTGCACCTGGTCGTCGCCGGCCAACGCGTCGGCTCCGACCTCGGCCCCGGCGTCACCGCGCTGAGGGCCCAACTCGGCGGCCGGATCTGCCACCGCGTCAACGACCCCGGCACGGCAGAGATGACGCTGGGCGACCTGAACAAGGACGCCGTCGTTGTCGCCCAGTCGATCACCGCAGGGGAACAGGGCGTGGCCGTGTGTACCGGCCCGGACGGCGGCTGGAGCCGGGCCCGCTCCCACCTCACCTCGACCGAACAGGCCGCAGCAACGGCTCGCAAGCACGCGGCCCTGACCCCCGAACTGCCCGGCATCGTCCGCGCCCTCGCGGCGCTCGAAGGAGACGACAAGTGATCAGCACAGGTACCGCCGTGTCCCTCGTGGTCGTCTTCGGGATCATCACCTTCCTCCTCGTCCGCTCCCGCGACGTCCGTGCCTGGGAAGCCGTCTGCATCGCCCTGTTCGGCATGTACCTCGGCCAGACCCCCGTCAGCCTCACCATCAACGGCTTCATGACCTGGGGCCTGAGCGGCTTCGCCCACTTCTAGCCCGGCCGGAAGGCGCAGGACCATGCCCATGCCTCGCGTGAGATGCCCCGTCTGCAAGGGCGACGGAGCCCGCAGGACCTGGACCGGCCGACATCGGCGCTGCCGCGTCTGCCGGGGGACCGGAACCATCCGCTGACCCATCGAGCCGCCACCTGACCACCGAAGGAGCAAGCCCATGACCGACAGCGCGCCACCCACCACCACCCGAGCCGCTACGGCGGCCCACCCCGGAAGGTCACCACCATCACACCCGAGTTCACCTCGGCTGACAGGCGCGCCGCCCTCGACCGCGCGGCGCGCCTGCGTCGGCTCCCCGAAGCAGACCGCGACGCCATCCGCATCGCCCAAGATCCCCAGTTCGCCCGCTGGCTCGACCAGGTTCGGGCCACCGGTGGGTGCGCGCACCCTGTGCACTTGTCCGGGTCGACCACCACCCTGGACGGTTCGACCGGCGAGATCATCCAGCACTACGACACCCGCAACGAGCCCGGTGAACGGCTCCTCATCCGGTGCCGCAACCGGCGTTCAACCGTCTGCGCATCCTGCTCCCGACTCCACGCGGGCGACACCTACCACCTCGTCCGCGCCGGCCTCCTCGGCGGCAAGAACGTCCCGACAACGGTCCGCGACCGACCCCGGCTCTTCATCACCCTGACCGCACCGTCCTTCGGGCCCGTGCATCGTGACGGGGACCGCTGCCGTCCCCGGCGCGACCGCGGACGCTGTGAGCACGGTCGGCCCCTCGGCTGCGGCGCCTTCCACGCCGCGACCGATCCCCTCGTCGGCCAACCCCTCTGCGCCGACTGCTACGACTACCCGGCCCACGTCCTCTGGCACGCACACGCGGGCAAGCTGTGGGACCGCTTCGTCATCGGCGTCCGACGACGGCTGGCCACCTCGGCCGGCCTCGTGCAGTCCCGATTCGCCGATCACGCCCGACTGTCCTTCGCCCGCGTCGCCGAGTACCAGAAACGGGCTGCCGTCCACGTCCATGCTGTCGTTCGCCTCGACGGACCGGCCGGACCTGACGACGAACCCCCGCCGTGGGGCACCACCGACCGACTCATCGACGCCGTGCGTGCCTCCGCCCGGCGGGTCCAGGTCCGCCCTCCCCACAGTCCCGCCGTCGGCGAACTCGCCTTGCGCTGGGGTGTCCAGCTCGACGCCGGGCCACTCCGCGCCGACGGCCTCGGACCGGACGACGACGCCGTAGCCGCGTACGTCGCCAAGTACGTCACCAAAGGAGCAAGCGAAACAGGCGCCGGCACCGACCACAGGATCACCACCCGGGAAGACATCGACACGGCCTCCGTCAGCGACCACGTCCGAGCGCTCATGCGCACCTGCTGGCGACTCGGCAGCCTTCACGAATACGAGCCGCTCCACCTGCGGGCCTGGGCCCACACCCTCGGCTAACGCGGCCACATCCTCACCAAATCCCGCGCCTACTCCATGACATACGCGGCACTCCGCGCCGAACGCGCAGAACGCCGGGGCCGTCGTCCGTCGGACACCCCCGACACAACCACTGAAGCGCACTGGCGCTACGTCGGCTCCGGCTATACCCGCGGTGCGGCGCTCCTGGCCGCCGGAGTAGCTGAGGACATCGCCATCAACCATGAGATCGCCTGTGACGAGCGTGAGGCGCCCCGGTGACGAGACGCCACAACGAGCAGTGGGCTCGGGCGGTCGAGCGTCAGGCGGCCAAGTTCCCGACACGTATAGGGCCGAAGAACGCTGCGCGACTCGCACGACTTCTCACCCCTGTACGGAATGATCTCTAGCCTCGAAACTGCATGCCAGGTTTGGCATATGGTGCCACGCGAATCGAGAACGCACCTGCGGAAGTCACTTGGGTAGAGATTGCCATCAGCAAGTCATTGCGTCGATGGCTGACCATCCGAATCAACAGACTGCCGGAATGCTGCATTTCAGTTAATGGCCCGGTGAAGCCAGCGCCGGTTAACAAGCTGCGCCTATCGGTAAATATAACCGCGCGACGTTCTGAAAGCAGGAAGCGGCAGGCAAGTTTTAGGAAAATTCGGGTAGGCGGTTGAGTGTCTATCCGATTTTGAGATAATGTGTCCACATCAAAACAAAGGAGGCTGCTAGGAGTGCAAAAAGCGCCCCCATGAGAATCATTTGACGGACTTGCCGGATCTGCATGCTCAACGTTGAGCTATCTCTGATGAGCAAGTATGAAGCAGCGAATGCGACTGGGACTAGAATCAATGTGACATCCGCAGAGGTTAGGCCGTGACTGTGGCCCGCGGGGAAATCGATCCAAACTACATCACTCGCATCTGTTGCTACGCGCCAAACGAGCAAGGCGAAAGCCAATAGCGTAATTCCAATCGTAAGGTTGAGCATCCATGCCTGAACCCTGGTGAGACCCAACGGAGATTCGATGTAGATACGTTCGGGTCGCGACCGCGTCGAGTCCTGCAATAGGAACAATTCGGTGGTGCTCTCCTTTTCGTCAGGTTTCGCGGTGCTTTTATTTCCAGTTCCTTTTCCGTTCAGGATTTCATTTCCGCTTCCTTTCTCATTCAGAATTTTGGGCCATCCGTTTCGATGCTTAAGGCGTACGGACGTGTCAGTTACTCGCACGCTGACGTGATTCGTTTCCGCGTCGGCGAACGCCACCATGTGCCAGGCGTGTTGTTTGACGAGCCGATTGTAGGGTGTCTCGGTGCGATTCAGTCGTCTCTCTGGTTGGAAGTAAATGGCACGCTTGTCCTCTACTGTGATGGTGAATGGCTGATCGAGCGGTACTGTGCATTTAACGAAAACCATCCATCGGTACCCGTAGGCAAAGTATGCGGAGAGGAATCGGCTGGCGGCGGCGTTCGGGGAACCTTCGTTGTGGGCCTTCGTGACAACGTGGCAAACATATTCAAGGAGCTTGTTGACTTCCTCTGATTTAGGGTGGGTCGCATCGCTCTCGAGGTGCTCGTCGATATCTTCCCTTTTCGATCTGTGGTCCAGCTCCTGGAAGAAGTAAGGAAGCGAGATTAGCGGGTTCTCCGCCCCGCTGGCATAATCTGGAATGACATAACTCTCTGCCACTTTTGCGATCGAGCTACACCTCTTCGCCCAGGTGGCAAAGTTGTTAGCCATGTCGACGTTAACTGGCACCTCCGATTCTTTTGTGCAAAGGTAATCTCGATCCGCCAAGTATCTGGGGTAATCTAGCCTTTCGTATTTTCTTAGTGTCTCTTCGTAGGAGTAGGAAGGATGATAAAAGAGAAAGGTCAGAAAATCGACAAGATACTCCGGCTCTCCTTCCTCGGGTGTGAGCTCAGCCTCCCTGGCGAGTTGGATAACGTACTGAGCGGCAATCCTTGCGCCTTCATCTTTGGAAAGGCGAGTTACTTGTCGCTCGGCAATCGTAATCTTTAGGTCAAGTAGGGCGATTTTAGGGAGTTCTGTAATGGGGAGAATCAATTCGATAGTGTCAAGGCCATCTCTCTGTGTCCATGGGGCCAGCTTGCATAGTTCCCTTTGGAGTGCTCTGGATTTTTTCGTCTTTTCGTTCAAGACTTCCTTAAGTGGCCTTACGTGAATATCCCGTCGGCGCTCGCTCCAGAAGGCGCTCGACAGTTCGATGCGCTCGATTGCGCGCAAGCGCCAAGTTGGCATGTCGGCGAGAAGAGCTACCGCTGCATCGTCGAACCGTGTGGTCGCTGATTTCTCCATCCAAAACTCCTATGTTAAATCTGCTATCTCGATAATTACCCGCAAGGTCTTGAATGAGTAGCACCTTGCTTCGATCAGCGTACAAAGTTCCCCCTAAAGATTGAGGGTCGACAGAGTCGAAGAGGAGGTCTGCGTCTTCTCGATGCAGAGCTGCACGACGACCATCAACTGGCGGACGTCATCAATGTGCCGTTGGAGGAGCGGTCGGCGCTTCCCCGTTGCGGCTGGTCGGCGATCTCCCGCAGGCGCCGTTGTCGTCGGGATGATTTAAGGGGTGGTGCCAAGAGGCTGGAATCCTCGTTCCGGTGGTGGCGGTTTTCTTTGAAGCCATGCATGAGGCATCGAAGTCCGCAGCTGACCGCATCATCGACGATCTTGGCCCGGCGCTCGCGTTGCAGCTGCGCAAGCGGTCCCGCTGGGACACTGTATTGATCGTGGAAGACACCCTGGTGCTCACCCGCGATCACACGGTCGCCGAGCAGTCGAAGAATTTTCGGTACCCACCAAGGACACCGTCCTAGTCCAGCGGGTTCGGCTTGATGTCCACGCGGTTGGTGTCGAACCCCCTGCCCTTCCTCGTCGCCGGGAGTACGACCACGGCCGCGAACAGGAACCGGTAGATCGCGTTCATCCGCTCGTAGTCCTCAGCCTCCTCCAGCTTCTTCCAGTTGGCTTCGGCCTCCGGTCCGGCGATGCCCTCCAGGACGGCTACGGGGCGCTTCACCGTCTTCCGCTGGCGCTCCTTCACCCGCTTGAGTACGACGGCGCGCATGGTGTGGAACTCGGCGGTCGTGAAGTCGTCGTCCGTGAGCCACAGTTGTTTCAGCTCCTCCAGCTTCGCGCGGTCCTTCTCGTCCGCGATCACGTCGGCCTCGGGGCGAGTGGTCGTCGCGGGCTCGTAGCCGGACGTGTCCAACTTCGTGAGGACCTTGACCGCCACATCGCGGGCGAACGCTTCGAGAGGAACGGCGGAGACGGATCGTCCGGACTTCTGCTGTCCGACTTCGTCGGCTCGTATGCACCGGTAGTAGGCGTACTGCATGCTGTTCGTACCGGCCATGCGGGCACCGCATGAGCACGTCGCGACTCCGCGCAGCAGATAAAAGCGGCTCGGTCGCTTCTGGTCGTCTCTGTGCTGCTGGGCCCGGTACTCCCTGAGCCGTTGAACCTCGTCCCACTGGCCGCGGTCGATGATGGCCGGCCACGTCCCGGTTCCGACTTCCTCGCCCTGGTGGATGCGGACACCGGCCACGAAGTTGGACGACAGCAGACGGCGGACGTGCTCCGGCTGCCAGGTCCTGCCCTTGGACGTCGCCACTCCCCGCGCGGTCAGGTCCTGGGCCAAGTGCATGGGTGACTCGCCGTCCAGATACCGCCGGAAGACCTCGCGGACGATCTCCGCCTCTTCCTCGATGATCGCCTTGCCGTTGGCCGTGTAGCCGTACGGGCGGCTGCCCACATGCGGCCTGCCCTCGCGGGCCTTGTCCTTCAGGGCGTCCTTCAGTCGACGTGACGCGTCGTCGGACGAGCGGCAGGCGTGGGCCACCTCGATACGGAGGATGAACCGGTCGTCGGGGTCCGAGAGATCGCGCCGGTTCGCCTCGCCGTGCAGAAGCACGCGCTTGTCGTCGGCTATCGAGAGGAGTTCTTCGAGGTCCTTGGGCTGCCGCATGAGGCGGTCGGGGTGGTAGACGATGACGTGCCGGATCTCTCCGTCCGCCATCGCGCGCAGCATTTCCTCCCACCCGGGCCGCTTGCGGTTGCGCTGCCACGCCGAACGGTTGTTGTCGATGTAGACGTGGGCCGACTCGACACCGAGCTGAAGGCGTTCGGCGATCTCGCGGCAGATGCGCTCCTGCCGGTCGACTCCGGTCTGATCCTCGTCCTTGGTGTGCGAGATGCGGCAGTAGATGGCGGCGGGCTCACCCGGGGTGATCGCGGCCTTGGCTAACTTAGGTCGGCTCATGGAAAACACTGTATGAGCCCGGTACGACCTCCGTCATCCGTAAAGCGGCGAACCTCGCCGTCGTCGCCGGCGCGGTCGCGGCCGTGTCCATGGCCGGTGCCCCGGCCGCGACCGCGGAGCCGGTCCAGCACGGCTGCGCGTACCCGTACGTCTGCTTCTACGTGAATCAGGCAGCCCTCACGGCCGGCCACCCCGCCGCCAAGTTCCAGGTCATCACCAGCGGATTCCAGGACGTCACGTCCCGCGACGGCTACGTCATCCTCAACACCCGTAACGACGACGTGGCCTACCTGCGCAGCAACGCGGGCACGCTCTGCGTCGGGCCTAACACGACCACCGTGATGAGCCCCGGCCTCACCGTCAACGGCGTGAAGATCTCCAGCAGCGCGACCTGCTGACACCGCGGCGGGCGCGCACGGGGTGCGCCCGCCCACTCCGCACACGGCCGACCCGCGGCCTTGGACGGCCTCGCCGAAGAACGACTACCGTCCCACCGCCGGGGACGGTCCACACCGGCGGGGGCCGCGACCCGGCTGGGCCATCGACGCCACCGACGAGCAGACCATCGCGATGCTGCCGGAGAGCGTGTGGACGACCGGAGTGCGGCGGGACGACGAAGTCCACGGGATGAACGCCTCATCAACGGCGCCAGTTTTCCCGTTCGCACGTTCGAAGATCCCGCTCAGGGCTCGGGAATCCATTCCACCGGAGGGGGCATCCGGCTGTAGTGGGCTCCTCTGGTGCCGTAGCGGGCGAGGTGGAGGGTCTCACCGTCGATATGGATCTCTGCCGGCGGAGGGTTGGGAACGGAGATCCGCGGGTGGGCGTACTGGTGACCTTCGATGAAGAGAAGCTCCCGTTTGCGTTTCCGGCCGTCCGCCCAGCGCTGGGCCCGCTCGCGGGTCCACGGGTTCTGCAGGGTCCGGGGTACGGCCGGGTCGTGCTCGTAACCGTTGAGGCTGCGCACCAGAGCCTCGCTGTAGACGCCCTTGACCCGGAAGTTCTCCAGGTCCTCCGCGCGTACGATCATGTTGACGTACCGGCGGCCGTTGCCTCGGTGCCGGCCCACCGCGGGCCAGCGACCCCAGCCGGGATCCCAGCGGACGGGCGGGAGCCACAGCAGGGCACCCGCGCGGAAGTGCTTCGTGCCGTGCTGGAGGTCAAGACCGCTCTCGCCGTGCGCGGTTTCTCGCGCCACGTTGGCCACCAGGCACCAGCCCAGCAGCCCGTCCGGCGCCTCTTCCTCGGTGGGTTCCGTGTCTGTCACACCGAGAATTTTGAGACACGAGACGGGGCGCGAGCCAGCCTTTATCAGCTGAGCCGACCTGAGCGAACCACATGGTCATCCTCACCCGCAGGACACGTCAGCCACGTTCGAACGTGCGACCGGGGAAGGCGACGTCGCTGGCGGGAATCCTGACCGCTGCTCCGCCCGGCTCGACCACGAGGGTGAACTCCCCCTCGCCGACGGAACGTCGATCCGGCTGGAGGTCGACCACCTGCCGATGGCTCGGAGCGCTCCGCCGCTGTGGCTGTGATCCTCCAAGACCAGTGCCACCGGGATGATGTGGACCGCAGGTGCCAGGCCTTTTCCGCCGCTTCGACCCGGAACACACTCCTGCCCACTCCTCCGGCGTTGAAGGCGGGCCGTGGGCGCGGCGGTCCGACTGCAGCATGGACTTCCGCACCGCCGCCCGCGGACGCCTGTGGGTGGCCGGCCACGGCCTTCGACGGGAGGATCCCGCGGCCCGTACACGCCCGCGCGGATCGCACGGCAGATCTGGGCCGATCACGGCAGGTCAAAGCTCCGTGTGCGGCGGCACCTCGAACGGGTCGTCAGCCCGCGGCGGCGGTGAGAGCTCCGAGAGCGCCGGCCTGGGTACGCCAGTCGGTCTGGTTGGGGAGGGTGCCGGCCCAGCGTTCACCGAGGGCGTTGAGGGAGCTACGGTCCTGGGCCCACAGCGTGTCCGCCTGCTTCTGGAGGTAGCCCTGGTAGGCGCTGGAACCGGTGGCCTTCGCGAGGTCGGCGAGGTTGCGCATGAAGATGCCCTTGAACTGCTTCTGGTTGTCGTCGCAGGACGCCGAGCCGACGTCGCAGGACTCGGTGAGCACTCCGTCCCGGGTCAGCGCCGGGCTGCTGATGGCGGCATCGGCCAGGGTCCGCGCGGTGGCCAGCAGCGAATCGTCCCCGGTCGACTTCCACAGCTCGGCGAAGCCGCCGATGGCCAGACCCTGGTTGTAACTCCACACGGTGCCGCCGTTGTTGGCGCAGGTTGAGGTCAGTCCGTCGTTCACCAGCCCGGCAGAGTTGATCATTCCGCTTGATCTGTACCAGGCGGCGGCGGTTCTGGCCCGCTGAAGCCATAGCGTGTCGCCGGCGACGCGCTGGTGCAGCGCGGTGGTCAGCCAAAGGTACTGGCCGTTCGTGACGGCGTTCTTGTAGGTGCGTTCCCGGTCCCACCACACGCCGCCTCCGCAGGTGCCGGGGTCCCAGTACTGCTGGATGTATCCGGCGATGGTGACGGCCTCGTCGAGATAGCGGGAGTAGCCGGTGTAGTCGTACGCGTCGATCCACGCGATGGCCCACCAGCCCGAGTCGTCGATGGAACGGCTGATGAAGTGGCCCTCGATGGCGTCCGAACTGCGCACTCCGGCGGCGAAGGCGCCCTTGTTCTGATCGTACGTGCGCGCGACGACCCAGTCGTAGTCGTGCGTGCCGGTCGTCCTGGCGAAGTCGATGAGCGAGGTGAGAGTGGCGGCGGAGTTCCACCAACTGCTGGGCCACCATGCGTTGTAGGGGTCGTACGACGACATGAGGGCGTCCGCCGCGGCGCGTGCCCGGGTCGGTGCGGGCCTGGCCCACAGGGTGCAGCTCCCCTCCTGGTGGCCGGCCTCACGACCGCACGCGCGGACCGCGCCACCGTAGAGGAGGCCGCGCGGATCACGGGTGGCGTACATCGCCGTACGCGTGCCGGCGGCTCCCTGCGGGACGACGGTGCGGCCGAGGGAGGAACCGTCCGGCCAGGTCGAGCCACCGTCCCAGGAGCGGTCCAGCCAGATTTCGTCGCCACCGGCACCGGACTCGATGCTCGCCCACGCCATGGAGTTCTTCTGGTCGACGTGCAACCGGATCGTGCGACCGTAAAGAGCAGTGGACGGCACCGGCTGGTTGTCGCCGGCCGCCTGGCCGACGCCGGTGCGGTCGCAGAGCGTGTCACAGACGGTCGGATAGGCCCAGTCGGTGCAGCCGACGACGGCGGCGTCGCCGCAGGCCCGGACCAGCCCGCGTCGGTGGTTGCGGGGATCGGTGATGTCGTACATCAGCGTCCTGGTGCCGGTCCAGGATCCCGGGACGGCGGCCTTGCCGAGCAACCCGTCCCAGGTGGCACCGCCGTCCCAGGAACGGTCGAGCCACACCGAGTCGCCGGTCACACCACCGTCGATGCTGGCCCACGCCATGTCGTCCGCGTCGGAGACGTGCAGTACGAGGCGCCGGCCGTTGAGATCTTTGGTCGGTACCGGAAAACTCTCCTGCCGAGCCAGCGAGGGATCCAGCGTGTCACAGGCCAGCACGCACACCTGGGTGGCGGCGGCCGCGGGCGTCGCGGCCGGGACGACTGCCGCACACGCCAGAACGGCCGCCAGGAGGAAACTGAGAATCCGTGATCCGACAACGATGTCGGCGCTGCGCAGGGACACCGGAACTCGCCTCGATTTCACGATGGAGGATGCCGGTCGGCGAGCACGGCCAGGAGCGACGGTCCCATGGTGTGCCGAGCGGGCGGCGATCGAGTCTGGTCCGTACCTTCCTCAAAACAGTGAACCGACTTGGCGCATCCCTGTCAATGCTGTCAACAAGGCCCCTCCGTACGGCAGTTCATGGTGGCGACGACAGGCGACAGGCAGGCAGGCGGCCTGGCTCCCCTTGGGCTGTGAGAGAAGCCAGGCCCTTCCCCCGTTCGGCTGACGATCCCGAATGCTGTCGTGTTCGCCGGCACAGAGGCCCGGGATGCCCTCTCCGTCGTCATCACCGGGAATCGACGGCACCGGGGTGACCATTGACCCTCGCCGGGTTGCTGCCGGTGTCGGAAGCGGCGCCTGTTCGGTCAAGTGGTCCTGGACGCAGGCGGGTTGGCTGCGTGACTGGGCGGGCAAGAACCGCACCTGGGCCGACGTCAGTGACCGGTTCGGGCCACCCACCTGGTGAGTCGTCAGCGAACGAGGGCATGGCCGCCAGGGTGGCCGTGCAAGCTGGGTGCATGGATGTGATCGAGGTACTGCCGAGGCTGCGCATGCTCCGCTTCCCGGTGGGTGCGGCCTACTTGTGGCGGGACGGCGACGAGCTGACCCTGATCGACACCCAGGGCTGATTCAAAGTCCTGGTGATCAAGCCCGTCGGCTGGTCAGAGGGCATCCAGGAGGTCGATCCTGGGGGAAGGATCGACTCAGGTGGGGTGGAGGCCGGGCAGCGACTCAGCGGGCACATCCGCTGGGGGCTGACCCCATAATGCTTCGCAGCCCGGACCCGGTGCGGCCGTCAGTCCTCGGTCGGGACGGGAAGAGGAGTCCGGGCTGGACGGCGCAAACCTTGAGCCGGCGGATCTCTGGCGCCCGTGCCGCTTGTCGCACGTGCGGCGTTGAGACGGGATCTCGCGCCAGGGCAGGCACCGCAACCGGCGACCGTGTTCCTTCTGCTTTCTCTTCACGACCAGGAGTAGCGGGCGCCCCGAGTGGCGATGTGCTCGGCGTGGCCGATCTGGGTGTGCATCGCGTCGGGAGTAATCACCTGGTTACGCAGGCCGAGCGGATCCAGCAGCAGGGCGAAGGCGAGGATCTCGTTGCTCTTCGCGGCGATCTGCCGCTGAGAGACGACAGCTTGCCCCTCGTGCAGGACGACGGGCAGGAAATGGATGGGGCTCTGATCGCCGCGACGGCTACCGCGAACGGCCTTGCCCCTCGACGGCAAGGCCCAACAGCGCGGGCTGGCACTCCTCCCCGCAGTGGCGCTGAAGAACGTCGCTCGGGATCGATCGCACGCGAACGCGGCCCCTGTTCGTGATCAAAGGCTTCGACAACCTTGATCATCAAGGGTCGCGTTCGTAGTCTCCAGACCGGGCAACCCGGCCACCTCGGCACATACACGCACGCGGCGAGGGAGCACGCATCAGCCTGCCCTATAGGTCGCCGGGATTCGGCAGTCGGAAAATTCTTTCGTCATACTTCCCGGGGTCGCTCAAATCCCACTCATCCATGAACAATGCATCTGCATCAGATGTGCGCGAGAGCAGAGCATCGCGAAGAGCAGCAGGACGGCCTTCCAGTTCACTTTCCAGAGGCGGCAAGACGACGTGTAGCGTTTTGGGGGTGTTCGCGTAGAACTTGACGTTGATCGTGTCTGGTGATCCGGGTTGGTTCTCGTCAGTTACCACTTCGGAGTTCTTTACGAGCTGCCTGCGGTACTTCTCGTCCACCATTGCCCGCGCAGCTGCCTTCGCCAAGGTCTTGTCGCCGTAACGCGGATCAAGAAGAGCCAGAGTCTCGCGCCAAATGCGTAGTGCATTCTGGCCAGTCTTGCTTAGATCGGAGCCGATCAAGCCTTCTTGATAAGGCTTCGTGCTGTCATTCGTGCTGTCATGGTTCATGCCTACAACACCTCCAAAAGGCCTTCAGTAACCAACCGCTTCACTAGATCCATCCGATCACCCTTGGACAAGTTACCCGGCAGGTCACTGACGGTAAACTGATCATTTTGGGCGATGAATTGGAGTGCTGGTGCAAGAAACCTTGGCCCAGTCACAAAGTTTCCCGCGAATTCGATTGTGGCTCGATCCGGGGTCAGCCGCACTAGACAGAGAATCTCTGATGGCCGCGCAACGATTGACTCGTCGCTCATTCCGGCGATAGCATCGAGCGATCGGAACCGGCTAAGACCTGTGGTCACGTCCGCCGAGATAAGCCTGGAAGTGACTCTTTCCTTTGCCTTCTCCATGAGCTTACCATCGGACAATGCGACTGAAACACGGCGCGCCATATCCCTTACCTGCCCCGTGTCGAGCGGCTTTTCTGGATATCCTACTGGAAGGGCGCTACGAAAAATGACATCTTCTTCTGCAAGTAGCGCGAGCGCATCTTTGAGCAAGTCGTGCCAGCGGATGGCGTGCACACCAACCGTAAGATGCAACGACGACGAGTCTCCCGTGACGGCCTCGTGCCGGTAACCACGCGGTAGGTAGAGGGTGTCCCCCGGCGCGAGCGTGTACGTCTGGAAATCTGGCAAACTCTGCTTGCCGTGCCGACTGCTAACGAGCGGAAGCTCAATAGATGGGCTCGAGACATGCCATTCCTTCGTCCCGTGGAGCTGAAGAATGAAGACATCATGCATGTCGACGTGAGGCCGGAAGCCCTGAGCATTTGCTGGGGTCAGATAGAGATTGGCCCCAACTGGATGATGTAGCACCGCTTGCAGTCTGCGGCAGAGGCGGCCTACGGCCGCCGAGCGACGGTGCATCTGGTTTATGACGACCGTGAATCCATCATGATACGAACGGTAGACCGCTTGGACGTCTGCGGCACCGTTTCCGGTCATCCGGACGTTGTAATCTGACGATGTACCATCCGGTTCGGACCGAGTGAGCCGCTCACCATCTGCCGGCGATAGGCGATTCGACACAGTTGTAGTGAGAAGATCATCAACTTCATCCAAGCTGGGCAGGTCTGCGAAGTATCCGATCTGGCTGCGGCTCACCCACAGCGGCGCTGATTCGTAGTGCAGTTCATGGAAATCGCGCGGTTTTACTGGGTCGAGAAGCCACGTAAGGCTGAAAGTTGAGCATGGATGGTATCCGACTGAATTCCGCTGATGTTCTTGACTCGGGGAACGATCCCTGACCTTCATTGTGGCCGCCTCGGCGGCAATTGGGAGAGAATGAGGGTCGTTGTCGACGACGCGGCCACCGGGGTTGGGCTCGACCTGCTCCTGCGGCATGGCGCCTCCAAATATGGGGCCTTCTCCATATCCAGCCTGGCACTGACGGGGAGGACCGGCAACTTCTCCCTGCGGGCGACTGCTGCACATGCGCGCTTATCCCAGGCTCTCACAAGGCCCCCTGCCGACCCAGCCGAGTTGCCCCTTTCAAGTGACGAGCCGCTGGACCACTGTTACTGAAAATGCCTCTGCTATCAGGGTGCGGTGGTTTGCGCCGTCCAGCCCGGACTCCTCTTCCCCCACCCCACAGGGCTGATTCAAAGTCTTGGGGGTCATGGAAACGTGCAGGTCGCTGAGGTGTGACGATCTGGCGGAGGTCCGTCACGAACACAACGAAGCTCCGGTTGACGGGGTGACCTTCCCAAGTCGCCCTGCCCGTCCGGAGCTTCGATGTGCCGCCAGTCTGCCACTGTCTGCCTGACCAAGTCGCCCACCGCCGCCCAGCGCGGCGTGAACGGTGTCGCCGAACGGCTGGCCGTTCTTCGCGATCCGCGAGATCGGCGGGGACGGCGCCATTCGCTGGCATCGGTCCTGCTCACCGCCTGCTGTGCGGTGCTGGCCGGGGCTCGTTCCTATCTGGCCGTGGGCCAGTGGACCCGCCATGCACCCCTGGATGCACTGGCCCGCCTCGGCGTGCGCGCCGCCGGCCCGCTGGGCGTGCGCCGTGCGCCGTCGAGTTCCACCATCCGCCGTCTCCTGACTCTCGTATGTCCCGGCGGGCTTGCCGACCTGCTCGGATGCGACCCCGCGGGCAGTCGGCACCTGGCCATGGACGGCAAGACCGCCCGCGGCTCACGCACGGACACCGGCCCGGCCGCCCACTTGCTCTCCGCCGTCCTGGAAGGCGGACGCACCGTCAGCCAGCTGCGGGTGCCGGACAAGACCACCGAGGTCACCGGCTTCACGAAGTTGCTGTCCCCGTTCGACCTGGCCGGTGTCGTGGTGACCGCCGACGCCCTGCACACCCACCGTGACCACGCCAGGTGGCTGGTCGAAGCGAAGAGGGCGCACTACCTGCTCGTGGTCAAGCGGAACCAGCCGACGCTGCACAACGCGTTGCGCTCGCTGCCGTGGAAGGAGGTGACCGCCCGTCGCTATGACCGCGAGGCGGGGCACGGACGACGTGAGACCCGCTCGGTGCGCACCCTCACCGTCACCAGTCTCGGGCTGGACTTCCCGCACGTGGCTCAGGCCGCGAAGATCCACCGACATCGCACCGACCTCAAGACCGGCAAGATCACCCGTGAGACCGTCTACGCCATCACCGACCTGACAGCGCGTGCGGCATCTCCCCAGGCCATCGGCCAACTCGCCCGCGCGCAATGGGGCATCGAGGCCGTGCACCACGTAAGAGACACCACGTTCGGCGAGGACGCCTCGAAGATCCGCACCGGGCACGGACCGGAGAACATGGCCACCCTGCGCAGCTTCGCGATCAGCACCCTACGCACCGCTGGGCACCACAGCATCGCCGCCGGCCTGCGCGAGCTCTCCTACACACCCTTCACCCGCCCACTGGACCTGATCGGACTGCCCTGACCAGCGACACCACATGATCACCAGGACTTTGAATCAGCCCTGGATCGACACCGGGACGGCTGATTGCGCTCCGAAGATCGAGCAAGCACTGGACGGCGAGCTGCGGCGGATCGTGCTGACGCACTGGCACGAGGACCATACGGGCTCGGCCGCCGAACTGGCCGCCCGGCACGGCGCTGAGGTGGTTGCTCACCGGCTGGAGGCACCGGTGATCCGGGGCGAGGCGGCCGGGGCACCGCCGGTACTGGAGGAGTTCGAGGTGCCGATCCGGGCGGCGCTTCCGCCATTGCCGCCGGCCCCGCCGTGCCCGGAAGCCGAACAGCCTCGTTGACAACGCCCAGCGCCATGATGGCAGCGCGGCCACAGGCACTCCCCTGGCCACAGAGCTGGAGGCTCCGTGTTCAGGGATCTGTGCATGCCCTGTCTGTCCAGCGGCCCGGGCAGCCGCCAATCACGCGACCTCCTATTGGGAATTCAGACAGGGCTGTGACAGTTCTGGGCAGGCTCGATGCAGCGCACGGGAGCACGGTGTTGTCAGAGCGGGGTGGTACCTGTACCGCATGAACACTGATCAGGTTGACCCCGTTGAGCTGGCGGCACTTCGTGCGGCGTTCGATGTCGATGACGGAGGTGAGTCGGCTCTTGGATGGGAGGCGGTACATGCCTTCGAGGCAGAGCACGGGATCTTGCTGCCCGAGCCGTATCGGACCTTCGTCGCCGAGATATCGGACGGCTCGCACTCCGGTCCGCCCGAGTACGGACTGATATCGGTGGCGGAGCTGCCGGACGACTGGGGCGGCGAACCGCAGGAACGTGACCTGAGCAGGCCGTTCCCGCTGGCTGAGGCGTGGACGTGGGAGGACGAAGCGGACCCCGCCGAGGACGCCGCCGAGATCCTTGAACAGGTCTATGACCATGGCTCGATCGTGCTTGGCACCGACGGCTGCGCGTTGAACTGGCACCTGATCGTCACCGGGCCTCACCGAGGGCACATCTGGATGATCAGTGACGTCGGCGCTGCCCCGTTCGGCGCGCAGTTCGGCTTCACCACCGCAGAGCCCGGGTTTGCCGGCTGGGTCCGGCACTGGGCGGAGAGCAAGCCCTGGTATGACGCTGCGTGACTCTTGGTTCAGTACAGCTCAGGCAAAAAGGCTGGTGCGACCGGCTCTCGGGGTGCTCATACCGGTCGTTCGAGCTGTCCAAGGATCCGCGGTTCATCGAGAAGGTCCGCGACGTCGTCGGACTGTGTCTGGACCCGCCCGAGCGGGCCGTCGTCCTCTGTGTGGACGAGGAGTCGCAGATCCAGGCGCTGGATCAGTCGGCACCTGTGCTGCCGAAGATGCCGGGCATGCCCGAGCGCCGCACCCATGACTACGGTCAGCCCGACGCCAACTGTTCCGCTATCTCCTTGATCCAACCGGCGGTCTTCGCCGGGTCGTTGAGGGTGTCCGCCCACGCTTCCGGTTCCAGCTTGTGGTTGGTGGGGCCTGATTTGAGAGCGATGAGGAGGGCCCTTGCGGATTCCCTCATCTCGGCCGTCGTGCTGCCGCTGCCTCGGATGTCGGGACCCGCCGCCAAGGCGTAGATCTCGCGCGCCATGGCCTGGCGTTCGCCCTTCGACACCTTCTGCCAGAACTTCAGGGCATGCTTCAGCGAATCATTGCGGGATGCGGCCTCCGCCGGGGTCTCGCCCTCCGGCGCCCAGTGCTCAGGGTGGCGGGCCTCTTCGTAGCGCTTCGTGGCGGCGCGCAGCGCCTTGTACAGGGTGACGCCGAGGACGAGGCCGGCCCCGGCCCCGGCGAGGCCCCATCCGACCGGGTTGCTCGCCAGCCCGGCTGTTCCCGCCGCGACCGCCGTCACGACGCCGGCCGCGGCCTTGGTGGATTCGCCCAACGCGCCACCGACCGTCTCCTTGCCGATCTTGGTGAGCTGCTTCTTCTTCGCGTACTCCTGCACCGTGCTCAGCTTTTCCACGTCTCTCTCTGCGCGCTGGAGGCTCTCGGCGGCGTCACGGGCTTCACCCATCGCCTCCCAGGCGGCGTCGATGGCCTCGGAAACGAGCTCCAGCCGTCCCTCGCCTTCGTGGTCCCAGTAGGCATCCAGCGCGACGTACGCCTCCGCCGCGGCCCAGTCGGCCTGCTCCCGTGACTCGTTCAGCCGGGCCAGTGACCCCGCGTGGACGAGATGGGGATCTCCGAGCTCCTTCACCTTCTTGTACTTGCGGGCCGCTCCCCCGACGCGGAAGGCTGCCCGTATTCCCTTGATCGCGCCGACGGAAGCGCTGGCGATACCACTCGCCTCGGACGCCACCGCGGCGTCCGCCGCCTTCTGGATCTTGGTCACCTCCTTGGCGATGGCGGCGCTGTAGGCTCCCGAACCGGCGGCTCCGATGACCGTGTCGGTCCCCTTGCTCTTGGCCTTCTTCTTCGCCGTGTGGTGGCCGGCCCCGGTCTCGTGCTTCTTGGCGTCCTGCATGTTCTTGTACGCGTCCATGCCATTGACCACGGTGCCGGCGACCTCCGTGAGGAGGTTTCCCGACGCGGCGGAGGTCCCCGAGGCGGCGGCGGAGTGCTTGAGTCCCTCGTTGGCCGTGGCGGCGGCCTCCTGGGTGAAGCCCGCGTTGGTGGGGCTCTGGACACCCTTGATGAAGGTGTCGATGGGCTCGAGACTCTTCTTGAACCTGTCCAGGAGCCCGGCGATCTGGTCGCGATAGTTCTTCTTCGCTCCGGCGGACGCGCCGCCGGCTTCCGGCGCCTTGCCCTTGTCCGCGCCCCTGGCACGCTGCACCGCCGCGGTCGTGGCCCGGTTTCCGGCGCTGGACTGCATCTGGAGGAAGGCGTGCTCCACCGAGTTTCCGGACGGGCTCCCTTCCCGACGCTGCCGGGCCGACGTCGTGACGGCTGCAGACTGCCGTGTCGGGGTGCGGTGGACCGGGGTGCTCATGGACGTTGCCTCTCCTGCTGCCGGAACCAGGCGAGGCGAAGATAGCCGGGCGCGGCCAACGGACGGGGTGCAGTGGGGAAACTCTTCGGGGATGCTGTGAAGCACGTTGTGGGAGAACCGGTCTCGCGGGAGTGACCGCGTCGCGTGTCGTACCGGTTCAGTCAGCGGGCGGACCGACTGCGGCCTGCGGGTGGCGAGTTGTGGTGCCTCATGAGTGGCTGCGGGACAGTTCCGGCTCGGGCTGCGACGTCTGGTCCTGTCGGGGAAGCAGGAGCGGGGTGGTCAGGATGAGCAGTCCCGCGACCGTGAGAGCGGTGCGTGGGCTGGTGGCGTCGGCGAGCAGCCCGCCGAGCGCGGTGAAGACGGCGATGGACGCCTGCTGGCCGATCGACCAGGCCGACAGGGTGCGGGCGACGAGATGCCTGGGGGTGTGTTCGAGCCGGTAGGTGGCGAGCACCGGGCTGTACAGGCTCATGTTGATGATGATCGCCAGCTCGACCGCCATGACGGTGACGAGGCCGACGACGCCGGGACGGACGAAGGCCAGGCCGACCAGCCAGATGGCACGCAGGGTGCCGACGGTCCGGAAGACCCGGTGCCGGCCGTGGCGGGCCACGACACGGCGGGCCAGCCGGGAGCCGATGAGTCCGCCGAGGCAGGGGGCGGCGAAGGCGAGGGCGTACTGCCAGGGCGGGAACCCGAGCTGGCGAAGCAGGAGCACGGCCAGCAGCGGCTCGGTGGCCATGATCAGACCGGCGACGAGCATGTTGTTGAGGTAGAGCGGCCGCAGACCGGGGTGGCCCATGATGTGCCCCCAGCCGTCGAGCAGTGCGCCCGCCCGGAGCGGGCTCTTGTCGGTCGTTCGCGGAGCTTCTTCCTGGCCGCGGATCGCGGTGATGCCCAGTGCGGACAGGAGGTAGCTGAGGGCGTCGGCCACCACGGTGGTGACCGGCCCGAACAGGCCGATCGCCGCCCCGCCCAGCGGTGGCCCGACCGCGATGGAGCTCCAGTTGGTGGACTCGAACCGCGCGTTGGCGACGAGCAGGTCATCCGGCCCGACGAGGGCCTTGAGATAGGCGCCGCCGGCCGCGTTGAAGGCGATCTTGGCTGCGGCGACCACGGCCGAGACAACGAGCAGCTGGACAAAACTGAGCCGGCCGAAGGCGTAGGCGACCGGGATCGTCGCCATGGCCCCGAACCGGGTCAGGTCCATCATGATCATGACCGGGCGCTTGCGCCGGAACTCCACCCACGGCGCGAGCGGCACCGCGATCAGCGCACCCACCGCGGGCCCCACCGCGGACAGCGCGGACACCTCAGCAGGGCCGGCACGCAACACCAGCACGGCGATCAGCGGCAACGCCCCGAACCCCAGCCCGGACCCATACGCGCTCACCGCATATGACGCCCACAGCCAGCCGAACTGCGGTCCCAACCGTCTCCTGCCCACCATGCTCAGCGCACTCCCCTTGAAATCCCGCCCGAACAAACCGACGTTGCCCAAAGAGAGGTAAGCGGGCAGGACAACAGCAGGTCAAACAACTGACCTGCCAGCAATCCACAACCATCAGTTGTTCACTAAGGTGGGTCGGCGTGGACCTCGAAGCTGTACGTACCTTTGTCGCCGTCGCGGAAGCGGGCCAGTTCCAGAAAGCCGCCGCCGACCTGTCGATCACCCAGCAGGCCGTCTCCAAGCGCATCGCCGCATTGGAGAGCAACCTCGGCGTGCGGTTGTTCACCCGTGCCCCACGCGGCGCTGAGCTCACCATCGATGGACAGGCGTTCCTGCCCCACGCACACGAGCTCCTGCGCGTCGCCGAGCGTGCGGGTGCGTCCGTGCGCCCCGGCCGCCGTCCGCTGCGCGTCGACGTGATCGCCTCTCGCAGCGCGCAGTCGGGCCTGATGCGCGGCTTCCACCGCGCACACCCCGACATCGACCTCGACGTGATGATGCTGCTCGACATCGAGACGGCCGTCACCGCCATCCGCTCCGGTGCGATCGACGCGTCCTTCCGCGCCGTAGCCGCGCCCGGCCGACCCCTTCCCGAGGACATCGAGTCCGTCCGGGTGCTCGACGAGCCGCTCCAGCTCCTCACCGGCCCAGCTCACGCACTGGCGGGCGCCCGGTCGGTGACCATCGCCCAGCTCACCGGGCACCGGATCTGGATGCCCGGCGTCGCCCCCGGTACCGAGTGGGGCGCCTACTACGACGACCTCGTCGCCGAGTTCGGCCTCACCATCGAGGTGACCGGCCCCAACTTCGGCTCCGACGCGCTCCTCGACACCATCTCCGACACCCCGGCCCTGGCCACCTTCATGGGCGAGCACACCCGCCTCATCTGGCCCGCCGACCACGGTCTGCGCCGCATCCCGGTCATCGACCCGACGCCCGTCTACCCGCACTCGCTCCTCTGGCACCGCGACAGCCCCCACCCGGCGCTGGCCACCCTCCGCGACCACCTCGCCTCCACGACGGCCGGCCACGGCGCCGCCGGGACCTGGGTACCGGGCTGGGTGATTCCGCGCTGAACGCCCCCCTCGCCCGCGCGGCCGGCCCCATCTGGCGCAGGCGGTCAACGGCGGGCGTCGCCGGGGGCGAGCAGGCTCCGTCGCCGACGCCTCCCACGAGCTCCGCAGTCCTCTCGCCGCGATCAGGCAACTGATCCTGTTCCGCTGTGACGGACCAAGTCGGTGTGGTGGTCGGGCTGCGAGTGCCGTCTCGGACTCGGCGCGGCCCCGTCAGTGTGTGCAGACAAAGCTGGAGGCGCTGTCAGGATCGCCCTCGCGATACCGCGGCCAGTCCGGGTATTCGCACAGTGGACGGGTGCGGTTGTGGAGCGCGTCGGCCACGATCGCATTCGTGGGCGGACGCCCCTTCTCGGCCCAGCGTTCGAGCGCGGACAGCGAGTCCCAGCCGGCGGCGAACGCCGGAGTGCCGAAGTTCGCGTGGTTCGCCCCCGGCACGACGTAGTACCGCATGAATCCGCGGGTCGAGCGCGAGCCCAGCAGCGCGCGCACCCGCCCGTAGTAGTCGCTCGTCGAGCGGGAGGAGACCAGCTCGTCCGCGGCACCGTGGAGCAGGATCAGCTTGCCGCCGGCGCGGGCGAACGGGCGGAGATCCGCGTCGTTGCGATCCTCGATCGTGGACAGGTAGCTGATCCGGTCGAGCCATTTCCCGGGATACCGGGGGTCCACGTCCAAGGAGTTGTGGTGGGGGTCCCGTGTCAGGAAGTACTTGACCCACTGCTCCCAGTACTGCAACCCGTAGCCGCTCGTCACCGGCATGGGATCGGCCGGCGCCGATGTGCCGAATCCGAGGAACGGGGTCCTCATGTCCGCCCCCGAGAGGAATGGGAAACCCGGATATGAGGTCTCGCCACTGGCGATCCGGTAAGGCCACCTGAACGGGGAGGACATGGCGACCACGGCCCTGATCTGGGGATCCGACAGACAGGTCGGACCGGTGTCGGCACCACCCGGGCAGCGGAGCGCATGAGGATCGAAGTGACAGCCGTGCGGGTTCGAGATGACATGGTCCTCGACACCGTCCAGACCGTCACACGCGTCGATGACCCTGTCGTAGAGGACCGTCTGCTTCGCCGGTCCGGGGAAGGCACCGGGGCGGGACAGCACTTGCGCCAGGTATCCCAGGTCCAGGCCCTCGCTGAGATTGTTCCAGGCAGGAAAGGCGGAGATCACGCCGTCGAACGCCGTCGGCCACCGCTGAGCGACGACGAGAGCTTCACGACCGCCTGTCGAGCCTCCCGCGAAGTAGACCTCGGCGGGATGCGTGCCATAGGCGTACCGGACGAGGAACAGGCTCGCGTCGCGGGTCTTCTTGAGTGCGTCACCGGCGGCGAAGTTGTTCAGTGCCTCGTCGTTCACGCCGAACGACCCGTCCAGTGACGGCGGGACGACGGGGCTCTGCTGGTGGCCTGAGTCGCCGGCGAAGGTCGCGTAGCGCCGTGCCAGGGGCACCGGCTGGTCCGCTGGACCGAACGGCACGTTCTCCGCCAGGTCGGGAATGGTTCCGTCGTAGCCGCCGCCACCGAACATCATCGCCTTACGATTCCAGTCGTACGGCAGGTCGACGCGCATCTTGATGGGCGGCGCGGACGGATCGACGGGAAAGATGTCGGCGTCGACCTGGCAGTACTTGATCGTTTCGCCACTCACGAGACTGGTCTTGACCGAGACCGCCTCGACGCGACCGCCGGTTGTCGGCAGGCTCATGACCGATGCCGGGATCCGCGTCCGCTCCAGCCCGGCGCACCGCGGCACCGTCGTGGAGTAGTCAGCCTCGACCGGGCGGCCGACGTCGGCCGAGGCCGGCGCGGTCGTGGGTCCGGCCCCGAAGACTCGGATGGCGCCTGCCAGCAGAAGCACGGCCGTCGGAACGATGAACCGGCGATTCCCCGCGCCCCTTGCCGATGTTCCACTCACACTGGCCTCTTTCCCGAATTCCCGAATCTCGTAGGCATGGAGCGCCGCGGTTCCCACGGCCCCCTCACAGTGGCTGAGGCGGGCGCTCCTCAAGTCGCGTCGGGCGGCCGAAGCCGGGCCCTGGAGCGGCCTCGGGGGCTGCCGGATGTGGCCGGCCCGGTCTCTCGCTCGCGGGCGGGCCGGCCGGCCGGCCGGGGACCCGCTCGACGCCGGACTCCTCAGCGGTAGAGGTGCGCGCCCGGAGTGGCGCGCGGATCGTCCCGGACCTCGGCGGGGTTCGTCTCGGGCAGGAACCATGCGCTGGCGGTGGTGATCAGCCCCATGACCATGATGTAGGCGGCGACCGGCACGGTGCTCCCGGTCTTCGCGATGAGCGCTGTCATGAGGAACGGCGTGCCGCCGCTGACGATGATCGCGGAGAGCTGGTAGGCGAGCGATGCGCCCGAGTAACGAACGCTGGGCGCGAAGAGCTCGCCGAGGAAGCTCGCGATGGGGCCGTAGGTGAGGCACTGGAATACGAAGCCCACCGTCACCGCCACGAAGATCAGCGGCAGTGACGCGGTGTCGACGAGCCGGAAGTACGGGAAGGCCCAGACGGCAACACCCAGGCCACCGACCAGGATCAGCGGCCGCCGGCCCACCCTGTCCGACATGTGGCCGGACCAGGGCAGGATGACGAGCATCGCCACGGAACTGCACAGCACGACCGCGAGCAGGGGGTTGCGCTCAAGTCCCAGCGAGTGGGTGCCGTAGCTGAGGAGCCCGGAGATGCTGACGTAGAAGAGGCTGTTGGTCGCCGAGAGGAGCCCGCAGCCGAGCAGGACGGTTCCCCACCTGTCGCGTACGACCTGAGCCAGCGGAGCCGGGACCACCGCGCTCTCCGGCCGTGACACCTCCCGCTGCAGCTCGCGGAACTCCGGTGTGTCCTCCACCTTGGCCTGGATGTAGAGGACCACCACGAACATCACGACGCTGACCAGGAATGGGATGCGCCAGCCCCAGCTGAGGAAGGCGTCGTCCGGCATCAGGCCGCCGGCAGCCACGAAGATCAGGTTCGAGATGATCACCGCGACGGGGACGCTGGTCTGGCCGAAGGTTCCGGCGAAACCACGCCGTTTGGGGCTGGCGGACTCGGTGAGCAGGAGCATGATACCGCCCCACTGGCCGCCTGCCGCGAGCCCCTGCACGAAGCGCAGGATGACCAGGAGGATCGGAGCCGGCGCACCGACGGTCCCCGCACTGGGAAGGCAGCCGATCAGGAAGGTGGCGGCCCCCATGACCGCCAGGCAGGTGACGACGACCGGCTTGCGTCCGTAGGTGTCACCGAGGTGTCCGGCGAGTACCCCGCCGATGGGACGGGCCACGAAGCCTGCCCAGAACGTGCTGAAGGCAAGGAGGGTCCCCGTCAGAGCCGAGGAGTGCGGAAAGAACACATGGGGGAAGACCAGCGCGGCCGCGGTGCCGTACAGGAAGAAGTCGTACCACTCGAGCGCACTCGCGATGAGTCCCGCGGCCAGCAGCTTGCGGGAGGAACGGCGCCCGGTCGTGGCGGCGGCGCCCAGGCGACCTCCGGACCGACCTTCGGGTTGGGCGAGCGGAGTTGCCATAGATGCCGCCTTCGTCCATAGCGCAGGGGGGTGATGGCGGTTACATTAAGGCGCCGTTGCTGTGTGGTTGAGGTGTGCAACACCCACACCTCGCGTCGATTCGGTGGGGCTTTCCCCCACCTGATGCCGAGGAGGGATGGCGTTGTGGTCAGCGACCTCGGTGGCGGGGCGCGGTTGCGATCGCTCGCGCGCCGACAGCGCGAACTGGCGTCGTTGTATGCGACCGCCAAGTCGCTCACCGCGCTGGGCGAGCTCGACGAGGTGCTGCAGTCGATCGTCCATCACGCCCACGATCTGATCCGCACGGACTTCACCTATCTCTCGCTGGTCGGCGCGGACTCCAGCCTGTCGGTCAGGGCGTCGGAGGGAACGATCTCCGCCTCCTTCCTCGCGGCGTGCATACCGGCCGATGTGGGGCTCGGTGGCAAGGTGCTGGCCTCCCGGAGCCCGCACTGGGTGCACAACTACGCCGCCACGACCCTCATCGACCACGATCCGGATTTCGACCGCCTGGTCACCACCGAAGGGCTCGTCGCACTTCTCGGCGTGCCACTGGTCATACGAGGTGAAGCGGTGGGCGCCCTGTTCGCCGCGGACCGTTCCGAACGAGCCTTCCAGAGCGACGAGATCGCGCTCCTGCGCGCATTCGCCGACCATGCCGCGGTCGCCCTCGACAATGCCCGTCTCTACGAGGCGAGCCGCACCGCCCTGCACGAGCTGCGGATCGCGTACCGGGAGATCGAGGAACACATGGCCGTCGTGGTGCGAGCGCAAGCGATCCACGAAGCCCTGACCGGGGTTGTTCTGAGGGGCGGGACACCGGACGACGTCACGCAGCTTCTCGCAGATCAACTGGGCGGAAGTGTCACGCTCCTTGACAGAACCGGTGCCGCTCTCGTCCGCCGGGACTCGGCGTCGAGTCCGTGCCGGACCCCAACGGACACCGGCCTGGCCGATGCCGTCGAGAGCGCACACCGCTCGGGCCGCTGCTCGACCTCGGTCGACCACCTCGGGGTCGCCCGCAGTGTGGCCTCGGTCCAGGCAGGCGACAGTTATCTCGGCGCGCTGGCGTGGAGCCGGGAGGCAGCCGACGGCCGCGGAGCGCCGAACGACACGGACGTGCGGACCCTTGAGCGGGCCACCCACATCCTGGGGCTGCTCATCCTCAAGGAGCGGGCTGTCGCCGAGGCCGGCGAGCGACTGAGCGGAGAGCTCCTGACCGAGCTCATGGTCGGCGGCCCCGGGATCAGCCCTGCCCAGCGCGCCCGCACCCGGGCCCGCGACATCGACGCCGACAGCCTGGACCTGGTCCTCGTAGCTCAGTCCCCCGCGTTGCCGCCGACCGACCTCTCGCGCCACCTGCACGACATCGCCCGGGACTGCCGCGGACTGGCCGGCGAACATCTGGGCAGGGCCACGATGATCCTCCCGAGCGCCGACGACGACCACACGGTCGAAGAGGTCCACCGTCGGCTGCGTCGCACGCTGGGCGGCCCCGTCGCCGTCATCGGAGAACGGGTGGCCCATCACGACTGGTCACGCGCCTTCTCCCTGGCCAGCCGCTGCGGCGCCGTCATGCGGGCGATCGGACACACCGACCTCGGCGCCACGACAGGTCGCTACGCCCTCTACGCCATGATCTTCGACACCGAACGGGTCCGTGAGCTCGACCGCTTCATCTTCGACTCCATCGGCCCGCTCCTCGACTACGACGAGCGGCGTGGTACGGACCTCGTGGACACACTCAGCGCCTACTACGTCCACCGCGCCAACGTCGCGGCGACCGCCCGAGCCTTGTACGTGCACGTCAACACGCTGCTCAAGCGACTGGACCGCGCCGACAGCGTGCTCGGCCTCGACTGGCGCCAGGAGAACGACCTGCAACTGCAGCTCGCGCTTCGACTGCACCAGCTCAGGGCGATCGCGACCACCCCGTCGTGAGGCACCGCACCATGCCGGTCCGGCTCCCCTGTGTGGTGTCGAAGCACCGTTGAGCGGTATCGCCCGGCGCTCCGTCACGCCCTGCTCAAAGGCAGGGTTCTGCGCTCGAAGGACTCGGTGGGCGTCATCCAGGAGCTGTGGGGCCGTTCACATGCGCAAGGCCCCGCGCTCGGTTCCGATCGTCTGTTCCGATCGTCTGTTGCGAGCGTCTGTTCTGGATTTAGTACCAGCCGTTGGCCTGCCAGAAGTTCCAGGCGCCGGCCGGGCTGCCGTAGCGGGAGTTCATGTAGTCCAGGCCCCACTTGATCTGCGTCTTG
>NZ_JBIAQF010000052.1:0-28009 GCF_042888885.1 Streptomyces sp. NPDC002742
GGTGGTTGTGCTCGCCGGGCTGGGCATCTGGGCGGCACCCTCACACCGGCTTGCGCTGATGGCCGCAGGCATCGGCATCGGCGCCATGATGTGCGCGCTGCTCATCGCACTCGCCGTGATCCGTCAGATCTGTCTGGACGCGGTGCCTCCGGCAGCCCAGTCGCAGGACGCCGCAGCAGCCCTCTACGACACCCTGGTGAGGTTCCTCCGGCAAACCATTCTCACCGTGCTCCTCACCGCACTGCTCACCGTGATCGCCGGGTATCTGTACGGACACGGCCGCGGTGCCGTCGCCGTGCGCGCAGCCGCCGCCCGAAGCACCCGGACTGCCGGGCAAGCCCTCGCCCGGACGGGACTGAAGCCAGGTGCCGTCGGACAGTGGCTGCGTATGCACAGGCCCCTGACCACGGTCGTCGTCATCGCGGCCGGTGCCCTGGCCCTCGTCCTGTGGCACTACCCCACGCCCGCTTCCGTGGCCCTTGTGCTCCTGGTCGTCGTGGTTGTCCTGGCGACCCTGGGCGTCCTGGCCGCTGCTGACGCCGCGGAGCAACGATTATCCGGCGAGGGCGGCCCTGGCTTGTCACTGAGAGTCGCGGGGCTCCGAACCGGCCGATTGCCGCCCCTGACGAAGCACGAGCAACTTCTCTGTCAGTTAAGCGTGTTGAACGAACTTGGCCTTGGATCCCGAGCCCGCCAGGGAAGCCCAGAGACACCGTGGGCCCGTTGGTGGCCGATGTTTGCTGACGTGACGGCGGGGCATACGCGAATCAGTGCTTCGGACCGGAGGCGCACGCCGAGCAGGGGATCACCCCGCCTGCTGCGATTTCCTCTGGCCATGCAGATCCCCACACGGCGAACCCTGGCAGCCGTTCTTGCCATGCTCGGGCGACCCGCTCAGCGTACGGCGGGAGCCCGGCATCGGCCCAGATCAACGAGGAGGCGAGTCGGATGCGGGAGCTGTTGGCCTCCGGCCACGACCGAAAGGGTGACCCGGACTCCGAGCAGTCGACCACCACGACCATCCCGCGCACCGCGGCCACCGCACATGAGGTGGGGGCGCTGCCAGAGCGACCGGGCGTGCCGCAAAACCCGGGCGCGAACACGGTGAGAGAGCAGGCAGTGGGCATTGTGATGGCGCTCGGACGCCTGCCCGCTGACCAGGCGCGGACCGTGCTGATGGAAGTCTCCCAGCGCACTGGCGTCACGCTGCCCCGCATCGCCGGACTCCTCACCGCCTGGGTGTCCTGCGGCGAACTCAACCTTGGTATCCGCATCGCCCTGGAGGAAGCGATCCGGGCCCAGCGCCGCACTGCGAAACCGGCCGGTCCAGCGACCGACTGAGCACCCTGGAACACCGGACGAAGGTGCGCCGGCCGACCACTGCCCGAACCTGTGCCCACGCAGCGCGGTGAAGCAGGAACCCAGCTGCGGTGCGGCGCTGTGCCAGGTGACCAGCAGGCGGTTGAAGAACGAAATGGCGGACTGCGGCGAGTGCCCGAGCAAGTCCGGTTGCACCCGCAGCGACCGGCGGACACCGGCCTTCCTGCCGCAGCAACTCTACGAACGGCAGGCCGCCGTCCGGGCCACGCGGCAGACCAGGCCCTGGCAGGCGAACTACGCGATGCGGGCCGGGGCATGGAGAGTAGCTGCGTATCGGGCGATGGAAGCGGTGCTTGAATGCTCGCCCTGACGGCGAATCCCATCCCTCTGCCCGGCTCCGCAGGAGTCCGTTTCTCCCCCGCAAGCGGGAGGTACCCCCACCCCGGCCTGAAGGCCGGGGCATCCACGGAGGAGTTCCGACGCGGCTACTTTCCGGCGGCTCCCGGCGCCCTCACGGGCGCTCTGTCGGCTTCGTTGCTTCGGTGGCGCGGCGGTGCCCGGCGTTGATGCGCTGGGCTTCTTCGAGTTGGTCCTCGAGGACGACGATGCGGCAGGCGGCTTCGATCGGGGTGCCGTTGTCGACGAGTTCCCGTGCGCGGGCTGCGATGCGCAGCTGGTAGCGGGAGTAGCGGCGGTGGCCGCCCGCGGAGCGCAGCGGGGTGATCAGGCGGGCGTCGCCGAGGGCGCGGAGGAAGCCCTGGGTTGTGTTGAGCATCTCGGCGGCCCGGCCCATCGTGTAGGCGGGGTAGTCGTCATCGTCGAGCCGGTCGAACGAGTCGTCTGCTGTCATTGCACCTCTTCCTGGAACGCGTCGAGGGGCCCTGGTGCCGTACCGGCACCAGGGCCCCGAAGGAACTGCACACCATCTGCCGGCCCTAGAACTTGGCCGGCCTTCTGTTTCCGCGGATCCGACCGAGATGCTGTCGGGTGCGCGGGGATCGCGGTTGCTTGACCGGAGACCACCTCACTATCGATGTCCTGCGGTACCCGGGCTCAGCCATTCCGCCCGGGCGATCCTGATGGCGCGAGATTCCTCCGTTCATCCCTCTGGCCAACACTTACTCATGGGACTGCGTACTGCGGACTGCTCTGTACTGCGGGTGATGCGTACTGCTGATGGCCTGGGGAAGCGCCACCCTTTCGGCAGCCGGCCCCGTCGCGCATCTGCTCCGGCTTGGAACCCCACTGCTGAACTTCCCGGCACGCGCGCCCGCAGCCGACGCCATTTACCGGGGAACCGCTGACTGCCACTGCGGTCCTGCTCGCGGCGGCCCCTGATCACTGCGGGCCGCCCGGTCCGGTCGTCAGTCCCGTCGCCTTCCTGCAACAACTCTGGCTTCGCAACTCCACCACCGCACCGCGATGCGCACTGCAACTACGTCCTGCTGCCAGGCAGTTCATCTCTGCCCGGCCCTGCGGTCTTCCTGGTTACGAGAGAAACCATATCCAGGCGATCTCTTAATGTCTACTCTGACCAACATAGATTTCGGTGAGTCCTGTAGTGAGGTAATCGGCATCGAGTGGCAACGGTGCGCGGCGCTCCGGGCGCCCCTGCGCATCGGTGCCAACGGCTCTCATGGGCGTGCTCCCCGAAGTGGCGGGGCCCGGGTGCTGTCGGATGCTGGACTGGACGGAGCGCGCCTGCCAGGCCCCCTGAACCGGCTTTCCCGGTGACCTGAACGACGCCTCCGCAGAGCCAACCTGGGCGTGTCCGCCGCCGCTTACCTGCGGGTGGGCGGCTTCGCACCCCTGCCTACCGGCGAAGACCGCGACCTCGCGGCCCGGCTGTTCGCGGCGGCTACCGGATCGCCCGTACCGACCAGCATGCCGTGCACGCTGCGGCCCGCCTGCGCGGACGGGCTCCCGGCGGCCTGGCGGATCTCCTCGCCTCCCTGCATCCCGCACCGCATAGCCCCGATTCCGTTCGTCACCGCGGTCCTGAACCACTGGGCCAGGTGAAGCCGGTCTGACGCCAGGTACCCAGAGACGCGCAGCCCGGCGAGGCGGGAGGGCTGTCCGGTCCGGAGGAGGCTGCGGTGGTTGTGTCCTTCGATCACGGGTACCGGGAGGGGGCAAACCACACGAGAACAGGAGACATGGCCATGCCTTCCGAGGTCACCCCCCGCTACACCGTCCCGGGCCTCACCGTGCAGGACGCCGGCTCGCTCATCGAGGTGCTCCAGCAGCGCCTGCATAGCCTCAACGATCTCCACCTCACCCTCAAGCACGTCCACTGGAACGTGGTGGGCCCGCACTTCATCGCCGTGCACGAGATGCTCGACCCGCAGGTCGACCGCGTTCGCGCCATGGCAGACGACGTCGCCGAGCGCCTCGCCGCCCTGGGAGGCATTGCCCACGGCACCCCGGGCGTGCTGGTCGAAGAGCGAACCTGGAAGGACTACAGCGTCGGCCGCGCCGACGCCATCGCCCACCTGGGCGCGCTCGACCTCGTGTACACAGGACTGATCGAGGACCTGCGCGCCGCGGTCAAGACAGTGGGGGAGATCGACCCGGCCACCGAGGACCTGCTGATCGAGCAACTGCGCGACCTGGAGCAGTTCCAGTGGTTCGTCCGGGCACATCTGGAGACCGCAGGCGGCACGCTCACCACGGCCGATGCCACCACCGAGACGGAAGCCGCCCAGCAGGCCATGAACCAGTGACATCGACAGCAGAGGCGGCGTGAACGGTCGGCACCCGGATCACACGCGCGGGATCCGGCACGCAATCGCCGGCGTCCACGGCTTCGTGGACCCAGGACGAGACGGACTGCGCGTCGGTGTCGGCGTTGCAGCGGCGGATCCGGCGCTGGAAGTGAAGAACTTCAGGGACGACATGGTTGAGCTGCCCTCTCGTGGTGTGCCGGTCTTTGATGACGTCGAGGGTGTCCCGTTGCGGCGTGAGAGCGTCGTCGGCTGGCTGGAACTCGGCGTCGAGCGCGTCGGCGATTTCACGCAGTCGGCGGGCGTAGGGGGAGTGATCAGGCACGAGAGCTGCTCCGGTCGGTCCGGCTAGGCGGATAGCTATCCGCCTACTGGGCTATTGGAACAGTCGGCACGAGGTGCGGCCGCACGCCGGCGCGGGGCGGCCGCACCTCGTGTAATGCAGTCGGGCTCAGAAACCGCGGCCGGTGAGCCACTCGTCCAGCGCGACCGAAACGATGTCGCCGATGGGCCAGTCGTCGCGCGCGACGGCGACGCGCAGACCAACCGCTTCGAGTGCCAGGTCGTCGACGGTGCCGCGGCCGCCGCCACTCCGCCCGCTTGCCGGCGCCGGGGCCTGCCGCCGGTACCGGAGGCGAGCGGGCACAACACGATCCTGCGACTCGGCCGCACCACGGCGCTGGGCGTGCTGGCGGCCGCCGCCGCGGTCGTGAGCGGGTGCGTTCGCGCCGTGCGCAGGCGGCGAGGGGCGTGGCCGACGGTCAGAAGCGCCAGGACGGCACACGCGGCCGTCCACCGGCAACACCGGACAGCACCGCCGCCGCCCCGCATGCGGGCGCGTCGCGCCGCGTACCCGGGGGTATGCCGCAGCACCCCGTGCGTTGGCGTGCAGTCGCGCTGCGGTAGACGTGTTTCCGATGACGCATCACGTGGAGTGCGTGGCGATTCTGGAACCGGCGGCTAAGGGCTCCTGACCTGCAGTTTCGTCGGTGCGCATTATGTGCGGTGTGGGCGTTACGGGCGAAATTTCGACGCTGAAATGACGCTCGTGACGCTCATTTGACGCTCGTTCTGATGGGTTATCAGCCTTCTGCTCGGCAGGTCAGGCCCTGCGGAGGTGGCGAGTATCGATGGATGCCGACTGCAAGCGACGCTCCGCGCAGAGCTGCCAGTGGCTGCCGGTCAGCTGTTCCAGCAGCGGCCGGACGGCTCCATGGCCCGCCGCGATGATGGCTGCGGGGCCCTGGGCTAACGGCGTGTAACTTTCGACCGGTCGATGCCAAAGGTCTGATGTCTTCTTGCCCTGGGTCTTGCCGGAGATCTTGGCGGCCTGCCGCTTCCCGGCTCAGGGACGGTGAGCTCATGGGCCTGGCCGTCGTCGTTGGTCGTCATTGGCCGCTGCTGAGCAACCTCGGACGGCCCAGAGGCGGTCCAGCTTGGGCGCGCTCGGCTGACGGCCGGGACCTTCGACACGCCCCGCCTGAACCTCAGCCGAAGACGGTCAGCCATGACAGTAGGCGTGTCCAATCGATCGGACGTGTGCATGTCCCGTTGCACCCAAGTCGGCCTCGGCCACGCTTGCGGAATGCCGGCCAGGGCAACCCGTGGCGGCCAACCAGCGAGAGTTACAAGATCAACGCGCGAAACGTAGTCTGTTCTCGATATATGCTTGTGGCTCGTACTCGATACATGCTCTACTGGAGGCATGGCAAACCTTCGGCTGACGAAGCCGACAATTGGTGTCCTGGAGGTGCTTCTGGCATCCATGGACGACGCCCCTGCCTGGGGGCTGAGCATCTGCCGTGAGGCGGACCTCGGACCAGGGACGGTCTATCCGATCCTTGACCGCCTCGAAGGGCGAGGCTGGGTGCACAGTTGGCCTGAGTCCACTCCTCATCCGGGCCGTCCCGCACGTCGCTACTATGAACTGACAGGCCTCGGTCGTGCGCAGGCCACTGCGGCACTGGAAGCCCGCCGGGCACGTCGCTTTGGAATCCGCTTGGCCGGAGGGGCCGCGTGATTCCTTCGAACAGGCATGCGGGCCTATGGATTTCAGATAAGGCCCAGCGCGATCTCGGTGCAATGCCCAGGCGCGAAGCTGCCCGCCTCGTTGACCATGTGAAGACGGTAAGCCCGGGCGCGGTACCCATCACCAAGGCTAGGCAGCGTCCAATTGTCATCGAGACACCGACAGGCGTGAGAGCCCTGATCGGGACAACTGGCGAGGGAGAGGTACTTCTCCTCAGCGCACGGACACATTTCCGCGTCAGGCCGTACTATCGCACGAGGCGATCACCTCTCTTTGTAAAGTTGCTACTCGGACCTGCGGCAGCATCTGCTGCTCTGAGTATCGGAATCTCCCCTCCGCTCTCTTCACTGTTTGGGGTTGTGGCTGTTCTCGCCCTTCACTTCGCCGAGATGAGCCTGCGCACAAAACCAAGGAGAGCATCAGCTAGAGGGAGTGGGCGATCACCTTTCGCCTGGGGCATCACAAGCTGGGCTTCCAAGCTCGCAGGTAGACGGCGTGACACTGGCCAGTGGCGTGCGCATCTCGCAGGCGATCCGGAGAACGGCGTTGGACTTACGTTGCGTGAGCAGCGTCAACACGCGCTTGGTTTTCTGGTCGCAGCGATCCGGTACCGGCTGCACGACGCCATGGGCGGGGTCTGGCGCCCCGTGGACTGGATGCTCTCTTCACGGACGCGGAGAGAAGCCTTCATTGGCATCCCAGCCGGGCTTCTCGTCATCTACATTGCGCGGCACGACGGACTGCACACACTCCTGACGGAGGGATGGGGATGGGTTGGCGGCTGCGGCGTAGCGATGTTCGCCGTCACGCGATGGCTTGAGCGCATCCGAGGAATCGAGCTTAGTGGCCGTTCCACTACCGACGACGCGTAGAGTCACGGAATCCCCAGGCCAGCAGAAAGCAGCATCTGAGCGGTAGCTCTATGGAGATCAGTCGCTGACGGTCATACCAGCCCCTCCACGGCCTTTGCGGGGTGCTGATGATTGGGGTCGGTCGGTTGCTGTGGTTGCTGTACTTCGCTGCGGTACAGCGACCGCTTGGGCCTTGCTCATCCATGTAGCGGCAAGCTGGCTTCGTCGTCGCTCATCGCGGTGTAGACGGTGAGGCAGGATGCGACGACGTCGACCTCCGAAGGCCCTGCGATCCGGAGCCGCATCAACTCGGGGAGATCGGTAGAGCGGTCGATGAGACCGATGGCATCGTCAGGCCATGGGTGTGGCAGTCGCGGGAGGTACTCCACCAGGATCTCGTCGATGAAGGATCCCTGGACCGCGATCGAATCTTCTGTCTCGGCGTGGTGCAGATCGGTAAGCGAGATCACGACGTCTGGCTTGTGCGGACCCTCCCTGAGGAAGACATCCACACAATCACCGTCGTCCACGGCCCCGAACGAGACCCGTTCGACGAAGTAGTTCACGCATGGGGCAAGCATGCGGGCTGCTCTTAGACAGCGGTTCTTGACGGCATCCTCTGCCTCGAGTGCGTCACTCATGGCGTGAGGCTAAGGCTCACCGCTGGCCGTGTCGACTCCGACCCGGAGGCCGGCGCGAGCAGGTGGACCTGTTGGCCAGCCTGCGGACGATGATTCCGGGGAGCCCCGCTTTAGGAGTGGGATCGAATCCTTGCCGGGTAGTGCTCCGCCCTGCCGCAGGGCACTGTTCTTCCTGAACAGCGCCCTGCGGTGTCGTACCCCATCCCGCTCGTGACGCCCCGTGCCGGACCGTCCGCTCACGCATCGCGCACGCACGAGGGGCCGGTCAGGAGCCCAGGCTCTTGCGACGTACGCGCATGTAGGTTCCTGATGTGCTGCTCCCGCCCCACCCGCTAGTTGTGGCGATGTCCCAGCCCTGCTGGGCGCGCATCTGCTTGGCGAACGCGTCAAGGTCGTTGATGGTGCATCCGCAGTCCAGATGAACGCGGACAGTGATGTAGATGCCCATCGGCTTCTTCTCGCTGGGGTCCAGCGTCCAGCGGGCGGCGTGCTCGTGGTCAGCGAGGCCGGTGCGTTGTTGATCGTGGAGTAGCCTATGTGCGCGGGCGTATTCGTCGAGGTCGTCGATGACGAACAGGTCGCTTCGCCACGAGCCCGGCCATACGGCGAACAGTCGCGACTCTCCGCTGCGAGCCCGCGCGTAAGCGTCGGCATCAACGCCGTGGGACACCGTTCCGTCCTTGGCGACTTCTATGTAGCACAGGGTCTTCGCGGTGTATGGGAAGTCCCTGCCGACAGCAGCTGCGCTGCGGGGTTCCATGCTGCTCCTTCGATTTGGCCGTCTTCGTAGATCGTTGTGTCGTCGCCATGTCACCGTGGTGACGAGCGATCCGTCCGCCTGTCCGACGAAGATCATTCTCCCTAGGATGAGGGAGGTGTAATCAGGGTCCCGGCAAAGTCGTCGTTCATGCGGCCAGGAGTTCCATGGGTGCGGCGCGGACGTCCGCGCTGGTGATGAGGTAGACGATCTCGACGGTCCGTCGGCCCTTGCGGTTGACGGTCAGCTGGAGCTGGGCGACCTGCGCGGCCCCGGTGAAGTCGATCCAGGCTTGCTCGGTGCCGTCGGTTTCCTCGGCGAGGATGTGGTGGACCGGCGTCGGGGCCGTCAGCGCGCCAGTCTGAGGCGTGCCGTCTCTGCGGCATGGGACGCGGCTTCGATCAGCCCGAGTTCGCCGGCGAGTGTTTCCACAAAGGCATTGACCGCCTCGATCGCGCGGCCCTCCATGGTGTCGGGCTCTGCGAAGTACGCCGCGAACTCTCCGGCGCCGATGGTCGCCATGGTGGGCCGACGGGCCTGGTAGTCGGCCCACATCGGTCTGTAGACGGCGCGCACTCGGTCGAGTTCGGTTTCGTCGATCTCCTCGTGCCGGAGGCGGCGGATTGTTTGCTGGCGGGCCTTCCATATGGCGATGTGGTGCTGGACGGAGACCGGCCCGAACGGCCGGGAAGGGCTCGTTCGATCCTCGGCATGCCTGGCTGGACTGGCCAGGGCGAGTGCAACTCCGTGAGGACCGCGGTCAGTCTGTTGATGTCGATCCGGCCGGTCCGTTCGCCCTCCTCGAGGACGAGCTGGGCGGCGCACCGTTGCTTGAGGGTGGCTGAGGGGTGGGCAAGTTGCTCGACGATGGCGCGGACGTTCTGGCTTCGCCGGACGGCGGTCGTCTGGCCGGTGGCGCGTGCATGGGTACGCCAGGCGCGGCGCGCCTGAGGGGTGAGCACGATCGTGTCGTCGATCAGCCACAGGTACAGCACGATACGGATCAGGGAGCGTTGCGGGATGCGCCCCAGCGGGGAGCGCTCTCGAGCCTCGAGAAGTCTGGTGAACAACTCGCGTTGCTCCGGGGGGAAGACCCGCGGATTGCTGCCGTGCGCGCTGGTCTTGCGTGGCTCGGGGTTGGCGAGCATGCCGTCCTCGACCCAGGAGGTCACCATCCTGGGACTGGCTTTCACGCCCAGGGCGAGCGCGTCGGCGACCAGATCGGCCGAAGTTCCCTCGGCCCACGTGGTGGCCCGATTCCCGTTCATGGAGCCGAACTTACATCGAGATTCGAGCCCCCGAAGCTGCATTCAGCGCACGTCAGCCATAAGGCTTGGGACCAGCAGAAACTGCGCCCCGCACCGTATCCCTGCCAGGAACACGCGGTGCGGGGCAGCCGACTCATCCCCTGAACGGAGACCGTCATGCCCCACCGTACGCACCGCCCCGCCCTGAAGCGGCGATGTGCCCACCACCGTCTTGTCCAGGGTCTCGGGCAAGCAGCGTTCTACGCTGCTTCCGCCACGTTGGCCGGTGGGCTGGTCCGCGAGCTGCTCCACCTTGTCCACATGTCCGTCTTCTCGTGCTGACTTGAGTATCAGGGAGATGCCGCGTTCGGCCTGCCGGGCGCGGCATCTCCGCGGCGCCCGACTGCAGACAGAGGTCTGCGGCTTCGCGGCGAGGGGACCGCCGTTCAGCGGGGCGATTCAGATGCTTTGGCTGGTCACCAGGTAGCCCCTGTCGTCCGGCTCTCCGGTATAGAGCACCGGTACGACATCGATCTTCAAGCCGGTGCCCCACATGGTGATTCCCACAGCGTGGTCTGACGGGACGAAGTCCTCTGCAACCTTGGTCTTGCTGTACACCTCGATGCAGCGCTTTCGCAGGGGTCTGCCGCACGATCGGGTGACATCTGAACTGGCTTGCCCTGTGGGGCGGGTGGGAAGGATGTCGCTGTGCCCAAGCCTTATCCGGAAGAGTTCCGCGAAGACGTCGTGCGGGTCGCGAGGAACCGCGGCCCGGGCGTGACGGTGGAGCAGGTGGCCGCCGACTTCGGAGTCCACGCGATGACGCTGTGGAAATGGATGCGCCGCGCGGACATCGACGACGGGACAAAGCCCGGGATGACCAGCCAGGAGAGCGTGGAACTGCGGGAAGCACGTCGGCGGATCAAGCTGCTGGAGCAGGAGAACGAGGTCCTGCGCCGGGCCGCGGCCTACCTGTCGCAGGCGCATCTGCCGGGAAAAGGATCTACCCGCTTGTGAAAGAGCTGGCCGGGGACGGTGTGCCCGTCACGGTGATGTGCCGGGTCCTGAAGCTCGCCAGACAGCCCTACTACCGTTGGCTGGAGCGGCCGGTGACCGATGCCGAGTTCGAGCAGGCCGCTCGCGCGAACGCGTTGTTCGACGCCCACCGTGAGGATCCGGGGTTCGGCTACCGCTTCCTGGCCGACGAAGCCCGCAGCGCGGGATCCGGCATGGCGGACCGGACCGCCTGGCGGATCTGCCGGGACAACCGCTGGTGGAGCGTGTTCGGCAAGAAGCGCGGCCGGACCAAGAAGGCCGGCCCGCCGGTGCACGACGACCTCGTCCGCCGGGACTTCACCACCGACGGCCCGAACCGGCTGTGGCTCACCGATATCACCGAACACGCCACGGGTGAGGGGAAGTTGTACCTCTGTGCGGTCAAGGATGTCTTCAGCAAGAGGATCGTGGGCTACTCCATCGACGTACGGATGAAGTCCCGCCTGGCCGTCGCAGCCTTGAACAACGCCGTGGCCCGCCGAGAGAACGTCGCCGGGTGCGTTCTGCACAGCGATCGCGGATCGCAGTTCCGGTCACGGAAGTTCGTCCAGGCGCTCGACCGGCACCAGATCACCGGTTCGATAGGGAGAGTCGGGGCGGCAGGCGACAACGCGGCTATGGAGTCGTTCTTCAGTCTGCTGCAGAAGAACGTCCTCGACCGCCGGGCGTGGGCCACCCGCGAGGAGCTGCGGATCGCGATCGTGACCTGGATCGAGCGGACCTACCACCGACGCCGCAGACAAGCCTCACTCGGCCGGCTGACCCCCGTCGAATTCGAGACCGTCATGACCACACCGGCCCTCCAGGCCGCGTGACCCAACCTGACCTGTCACCCAACCCTGCATCAGACCCATCGCCGAGGCTGCAGCCCGTGCTGCGTGCCCGCGCTTCCTTTCTCGCCCCAAAGCGGATCTTGAGCCCGGAGTGCGGATGAGCTCGGAGTTCGTGCCGGAGCGCTGATCTTTTGGGAGATCGGGAGATCGGGAGATGGGCTACCCGTGTACGTTCGGCGGGGCAGTTTGCGTTGATTTATGGGCATGTTAATGAGGCGGCAATTTCAGTATGGTGCCGGCGGCCCAGTGGAACTTGGTGAGAGCGAGGCGGGTGAGTCGCACATCCGGATGATTTGGGCCCAATTCTCGAATCCCTCTTTCCAGAAGATCCGAGAGGATCGCTATAGCCCCCGTGAGGTCGCCGGACTTGCCCTTCCAGTAACCAAGATTATGAAGGAGGGCTCGAATGTTCGGATGATGGACCTCAAGGTCTGATTCCTCCTCCAGGAGGGCGGTATAGTCCGCGATTGCTCCCGAGATATCACCCGAGCATCCCTTCCACCAGGCAAGGCTTGTGCGCAGGGAACGGACGGTTCCGTGGTTCAAGCCCAGATGCTGGCCGAGCCCATCGGTAAGTTCGACGTATTGATCAACTGCTCCCGCCGCGTCTCCAGCTCTCCCGCGCTGTTCGATGAGGCTGGTGAGCCCGCTCAGAATTGCCTCGAATTCCTCTTCCGTCATGCGTTCGGGATCGATTTCCTGGTGGCGCATGGAGAGCACTTCTTTGATGCCGTCCGTGGCCAGCGTCGTGTCACCGGCCAGCCCTTGCCAGTAGGAAAGGTTATGGCGAACGTCCATGGAAAAGGGATCGGTTGCCCCATGGCCCTTCACGGCATCCTCAAGAACTTCCGCGAGTTCTGCTATGGCAGTGGATACCCCTCCGGCTTCTCCTCTGACGTTGGCTAGGACCCGGCGAGTTGCCAACGTGAGGTGGTCTGACGACCCGACTATGCGTCGTGTGTCGCCCAGCAGGTCTTCGAGCGCGACTGAAGCGCCACCCAGGTCTCCCGCGCGCCACTGCCAATAGGTGAGGTTGTATCGCATCGCGAGCGTGTGTCGACTGTCCGCACCTAGTCGGCGGTTGGCCACCTTCACCAGTTGGCGAAAATGATGCTGAGCGGCATCGAATTGGCAATCGGCTCCGAGGGTGGCGCCAAGCTGCAGGAGCAACGGGTGCGGCTCAGGGGCCCACAGATCGCCTTGTGCGTTCTGAATGACAGCTTGAGCATTGGAGAGAAATTCTCCCCTATGAGCCTTGTCGTCCCGGTATTCGTTAGAGGTAGCTAAAAGCGAGTCAGCGGCTGAACGGATCGCATCAGCGTGATCGATGGGTGAGAATGATTCGCGTGTGGCGCGTTGGATGAGTTGATGGACTCGAACGCGTGGGTGGATCGCGTCCGGTGAATGCTCGATCAAACTGAGACGGTGCAGGACTCGCAGGGCCGCACGTGCTTCGTTGCTAGAGACGCTGTGCTCTGCCTGATCGCCATCAGAGCAAGCTCTGTGAGCGGCGAGGTAGGTGAGGGAGGGTTGGCTGGTAAGAGCGTGTTCAGGAATACCGTTCGGGTCCATGGTCGAGGCAAGCTGGAGCACCGGCCGGGCTAGACCAGCGGGACGCAAGGTATCGGCGCGGTCGAGGGACAGGCTCCAGGCGGCAGCCACGGTGTGGGTTTGGTCGTCGGGCAGGACGTCGGGGGCAACGTCGGCCAGGGAACGGGTGCGGTCAGCCAGCAGGCCCCGGTATTCCTGGCAGCTGATGCCGGCGTCTATGAGGTAGGCGACAGCCTGGGACAGCGCAAGCGGCAGCTGGCCCAAGTCGCGGGCGAGGGTGGTGAGCTGCTCTTCGGGCTCGGTACGGCCGTGGTCGGCCAGAGCACTCGTGAGGTAGGTCAGGGATTGGGTTTCAGTGAACAGACCGATCTCAATCAGGCGTCTACCGGCCCCGGTCAGGGCGGAGTCCTTGCGGCGAGTGGTAGCCAGGGTGCGGCCGCGCGGGCTGGCTGGCGGCCACCACCCCCTCAAGTCGACGGGGTCGGCGACGTCATCCAGAACCACGAGCCAGCGGCACGGGCTCGGCTGCGGCTTGGGCTCCAGCCAGGCCAGGAACGTCCTCGCCGCCTCCGGATCACCGGAGTCGGCGCCCAAGATCTCTACCGCGGCTTGGGCATAGCCAGCTACGACGGCGCTACGGCTGCTCGCAGTGATCCACACCAGCAGATCCAGCGTGCCAGCCCGCCATGCAGTGCGCGCGTAGTGGGCGGCCAGCTGAGTCTTACCAACCCCGCCCATCCCTGCCAGGACCCCGCCCGTTGGCACTTGGTCTGCAGATTCGACGGCCGCGGTTCCACCGTCGGCCAGCAGTTGAGCCAGGCCGCTGGTCTCGACCCGGTCCTGGAACCACTCCGCTTGCGATGGGATCACCCCGACCTGATACGGCCATGTGGCTGGCACGCGCGGCGCGGCGTGAAGGTGTTGGTTGACCTGGTCGATGCGCCCGGCGGCGACGCTGTGGTCTGCTGCGGTGACGACCACACTGGTGGCTGTTGTGTCGGGGCGCGGGCTTGCGTTGCTGGTGCCGGGGACGGTCAGCCCTTTTCCGAACCCGGCTGGCGAGGGTCTGCCACAGACCCGATCGATACGTCTCCCATGGTCAGCGCTGCCGCCGAGCCACTCTCGGCGTGGATGTCGACGTTCCCGCCGACTGCGGTTCCACCAGCGGTTACCGCCATTCCGTCGGCTCCGGGAGCTGCGGCCGTGGTGTTCTGCAGCTCCTTCACGAGCTTCTCCAACTCTTGAGCGAAGCCAGAGTCGCGTTCTGCAGCTTCCTCCAGGGAATCGGTAAGTTGCCGCCGGGTCCGCTCTGTAGGCTCAGGCAGCCCCTGCTCGGCTTCCTCGGCCGCTCGCGTCAGTGCAGGGTCGTCGCAGAGTCTGCCGCTGACCAGGTCGTGGAGACGGCTCATCCCCGCGTCCAGTGAGCGGTCAACCTCCGCGTCCGCACGCTCACCGACCCGCTTGGCCTTGCGGAGCAGCCACACGAACACGTATCCGACCGCGATCTCGACGCCCGTCATCACTCACCCCAACTCAGCGCTGACCTTGCATCAGACAGTACCGGCCACCATAGCCCCGGCCGCCGACCCTCCGGATTCGCTGGGCGCAAGGCAGTGAGCTGCCGCGTGATTCCAGCCAGGCCACGAAGGGTGAGCCAGCGCTGGACCGTCTACTGGCAGCGAGGGGGGAACCTCACCCCTCATAAGAAGACGGCTCAGGCCCGTCGTGGTCGGAAGGCCAGTCCGGCTTGCATCGGCCTGGCCCGCACGATGTGCGCCGCCGCAGGTGCAAGCCGGTGATCACGTGGCTGCGCTCGGAGTGAGACGCTTGATCATCATGCTTGGGTGTGCCGTGCTCGCGTATCGTCCCTCGGGTGACTGATGGGACCGTGGTCGACCGGACCGACATCCCCGGCGGCGTTCTCGCCGAGCTGGCCGACGCCTTCGGCGTCGGAGAGGTGCGGGAGCGCCGCTACCTTGCCGAGGGGCTGATGAACGCAAACTGGAGGGTGGACACCCCGGTCGGGGCGTTCGCCCTCAAGCGGGTCACCGATGTGTCGCCGGACCGGCTGAGCCGCAACCTCGGCGTGCTCGTTGCGCTTGCCGACGACGGCATTCCGGTGAGTGCTCCCGTCGCCACCGACGCTGGTTCGCTGGTCGCTGAGGTCGGTGACGCCGTCTGGTGTCTGTTCCCGTGGGCGGTCGGCGTTCATGTTCGGGGTGTTGATCTCAGCTTGGCTCAGGCGGCCTCGCTGGGTGTCCACCTGGGTCGCTTGCATGTGAGCCTGAGCCGGGCCAGTGGTCGGGGTCTGCTGCCCCCCGTGCCCGACACGGTCACCGCGGACGTCACGTCGCCGGAACGAGCCATCGAGAAGTCCCGCCGGCTGTCGACCGCAGTGGCCGACAAAGGGACCGGCAGTTCCTTTGACACGGTGGTCACCGCCGCTCTCGATCACCGTCGGGCGCTGATCGTCAGGTACGCCGACCGCCGCCTGCAGCACACGACACCTGAAGGCGCGCACGGGTGGACGCACGGTGACGTCCAGTACCGGAACCTGCTGTGGGAGGGCGGGGAGCTTGCCGCCGTCCTGGACTGGGACCGGGTCGGTGTGCGCCCGTACGCGGAAGAGGTCGCGCGGACAGCGCAGGTGCAGTTCGGGGTGGGCGGGGTGTTCGACCTGGAGCGTGTCTCGGCGTTCGTGGGCGGGTACCGGTCCGTGATGCCGTTGGAGGCTGCGGCGCTGGCGGACGGTGTTCGCAGGCTGTGGTGGAAGCGGATGACGGACTTCTGGCAGTTGGAGTTCCACTACGACCGTGGTGACTTCTCTTGCGATGAGCTGTTCACCGCGGACGAGGCGCTGCTGCACTGGTGGACGGAGCGGCTGGATCAGGTCGAGGGCGCGTTCGTGGCGGGGTAGATCCCGAGGGCTTCGAGGTCCGGCAGGCGCGGACGGGCGAGACGCGTCGCGTGTTGCCGGGCCTGCTCTCCCAGAGTCTCGTGGCCGGCGGCGCGGATGGCGTCTGCCCACGCCTGCGGTCCTGCCGTCCGGGGCAGGACGATCCCTGCCCCGCCGATGGCTTCGGGGATGCCGCCCCGGTCGGTGCCGATGCTCGGTGTCCCGTGCAGCGCGGCTTCGATGATCACGCGGGGGAACGCGTCCTCCACCGTGGAGGGCACCAGGAGAAGTCGGTGGCCGCGGTAGAGGGGGCTCATGTCGTAGACCCGCGGGACGAAGGTCACGTTGGGGTAGGCGGTGAACCGGTCGGCGGTGTTCCACCAGCCTTCGACCAGGGTGAAGTGCTGTTCCGGCATGACGCGGATGATCTGGTGCAGGAGGTCGGAACCCTTTGCGGGGATCGGGTTGACCATGAGCACCGACTTGGTGTGCGGAGGGTACTGGCTGGGCTGGGGCGGTGTGAACGGTGGGTAGAAGACTGCGATTTGAGTTGCCCCGCTATGAGGCGCTCGTCGGCGGACGAACTCGGAGACGGCGAGGCCGTGGTGCGGGTGGCTGGCGAGGACGCCGAGTCCGGTCTTCGACACGGAGTGCAGGATGCCCGCGACGAGTGCGGTGGGCCGGGCTTGTGCGGCAAGGTCGGCCGCGCCCTCCTGTGAGGTGAACACGATGTCGGGCCGCAGCCCGGACAGCAGGTTGTGGAGGGTGGATGCGGTCTGGTGCTGCGGTACGGCGATGCAGTCCACCCCGTTCCACCGGTAGCGCAGTTCGCCCCGCGTCTCCTCGTAGGGGGTGTGGTGGGAGTCGAGGAAGGCTCGTATCAGGGGGAGTTGTGTGGTCTGGTCCCAGGGGGCTTGGTGGGAGCCCAGGTAGACGGTTTGCCAGTCGGCCGCGGCGAACTCCTCGGCGAGGAGTCGTTGGGTGACCTCGGCCCCGCCGATGAGGAGCGGGGGCGGGGTGCGCCGCCAGGCGAAGAGGGCGGTGGGCATCGGCCGGTCACCTTGCCCAGAGCGTGACGAGTGATTCCACCGTGTGCGCGAGGTCGGCCGGGTCGGTGTCGGCGGGGACGATGGTCACCTCCCGTGACACCGGCGGTTGTGCTCCGGCAACGAAGTAGTCCCTGGTGTGGGCGAGGAACGCGGGTTCGTGGAGGAAGTAGTCGGATTCCGCGGCCGTGTGTCCGGCTGTCTTGCGGCGCAGGCTCAGTACTTCGGCGGGTACGTCGAGGTAGAGGGTGTGGTGGGGGCGCAGGAAGGGGAGCGTCTGGAGCCGGTCGCGGAGTTGGTGGTGGACGTCGTAGCCGAACAGGGCGTCGTGGGCGTGGGCGTGGGCGAGGAGGGTGTCGACGGACCGGTCGAGTACCGCCAGGGGTTTGGCGCTGGCGAGTGCCGCTCGGACGCGGGTGTTCTCGATGGTCATGAACGTTTCGAACGCGGCGAGTTGTGCGGCTGCGGAGTCGGTGCGGGCTGGCGGGATGTCGTCGCGGTGGGCGATGTGTTTGACGTAGCAGTTCGACACGAACGCCCGCTCCTCGATGCCATGGTCGCGCAGGTGCTCCAGCGCGGTGGACTTCCCGGCGTACGAGGGCCCTTCGAGGGCGATGATCTTCACGGTGACTCCGTCCGGTAGAAGCGTTCCGCGTAGGTTCCGGTGCCGGACAGGAGGTCGGCGGCGGTGGTCCAGGCGTGCCGGATCGGCCGGTACATCTTTCGGGCCGGGTACATCTGCGAGCCGTGCATGCGCAGGACGGTGGCCTTGTCGAGGATCACGTCGCTGATGTCGACCAGCTCGGGAATCAGAGCAGGGCCGGTGCGGGCGCGGAAGAGGTGCTGGTCGCATCCGGCGAGTGCGTAGGTGGACCAGAACGCGAGGTCTTCCCAGAACCATCGGCATCCGAGGCGGACCGCGGCTTCGTGTACGAGGAGGTGGTCGGGGTGGCGGGTGACGGCGGCCGGCGCGAGGAGTTCGGCGTCGGGGTGGGCGTCGACGACTTCACGGAGTTCGCTGGTGATCCGTTCCAGACGGTCCTGGCTGTAGGGCTGGTACGGCGGGTCGGCGTCCTTGTGGTCGAGGAGAACCCGGGTGGCGGCGAGCGGGGCGAGCGCGGCGGCGCCTTCCCGGTCGCGCAGGTCGGACACGGCTGCCTCGGTCGTGTAGGCGTTCTCCAGAGCCGGGTGGACGCTGGTGGAACGGGTGAACACCGTGGCCACGGTGAGCGGGCGGGGGTGGGCGAGGAAGGTTCCGGAGGCCGACAGCGCGAAGTCGTCGTGGTGCGGTTCGATGGCAAGGACGGGGCGTCCGGCCGGGAGGCGTCTCTCGATGAAGTAGGGGTGGCCGTCGTGGGGGGCCATCAGTTCGATGGTGCGATGGTCGTGGGCGCGGTGGCGTCCGACGAGGTGGTCGGTCCATTCCTGATGGGCGCGGACGAGGTCGTCGGGGAACGTGTAGATCCCTTCCGCGTCCGGTACCGGCAGGGTTATGGCCACGGGGGGCTCCTGGTTCATCGGACGGTGGTCTCGTACCAGTGGCGCCACCTGTGTGCGGAGCCGAGCCGCAGGCGGGCGGTCACGGGGTTCTGCCACCACAGCATCCGCAGGCTTGACCACTGGTCGTAGCGGCGGGTGGAGGGGCGTACGCGCAGCTCGTCCAGGATCGCGACGGGGGCGGCGGTCGCACGGCCATGGGCGGTCAGGCGGGCGAAGAAGTCGACGTCCTCGCTCATGTACAGGTCGTCGCGGTACCCGCCCACCGCCTTGAAGGCCGCAGCGGTGGCGAACTGGGCGACGCCCTGTGCGCCGCCGTGGACGGCGCGGTAGTGGTCCCAGTACGCGCACAGCAGCCGCGCCCCGAGCCGCTCTGGGGTGTAGAGAGGCGGGATGGCGCCGCCGGCGGCCCCGCTGTCCATCGCGGCAGCGGCGGCGGTGATCGCTTCCACGGGCAGGGCGACGTCGGCGTCCGTGAAGAACAGCCGCCGGCCCTGGGCCGTCGCGGCGCCGCTGTTACGGACCCGGCCGATGCTGCGGACGCTCTCGCTGATCACGCGGACGTGGAAGGAGGCCGCGGTGTCGGCGGTGGCGTCGGTGGAGGCGTTGTCGACCACGATCACCTCTCCCCGCTCGCCGCTGCTCGCTTCCCAATGGGAGAGGGAGGCGAGGACGGTGGGGAGGTAGCGGGGCAGGTACGCGGCTTCGTTGTGGGCCGGGATGACGATCGTCAGCCCGGGGTTGGTCATCGGGGAGTCCTTCCCGTGCTCGGTGTACGGAAGAGATGGGGTGTCCGGCGGGTGAGGTCGGTCAGTCGGCTCGACCACAGAGCTCGGTCCTTGCCGGGTATGGAATGGGCCCAGCACCGGACGGTGATCAAGACCACCCATGCCGACAGGCGGGCGTCGTCCAGGGCGAGGGGGTAGCTGCTGGTGAGCGCGTCGCGGTCCCACGGCGTGTGCGCGGCGGTCATGACGAGGGCGTGGGCGACATCCGATTCCCTTCGGCCGGGGGCGGCGTCGGTGAAGTCGACCAGGTGGGGCGTGTGCCGGGGACCGGAGAGGACGATGTTGTCGAAGTGGAGGTCCCCGTGGCACCACACTGCTGGTGCCGTGTCGGGGGTGTCGGCGATGAGGGCGAGTGCGGGCGCGATCCGGTCGAGCAGGTCGGACGGGCAGCGCCGGGCCAGTGAGGAGACGGAGTCGAAGAACGGGCGTCGCGGAACCGACCGCGCGACCGGAGCCCGGTGGAGGCGGCCGAGGATGCTGCCGAGGTCCTTGAGCGCCTGGGCGTGCGGGACGCGGCCGGAACGTACCGCGGTGCCAAGAGTGCGAGTGCCGAGGTCGGCCGTGACGAGCGCGGTGGCCCCGGCATCGGAGACGGCGCCACAGCCGAGAACCCTCGGGACCGGAACGGCGGCCTCGACGGCTCGGATCGCCGTAGCTTCGGTGATCGCGTTGCGGCTGGCGGTGGGCGCGTACAGCTTCACGATGACGCTCCGGCCGTCGGAAAGGCCGACCTTGTACACGGCGGTGCGGGAACCCGTCTTCAGGCGCTCCGCGCTTCGGGCGGACGTGCCGAGAAGGGTGGCGCAGGCGCGGGAGACCATCAGAGAGGGAGCGGTCATCGAAGCCCCACAGGCTCGGGATGAGCGGCACCCAGCGCGCGGGTGTGCCGCAGGGCGCGCCGCAGGAGGGTGCGGTACTCCCGGACGTCGTCCGTGCGCGGGCACACCGCCTGCCAGGGCTTCTCGGGGCCCACGAAGTGGACCAGGGGCGCGGCAGGGTCGGGGCGCAGGGAGCGGGTGACGACGCGGCGCACCCAGTTGCCGCGTTCGAGGTACCGGCCGACTTCGAAACGGTTGTATCCAGGGTCGACCGGACGGACGCGGCCGGCGTGAAGGAGCCACAGGTTCAGGGCGTCCTGGTCGTTGTGGAGGATGTGCCGGCGCTGCAGGACCAGGGCGCGCGCGACGCCGCGGCGGATGCCCGGGAGGTCGGTGGTGTGGGCCCACAGCAGACCGGCGTTGTAGTAAGGGCGGCCCTTGAGGCGCGGCCAGCGTTCGGCGGCGCCGGGCAGGGCGGGGCACTCGCCCACGACCGGGTTGAACTCGTCCGGTACTGCGCCCAGTTCACCGGGTCCAAGGGCGTTGAGCGGGGTGGACAGGTCGCCACGGACGAGGGTGTCGGCGTCGACGTAGATCAGGTACGGGCGGCGGACGAACGCGGCCGTGAACTCGAACCGCAGGTAGGTGGTGACGGTGATGTACGAGGCGTCGGTCATCCGTGAGACGCGCAGCGGGGCGCGGTGCGCGAGGTCGAAGGAGCCGAAGCCCGCCCGCCTGGCGAGGTGGGAGAGGAGCAGGGCGTGGGCCGGAGCGAGGTCGAGGGTGAGGACGCGCAGCGCCGCGTCTCTGCGGGCGCTGGGGGTGAGGCTGTCCGCCAGGCCAGTGATCACGGCGAGGCCGGGGGTGAGGTAGTGCCGGTCGATGCAGAGGCCGAACGCGTACACGGCGGGTCCGCCTTCCGGTCGTGGAGTGGGTGAGCCCTGCGCATGGCCGGGCCGGTGGCCCGCTCTCTGCCAGGACCATGCGGCTGGAGGGAAGCCGTCGAGGGGAGGCGCGGTCACCGGCAGAGAGAGGGAGTTCAGGGAGATGACGGGACGGCGGAGACGGCCACGCCGAGAACGAAGCCGCAGGACGCGGAGATCACCACGATCAGGAGCGGTCCCGTGAAGCGGGCCAGCCAGCCCATCGCCCGCCCCGTCACAGCCGCCTCCCGGCTGGCTGGACCTCAGCCCGTAAACGTCCGGATGGATCACCGGGAGTCTCGGTCCAGTGGCGGTTGTTCACTCGGTGCTCCGCTCGCGGCCGATGCGGGAGGCGTGGTTTTCCGGGACCTGGAGGGATCCGGCCACCGCCTTCGCGAGGAACCCGCCGCGGTCGCGGACGAGGACGCCGAGGGCGGCGAATCGCACGGCGTCGGTGGCGATGTGGGAGATACCCGCGACGACGATGCCGCGGATCAGGCCGGAGGACAGCGCACTCGTTATGGCCGACCAGCCCGGTCGGCTGTCCAGGGCCACGGTGGGGTCGTTGTCGATCCATGCTCCGGCCACGCGCCAAAGGCGGGCGTCGGAGTAGTGGCGTGCGTGTCGTTCGGCCTCGTACACGGCGGATGGCGCGGCGGCGCAGGCATAGACGGCGACGGGGACGTGTCCGAGGCCGCTGGGCGGGGTATTCGGCATGCCTCAAGCCTGCTGCCGGGGGTCTGCGGGGGACAGACACGGCCCGTGGCGGCGGCGGGAGTTCGCGGTACCGGGCGCTGCCACGCCCCGTGCCGGACCGCCCGGCATGGCCAGCGGGGAGTGCCACGGAGCGTGGTAGCCGTGCCGGTGGTGACCGTCCGGCTGCCACGGCTCGTGGTGGTCAGCGGACGCCGAGAGGGACACCCGCGGCGTGGGCCAGTCCGCGCAGGCGGCCGACGGACACGCCGGCCAAGCGGGAGATGATCACCCCGGGCAGCATCTGGTGCCGTACCCATCCTGGTGCCATGGAACAAACGGCTTCGAGGGTGTCGGCGGCCTGCTGCCAGCGGCGGCACTCCACATGGGTGAGGGCGACGTCGAGGCCGTAGCGGGCCCGGGTGGCGAGGGGAACGGTGTCGTCCAGGCGGACGGTGTCCATGAGCCGCAGCGCCCCTGCGGTGTCGCCGAGGGCGACGGCGATGCTCATGGCCTGCGTGGCGGTGTAGAGAGGGCCGTAGGGCTGGGCGTGTCGGCCGCGGGCGTGTTCGGTACCGAGGCGGGCGCCGACCGCGTGGGCCTGGGAAAGGTATTCGCGGGCGGTGTCCGCGGAGGCGCCACCCCGTGAGGCGGCCACGGCGGCGTTGGTGACCAACTGCCCGAACACCGACAGCCGGTCAGGGTCGTGTTCCGACATCTTCGGTTCGATCCGGCCGGCCTGGGCGGTGGCGAGTGCGAACCCCTGCGCGGTCCGCCCGTCGCGGAGGTTGACCCATGCCGTGGTGGCGGCGAGGTGGGCGTCACGCAGGTCGTCCCCGGCTTGCACGGCGATCTGGCGGCCGTAGGTGAGCGCGGCGTAGGCGAGATCGCGTGAGCCCCAGACGTTCGCGGCCATGCCGGCGGTCTGGAAGACATCGGCCAGGACGCCAGCTGCGGCCTCCTTCTCGCCGGTGCCGGCGGCGTCGTGACGGGCGCGGGCTTCGGGCAGCAGGGCGCCGAGAAGCGCGCCGAGTTCGGTGTACCGCCCTGCCCAGTAGGCGGTGTCGGCGCGGCGGATGACCATGCGGAGCTCTTCGACGGTGCCGGGCTCGGTGTCGGTGGGAATGCCGATGGCCGCGTCGTGGGTGGCGGCGGACAGGATACGCAGGGCCGCCCTCTCGTCGCGGTCCATGGCGCGGCGGGGCGCCTGCTGGCCGAGGAGTACGGCGATGTCGGTTCCGAGGGCGGAGGCGATGGACAGCAGGGAGGGAAGCGAGGCGGTGCCGCCGCGTTCCAGCTTCCGGACGACGCCGACGGACACGGCGGCGGCTTGCGCCAGCTGCTCTTGGGTCATGCCGCTACGGAGGGCCTTGAGGCGTTCCGCAGTGGTGTACTCCGACCATTGCATGGCAGCCACTCCCTACTTGAACGGCCAGGCACGGACCGTACCCACTGCTCAACGGCCGCCGACACTCCCCGGCGCGCGAAAGCCGACAGGATGGCTGAAACCAGTTCTTACGCGGCCAGGACCGCGCTCACCCCGAGTAGACGCTCCAACTCGGCCACCGTGTCGGCCTCATGAGTCGCGAGGACGGTGGAGATGCCCAGGGCCTGGGCCGGTGGAAGGTTCACCGGGTGGTCGTCGACGAACACACACTCCTGCCCGAGAAGACCAAGGCGGTCCAGTGTCATTCGGTAGATCGCCGGGTCCGGCTTCGCAACGCCGACCGCCTCTGAAACGACGTGCACGTCGAACAAGTCCCAGATGCCCGCGTGTTCGTACGGATCGAACGGGTCCAGGCCGAAGCTGTTCGACAGGAGCGCCAGCCGGTATCCCGCACCCCTGGCGGCCCGTGCGAGCGCGACCATGCGCTGCGCCGTGGGCACCCCGGACCAGGCACGCCCCATCAGGTTCTCCGGGTCGACGTGCGCACCGAGCAGAGCAGCGGTGCCCTCGTTCCACACGGCTTGGCTGATCTGCCCGACCTCCAGGGCCGCGTAGAGCCGCCGGCCTTCGGGGTTGTCGTTGAGCGTGGCACGCCATGCCTCGGGAGGGAGTCCTTCCGACTCGCACCACGCGCGGTGCACGGAGAGGGGATCGGCGGTCAGTACCCCCGCGAAGTCCAGGATGAGCCCGCGCGGGGCCTGATGGCTGGTGGTGTCCGTGGGCTGCGGCATGCTACGTGCGTCCTCTCCGTTGACCTCATGAGGGACGCTACCGCGCGCGGTGAGAGCGGGAGGATGAGAAGTCCTGCGTTCCCGGCCCTGGACCACACCTGCTGGGCCGCTGCTGTGCCGTCGTCCTCGGACGCTGGCGAGGTGAGGCCGGGTCGGCTGCCTGAGTAGCGGTGTAGCGGATGCGGACCGATGCTGAGGCACCGCTGCGGTCCATGGCTGTGGGTTGGGCTCCTGTGGGGTGGACAGCTGGGGGTCAGCGTACGGGGCTGTGGGGCGGGCCGGATGTTTCGGGCGGGGGGTGCTGGGTCGGTTGTCGTGTTCGGGTTGTGGTGGGGGAGGTCGGTGAGGCGGGCCAGGCGCCAGGTCAGGACTTCACTGAGGCGGGTGGCGGTGTCCAGTTCGCGGTGACGGGCCGCACGGGTGAGAAGGACGGCGGGATCGTGGCCGGCTGTTTTCGTGGCTGCGAGTGTGGTGGCGAGGGCGGGCCAGCCGGGTTCGGCGAGGATCTGCTCGGCCAGGTCCGGGAGGGCCCGGTGCACGACTGCCCTCTGCCGCTCTTGTAGGGGGAGGGTGAGGTGGCGGCCCTGGTGGTGGAGTGCGGAGGTCGGCTGGATCGCGGCTGCTCGGTAGGCGGCGCGGAGGTGTTCGGCTGCTTGTCGGGCGGCTTGGGCCTGTTGGTCGTGGTGATGACGCTGGTGCCAGTGGTGGGCGGCGATGACGGCCAGGAGGAGGGCGTCAAGGAGGATCGCGAAGAGGGCTCCGTCCTTGGGGGCGGGTTCACGAAGAACTGCCCTGATGGCTCTTCTGGTGGCGTGGGCCTGTTGGTGGTGGGCGCGGATGCGGGAGCGGCCTGCCCGTTCGAACGCGGCGGCAGCCCGCAGGAGTTGGGGGCGCAGGTCGGCTGGTGTGATCAAGGGGAGGGCGTCGAGGGTTTCGGCGAGGGCGGCGATGTGCGCCTGCCCGGTCGCGTCCTCGCTGTTTTCGAGGTGGTCGGGCATGCAGTCGGTGGCCTGGGTGAGGCGTCGCCAGGCGTCGGGTCCGGAGCGGAGCGCCGATGGGGGTGCCGCGTGTGTGAGGCGTTCGGTGATCTTGGGGTAGGAGAGGTCGGGAGCGAGGGTGGATCCGGAGAACCACACCGGCCGGCCGTCCTTGTTGGTGTCACCGTCGAGGGCGACCTTGTATCCGCGGATGTCCCCGGAAGGGAAACGCTGGATCTCCACCAGCACCCCGGAGCCTTCGAGGACGGTGAAGAACTCCTCGAGTGTGGTGGCCGCGGAGAGCGCGGTGCGGGCGGTGGTCCGCAGGCGCTCGCGGGCGGTGGTGGGGCGTCCGGTGCGGCGGGCCTTCTCCTGTTCGGCGTGGGTGGGCCGCTTCGCGGCGGTCCTGTCGCCGCGCAGGACCTGGCGCAGGCCGTATTCCTTCTCGATGGCGGCGAGTTCGTGGTCGGCGTGCAGGTAGTCGTTCCAGTTGCGTGGCGGGCGCAGGTCGCCGCGGACCTTCGTGGCGACGATGTGGATGTGGTCGGCGGCGTGGCGGACGGCGACCCAGCGGCAGGCGTCGGGGTCGCCGTCCGGTGCGATGCCGGTGGCGGTAAAGACGCGGAGGGCGATGGTGGCCCACTCCTCGTCGGACAGGAGCCGGTCTTGGGGAGCGGCCCGGATCGAGCAATGCCACACGTGGTTCTTCGGTGCTTTGTCACCGGCTTGCTTCACCCGCAGGTCCAAGGCCGTGGTGAGTTGGGCGAGGGTTGCTTGTGGGTCACGCCCCGGGTCGGGGGCGAAGCCGTCGAAGGACGCCACGAGGTGGGGGTCCGTGTGCTCGTTGGCGCGGCCGGGCCCGTAGAGGTAGTTGAGGACGCCGCGGGTCTTGTGACCGGGCTTGACGATGTTCGCGATCAATCAGAATGCCCGGTCCCTGTGGTGACGGTCATGTCGGCAGTGGTATCGATGGCGGTGGCCGCCTGACGTGCCAGGACCAGAATCTGCCCCGCCTCCGCGAGCAGGTCCCTGTCTCCAGGGCGTGGCTCGCCGCCAGCGTTGAGGCGGTGGGCGATCTGGTTGACGTTCGTGCCGATGCGCGCGACCTGCGTGCGCAGTGCTGCGAGCTCGTCGACCAGGTCGTCCACCGGAGTACGCCCGCCAGGCAGCCCGTAGTCGCCCTGGAGGTGGGTCATCACGACGGCGCCGACGAAATAGCACCGGCCAGCCCGAGCCGCCGTGCCTCCGCCGTGATCTCCCTCTTCTCTTCCACGCTGTAGCGGACATCGACCCGCGCGGTGCGCTGCACCTTCTGGCGTGCACGACGGCGCGCGACCCGGTGAAGCGCGGCCTCGTCCGCAGCCCGCACTACCCCGGTCTTTGTTCTGGGAGCGCCCTCGCTCCCAGATACCCCCGCCACCCCTGGGACGGGGACCGTGTTGGACCGCCCCTTGGACGGTCCAACGCCATACCTTGCTCCGCTTGGGGCTGCGGCGGAGGGTTCGTCGCTGGGGCGGTCTGGGATTTCGTGGTGTGACAGGTACATCGGCTCTCTTCGGGGAGGTGGAGGTGGTCTGGGAGGCGTCGGGCTGTTGACGCGTGATGGCCGTGCGCAGAGATACCTCGCACCTGGGACTGTGCGTGGTTGCCTCTGAAGCGGACAGGTGGGCGGTGGGGACCGGTCCCCACCGTTCGTTGCTCGGGGGACCGTGCTCCCGACAGCCGGTGTCCTGGTCCCGCGGGCGGGGACCGAGGGGATTGCCGGTCCCCGGTCTTCGCGACGGTCCCCGGCCCCGTGCCTGGGGTTCCGTTTCGGAGACCGGCTTTCTGGGGGCCGTGTGCGCGGTGACCTGCGTCTTTGCGGGGACCGGTCCCCGGTCCCCGGTGGGGCCGTCCCCGACGGACCGTCAGGGGGACCGTCCCCAAGCGGGGACCGTGAGCGGGACCGGTCCCCTTGTGTCCCCGCATGGTCCCCGAAGCCGGTCCCGTACGGTCCCCGGCAGTCGGTGATCTGCGGTTCCCGATGCGGCGGGGGACCGGCTTCGGGGTGGTCAGGTTCGGGTGTGGCGTCTGCGGTCGGGTCCGGTGAGGATGACGCGTTCGGTCATTTCGGAGAGCCGGGAGGCGACGCGGTCCCCGAGTGCGGCGCGTAGTTCGGTGGTGGGGAGGTTGGTGGTGATGAGGGTGGGGAGCAGGTGGTCGTACCGGTGGTTGATCAGCCGGTAGGTCAGCTCCTCGGTCCACTCGCTGGCTTTGGCCGCGCCGAGGTCGTCGAGGAGCAGCAGTGGGTTGCGGGCTAGGGTCTGCAGGTCGCGTTCGGAGTCGTGGCCGGAGCGTGGGCGCAGGCGGGCGTAGAGGTCGGCGGCGGTGACGGCTTCCCAGCGCAGCCGGATCCTGGCGGTGAGGAGGGCGCGGATGGCGCCGTACGCCTGGTGGGTCTTGCCGGTGCCGGTGGGGCCGGTGATCAGCAGTGAGGGGCCCTCGGAGATGCCGGTGGCGCCTGCGGGGCCGGGGCGTCCGGTACGGGCGATCTCGTCCACCCAGGCGGTGACCTGGGGGTGGCTGGCGAGGGCGGCGCGGTAGCGGGCGGGGATGCGGGCGGCCGCCGTTTCCAGTGCCGCGTTCGGCTCGGCGGGCGGGGCCGCCGCGACGGCCTCTGGATCGATGCCGCGGGCATGCAGGATCGCGCCGAGGCGGTCGACCAGCGGCGCCAGGGGCTGGGGCGGCCGCGTGCCTGTGGCGGTCGTGGTCATCAGAGTTCGCCTCCGTAGGCGGCGGCGTCGGCAGGGTTCGTCCACGCCTGATGGGGGACGCCGCGCGGGGTCGCGTTCATCGCCTCGTGGACGAGGCTGGGCAGCACGCTGGGATGCAGCCCCTTTGCACGCTGGCGGGCCAGCCCGGCCCGGACGCGGTCGGGGTTGATGCCTTCCGCGAGGAGAGCCTTGACCTCGCGTCCGAGGTGCCCCAGGACGCTGGAGGGCGGGCGCTCGGCACACGCGGCGACGTATTCACCGATGAGGACGTCCACCGGGACGTGCTGGGGCGCTGGGGCGCTCGCGCCCCCCGAAGGGGTAGTTCCTAGATCCCTGTTCCTAGTAGTGCCTGGTCAGGTTGATATGGGTGTTGGTATGTCGCGGTGGCAGGTGGGGCAGGCGCCGGTCCACAGGGCGAGGAGTGTCTGTAGC
>NZ_JBIAQF010000053.1:0-27849 GCF_042888885.1 Streptomyces sp. NPDC002742
TTTGTACTCACCCTCTCGGGCTTTCCTCCGGGCGCTTCCCTTCGGTCTTGCGTTTCCGACTCTATCAGACCGTTTCCGTATCCGATTTCCTCGGCACTTTCCAGGTTCCCGCTTCCGCGTTTCCCTTTCCGGCGAGTCCGACTCTATCAGAACCTTTCGGACCCGATTTCCTCGGCGCTTTCCAGGTAATCCGCTTTCGCGTTTCCCTTTCCAGCGGCTCCGACTTTATCAGAATCTGCGGGCCGGATTGACCGGCATCCATTTCTGAATCATCAGGAGTGGCTTCTTCTGAATCGACGTATCGATTGCTTTGAGAAGCGAGCAGACTCTAACCGTTGCCGCCGGACGTGTCCAGTTCTAGGCAACTGTTCAACCCTGCCTCCCCGCTCGACCCATGTCAATGGGTTTTCTGGGGCGACGAGGACGTTAGCAGGTCACCAGGTGCGCACGCACATCGGGTGGCCGTCGCGAGTGATTCTTCCTCTGCTCCTCCCTCTTGATCGTGGATACCGGGAGACCGGTACGCGAGGTTCCAGAGGAAGGAGTGCCAGGTGGGCTGACGACAACCGGGCGCGCGAGCCGCGCTGACGTGGGTGCCGGTGTTCTCGTGCTCGGCCGTCAGGATGGCTGGACTTGGTCGAAGAGGGCGAGGGCTTCGGCGGGGTCCGGGCTCACGAGGCGTTCCAGACCGGCCGTCGTGATCTTCGCCCACCTGCCGGCCCGTGCCCACATCTGGTCCTCGAAGGCGCGGACGGTTTCGTCCAGATCTGCACCGCCGGCGGCAATGGACTCGGCCAGTTCGGCGCCTTCCAGCATCGCGAGGTTCGCGCCCGCCCCCAACGGAGGCATCAGATGGGCGGCGTCGCCCAGCAGCGTCACCCCGAAGACGTGGGTCCAGGTGTGGGACACGGGCAGGACGTAGAGGGGGCGGTGGACGAAGGCGGCGCCGTGGCGGAGGAGGTCGAGGACGGGAGCGGCCCAGCCGTCGAACAGAGCCAGCAGGCTCGATCGCACGCCCTCGACGTCGGCCAGGTCCAGGTCCGTGTGCCAGTCCAGCGGTGCGCGGAACTGGGCGTACACCTTGACGTGGCCGCCGCTGTTGCGCTGGGCGACGAGAGCTCGGTTCACGCCGTAGACGGCCAGGGAGCCGTCACCGATCAACCGGGCGAGGTCGGGGTGGCTGATGTCGACGTCGTCCAGGGTGGTCTCGACCGCGGTGACCCCGGTGTAGTGCGGTGTCGCGGACGAGACCGCCGGGCGGATCCGGGACCAGGCGCCGTCCGCGCCGACCACGAGGTCGAACGTCTCCTGTCGCCCGTCCGCGAAATGGACGAGTACGCCATCCCGGGTCCCCGGCACCACCTGCGTCACTTCCCGCCCCCACTGGACGTCGAGAGGGCCGAGCAGCAGGTCACGGAGTTGCCCGCGGTCGATCTCGGGATTGGCCCGGTCATCCGGACGGGGTCGCCAGTCACGCAGGACGGTCCCGGCCGTGTCCAGGATGCGCATGGCCTGCCCTTCGGGACGGGACAGCGCCAGGAACTCGGTCAGCAGCCCCGCCTTGTCCAGTGCGAGCTGGCCCAGCCCTTCGTGCAGGTCCAGCGTGCCGCCCGGGGGGCGGGCATCGGGAGAGGCATCGCGTTCGAGGACGGTGACGAGGTGGCCATGGCGGTGCAGGACGCGGGCGAAGGTAAGGCCGGCTGGACCGCTCCCGACCACGGCGATACGATGTCTCATGGCGATGCAGTGTATTGCTCCGATACGCTGTATCGCAACCTGTATCGCAACAGTACGATGTGACCATGACTGTGTGGGACCGGCCGGAGCCGACGACTCGCCCTGTGCCGCTCGACCGGGAACGGATCGTCGCCACCGCCATCGCGCTGGCCGACGAGGGCGGGCTGGAGGCGGTGTCATTGCGCAAGGTCGCCGCCCGGCTGAACGCCGGCCCGATGCGACTGTACGGATACATCTCCACCAAGCAGGAGCTGTTCGACCTCATGGTGGACGAGGTCCACGCCGAGATTCTCCCCACGGAGCAGCCCGGTGACTGGAGTGAGGCGCTGCGCATCCTCGCCCACCGCACCAGGCGGGCCGCTCTCCGTCACGAATGGCTGGCCGACCTCCTCGGCGGCCGCCCGACCCTGGGCCCGAACGGCCTCGCCGTGACCGAGGCCAAGCTGGCCTCCCTCGACGGCCTCGCCGACCTCGACACCGTCATGCGCGGCGTGGAGACCGTCAGCGCCTACGTCATCGGTGCGATCAGGCGCGAGATCGCGAACCTGCGGGCCGAACGCGACACGGGCCTCTCCAAGCGTGACTGGCAGCGCGCCTCCGGGGCGCATGTGACGAGAATGTTGGCCACGGGCCGATTCCCGGCGCTGGCCAAGGCCGTGCACGACGGCACGGACGTGGACGCCGAGGAATCCTTCGCGACCGGCCTGGACTGGGTCCTCGACGCCGTGGCCGCCAAACTCACCCGGCGGCCGGAGTGACATCCATCTGTTGCCGAATGTGAGCGAGGTCGGGGTCTGTGTCCGCGGGCGGTGTGGGTTTGCGCGTCGCAACCACCTCGTAGCCTCGGTTCTGGCATTGGGGCGCCGGGAGCGTGCGCCTCTTGCGTCGGGGCGCGAACGGCCCGTCCCCGGCATGACAGGTCTCGTACCGGGGACGGGCCGCCGTTCGCCGGCAGGCGGGACAGCCGAGCCGGACGCGCCCTCGTCGCTTACCGGCGGCGCGCCGATTGCCGGGCAGGTGCTGCTCGGCATACGCCCACACGTCTTGGACGGCGGAGGAGCATTCGTTCGGCTGTGACGGGGTGGCAGAGCCCGGCGCCGCCCCTGCGGCGGCTCAGTTCATGGTGAGGACGGCGGAGTCGTTGCGGCTGTCCGGATCGAAATCGGGCCGGTGGGAGTCGGCCGGATCCGGGCCCCAGACCAGCTGGACGCTGCCCTTGGCATGGGCGACCACGTCGTCGACCCGGAGAGTCAAGGCGAAGTCGGTGGCCTGTCCCTTGGGCACGATGAAGCTGGGCAGGCCGCAGACGTAGGGTCCCTTGGCCTCGGCGGTCGGATTGTTCTCCTGCCACGGGGCGCAGTTGGCGGAGTGGCCGACGGCGGTGGTGCCGGGCGGGAGCGTCACCCAGGCGGTGGGGACTCCTTCACCGCCACTGCGGTCGTACAGGGTCGCCGGACCGTTGGCGGTCAGATGGAGGTCGAGGGTCGCGGTCTTGCCCGTATCGGCTTGAGCGCTCGCGCCGGAGACCGCGAAGTCGGCCGTGTTGCGGGCCTTCAGGGAAGAGATCTGGTAATCCCTGACGGTGCCCGTCTGCGGAAGGGAGACGGAGCCCGCCGGGGCCGAGGACCGCCGGCCTGCCTTGATCACCTTCAGTTTGAGCGCGGGCGCGGACCTTTTGCCCCACGTCCACTTGATGCCCTGACCGTCCGGCCAGCCCGGCTGGCCGAGGGGCGCGGTGAGGACGTCGAGGTAGGTGAACAGGGCGGTGGAGTTCACGTGCAGGCGCACCGGGGCGGCCAGGGCGGCCGTCTCCGCGATGTTGATGCCGCCCTTGGGGTAGCAGACCGCGAAGTGGATGGCGCCGTTGAAGCCGTACTTGCAGTTGGCGTAGTGGTCGGCGAAGTCCAGGCCGGGTGAGGCCGCCAGAGCGGTCTGCACGCCGCGGGCGGGACGGTTGCCCGCGTTGGTGAACCGGACCGGTTCGGCAACTGTGCTGCCGACCTTCAGATTGCTGCGGTCGGCGAGGCGGGTGAGGCCGAAGGACGGCCCTCCCACGGTGACCGATCCCGTGCCGCCCGCGATCTGCGCGTGCGCCGACCGGCCGGTGATCTTGTACGTTCCCGTGGCGCCCAGCCGGCTGCCCCTGAGCGCGGTCAGGGTCAACTGGGTCATGGACCCGAGGCCGATCTTCGGGTTGGAGCCGGACTCGAACGACTCCGAGCACGTGGCGACCAGGCCGTGGACGGTGCAGTTGCTCGAGAACTCCACCTTGGCGATCTTCGACAGACCCCGCGCGTCCACGGTCAGCGTGGCATCGTCAGCCGTAAGGTTCTTGGCTTTGGTGTGGAAGTCGAAGTACAGGCCCGCCGTGGCAGGAGCAGCCGGCAAGGCCACCGGCGTCGGCGCGTCAAGAGTGATCACCGGCTGGCCGGAAACAGCACCGGCCGGGCCCGCGACCAGCAGCGAAGCGGCCAGACCCGCAGCCGAAGCGAAAACTGCGGCTAAGCCGGTGAGGGAATTACGTCTCATCAACATCCTTACGATTGAGGGGTTTTGCGCAGTTCACGGAACGGAACCGGGTGCGACTCCAGGATCCGGTCCGCACCACGCCTGACAGCTGGACGGCGGTTCCTGACCGTCTCCATCGCTGCCGTTGCCGGAACCACACGTCGGCAAGAGCGCCGCGCGGCGACTCTCCCGGTGGTGACGAACAGCGCGACCTTAGATCACCGGTATGACAGACGCCCACGCCATTTCCCTTGTGGGACCGCCTCGGCGTGCATCACACACCAGGTCCTCAAGTGGCTGGACAGCCGGATACCGTCGCCGCGCGGGTGCCGTCGGCTCGCCACCGGCTGACGTCATCCGGGTACTCGCCGGGGCCGGTGACCCGGCTGTCGAGCGGGCTCAGCGAGGAGCGTGCGGAGGGCGGGGGCTACAGCCCCTCGTGTGCGTCGGCGCTCACGGGCATCCTTCCGGCGGGGCAGGCGGGACGAACTCGTTCCACTGCGGCCGGGGAACCTGGACTGTCCTGGTGAGGCAGGAGGTTGGTGCGTCGACCAGACCAGAGGGCGTCGGACCGTACTCGGCCAATCCCGGGAACGCTCGATCAACTTCCTTTACCCGAACCACCACGGAAATCGGGTCGGCTCCTTAGAATTAGGAGCGATTCCAACTCCTGGAGGCACAGCATGGTGGCAGTCGGCACGGCTCGCGGACCGCTTACCTGATGCAGGAGTCGGACGCGAGGGGGGCACTCGGTGGAGTGGCCGAGTTCGTCGATGTACTGCTCGGCCTGCCCGAATTCCTGGATCACCCAACGCGTACGGTGATCGTTGGCGAACTGGGTCCGCAGATCTCGGCGCAGATACCGCGTCACGTCTCCGTAAGGCCGGACACCTTCGCGATCGTTCGGACATGCCTGAGCATTCCCGGCGGGCTCGCAACGCTGGTCGACGTGCTCACGTTGTTCTGCGGTGACGCCCACACGCTGACGCGATTGCGACAGTTGGTCGAAGCTCTCTCCCTCCCCCAGGAGTTGCAGGAGGGCGAACGACGCGACCTGGTGGCCATCCTGGGTTCGGCGCCGGGTAGGCCCTGGCTCGCGGCTTACCTCGGGGCGGCCAGCCCGGTCGTCGAACGCCTGCCGGACGATCCGGGCGAGGCTGTCGCCGTGTTGGAGGATCTGCCGACACCACGGGGCGGCGAGCCCCGTGTGCTGCGATTCACCAAAGCGCTGGTGGCGGGCCGCCACGTGCCGGAGCGTCTGCGGTACGAGGTACGCGGGTGGAGCACTCGGTTCGCGCACCGCCTCAGGCTGCCCCTGCCGGACCACGAGCCCGTCAGACCCACTGACGAAGACGCCCTTCTCGTCTTGAGCCTTCAGCCCTATCTGCCTCGCGGCGACTCCTGTCTGCTGTCGGCCTGGCTGGGATACGGGAAAGACGGGTGGTTGCCGCTGGTCCAGGAGGACGAGCCGCGGCCGCTGTCCCAAGTGCCGCCCATGATGAACGAGTTCATGGCGGTCGTCAGGGACTACACGGGCGGCCGACCGCCCAAGCGAGTCGAGTTCCTGCTGCCGCGGTTCCTGCTCGGCCTGCCGGTGGACGAATGGGTGACAGACGAACACCCCTCTGCAGGAGGCTCTCCGGAGCTCGCCCTCGGCGTGAATTGCTCCGTCGTCGTGCGCGATCTCGAACGTGCCAATGACCCGCCCTCCCACCGCGAATGGACGCGGCGCTGGGATGCTTACACCGCCGGCGGCGCGCTGCCGGAGCACGAGGTGTTGTGGCTGGGTCCCGATCACCGACCGGTGCCGTACGGCCCCCCTGCCGTCCCCAAGTCCGTGTGTGCGGTGGTCCTTGAGCACTCGTCCCTCACCGTCACGGCGGACGCGCTTGCCACGGCACTCGACGCGGGCGTGCCGGTGGTGCTTTGGGACCGGCGGACAGGGCCGACCGACCATCCCCCGCGCGGCAATTTCCGCTGGACCATGCGGGAACTGATGCACGGAGGCAGATCCGAGCAACTGCCGGAACGAGTGCGATCGTTGCGGGCGGAAACGCTACGGTCAGCGGGCATGGGCTGGGGTCGCCACATTGCGCTCCTCTGGGACGATCCGACCAGCATCGTCGGAGGGGGAGGCGCGCTGCGATGGCCGTAGTTCCGGACGGCGACAACGGGACGGGAGGGACAGGACGACGTGCAGGAATTGCGTATCTACGAGGGCCACGGCGAGCCTCACGAGGGAATTAGGCGGCTACCCGCTCCGCCACCGTGGCGCGACATGACCGACAGGCAGGACGACCGTGCGAGCAGCCGTTCACTCTCGCGGGCTCGCGCCTATCAGTCTGACTCGCACACGGTCGCCTCCGTCAACGCGGCGATGCTGCTGCGCCGTCCCCTGCTGGTCACCGGTCGGCCGGGAACGGGCAAGTCCACCCTCGCCCATCACGTCGCCCGTGAACTCCGGCTGGGCCGCGTTCTCGTCTGGCCGGTCACCAGCCGCACGACGCTCAAGGACGGCCTCTACACCTACGACGCGATCGGGCGCTTGCGGGAGGCCGGCCGGACGGCGGCCGCGCATGCTCGGCCGGTGAGTGAGCCGCTGGTGCGCGCCGAGGAGGTCTCCGATATCGGGGTCTATCTTCGGCTGGGGCCGCTCGGCACGGCGTTGCTGCCCTCGCACCAGCCGCGGGTGCTGCTCGTCGACGAGCTGGACAAGAGCGACATCGACCTGCCCAACGACCTCCTCCACGTCTTCGAGGAAGGGGAGTTCGAGATCCCCGAGCTCGTGCGTCTGGCCAAGGAGCGCACCGTGGACGTCATGACTCATGACCCCGGTGTGGTCGCGACCGTCGTGCAAGGGCTGGTGCAATGCACCGAGTTTCCGTTGGTGGTCATCACGAGCAACGGTGAGCGCGAGTTCCCCGCCGCGTTCCTGCGTCGCTGTATCCAGTTGGATCTGCCCGAACCGGACCCTGAGAAGCTCACTCGTATCGTCGAGGCGCATCTGGGGCACGACGCCACGGTCCGCGCCCAGGATCTCATCGAGACGTTCCTTCGCAACCGTGCCGAAGGGCTGCTCTCGACCGACCAGCTCCTCAACGCCATCTTCCTCTCCCTCGGTGACGGGGTCCCGGCAAGGCGCGAGGAGTTGGTGCGGTTACTGCTCAGGCCCCTCGGTCCGGGCACGTGATCAGAGAGCTGGCCGAACTGTTGCGGCTTGTCGGGGAGGCTCCCGAGGCCGAGCAGCTGGCAGACGCACTGTGGCTGGCGGAGCGCCTCGGACCGTCGGCCTCCTCGGCAGGACCTGCCGGCAGTCATGTCCTGGTGGCGGGGCCGGACGGCGCGCCGGGGGCAGTGGAGCAACTGCCGTCGGAGATCCCGGCACCGGCGGCTTCGGTCGCGGCGCCGGAAGAGCGGGTGATCGGCAGAGGGCCGGAAGCCCGGATGTCGTTGTACGTGCCCGAGGCGCGGCCTGTCCCTGGAGGTACCGGGGGTGAACGGATTCGGCTGCCGGCCCCGGCAGCCCTGCCGCAGCGTTCGGCACTCGCCCGCTCGCTGCGCCCGCTGACCCGCAGGGTCCCCTCGGGGGACATGACCGTGTTGGACGAGGAGGCCACGGTGGAGGGCATTGTCGACACCGCCCAGTGGTCCCCCGTGCTGCGTCCGGCACCCAGCCGCTGGCTGGACCTGGTGGTGGTCGTGGACGACTCGGTGTCCATGGCGGTCTGGGGCGACACCGTCGAGGAGTTCCTGTCCATACTGGGCAGCGTCGGAGCGTTTCGGTCCGTGCAGCACTGGCTGCTGCCCACCGAGGAGATCCCCTCTCATGGCATCGTGCTGCGCCCTCCCACCGCGAGGCCCGGCGAGCGTCTCCTGGACCGCAGCCCGCTGGGGATCGTCGACCCCACCGGGCGGCGCATCGTGCTGGTGGCTTCCGACTACGTGAGCCCCTCATGGGCGGACGGTACGCTGGACCGCCTCCTGCACACCTGGGGCCAGTACGGCCCGGTCGCGCTGGTACAGCTGCTGCCGCGTCGCATGTGGAAACGGAGCGCGCTGAGCGTCCACGAAGTAAAGCTTCGCTCCGGAATGCCCGGTGCTCCCAACACTCGGTTGGTCGTCACCCCTTTGGAGGGCAACCCGTCGGCCAGAAACCGGTTCGCGGCGAGCGCCATGGCCGTACCGGTGCTGGAGCTCGACCCGCGCTGGCTCGGACCGTGGGCCGCCTTGGTCAGTGGGGAGACCTCCGCGTGGGACACCCTGGCCACGCTGGTCCCGGCGTCCCGCGCCGCGGGAGCGTCAAGTCCACCGCCCCCGGCCGCGGGCATGACGGCGTCCCCCGACGACCTGGTCCGGGACTTCACCCAGCACGCCAGCCCGATGGCGATCCGGCTCGCGTCACATCTGGCAGCCGTGCCGCTGAGCCTGCCGGTGATGCGGCTGGTGCAACAGGCGGTGTGTGGAAACAGCCGGCCGTCCGTGCTCACCGAGATCCTTTTCACTGGTCTGGTCACCCGCGCCGACCAGGACCTCGCAGACACCCCCGCCGACGAAACACTGTCCGTTTCGTTCGACTTTCGTCCTGGTGTTCGCAAGGTTCTGCTGGACGGAGCGCGGCAGTCCCAGATCCTGCACACGCTGTCCTGCGTCACGGAGTGGCTGTTCGGCCGCCTTCAACGCTCTGGCACCCCCACCACCGACTTCACGGCCCTGCTGGACGGCGAGGCGACCGCGGTCGACGCCGCCCGCTCGGTACGCCCCTTCGCTATCGTCACCGCACAGGCCTTGCGCCACTTGAGTGAACGCTACGAAGGGCTGGCCCGGCAGTTGGAGGAGTCAGCCCCGCTCGGGGCGAGCCGTCCCTCCCCCACCGGTACGGTGCCGGTGCCGGCGGAGGCGGAACCCCTTTCCGTCAACGGCACGGTGCCCCCGGTAGGCGTGCTGCTGGACCGGGACGAGCTGCTGGCGGAGATACACGCTGGCGCGTTCGGCGGCCGCAGCGCGGGCCTGGTACTGACGGCCCGTGAGGGCGGCGGCGCTACCTCGACGGCCGCCCGGTACGTGGCGATGTACGGCCATGCCTACGATCACGTGGCCTGGGTGACGGCGGGACGGCCCTCCGCCGGACGCGAACTGCCCGCCCTGCTGCGGGCCACCGGCGCGCGGCCCACCGAGACTTGGCTGCTGGTGGTCGACGACGCCCGGCCGCAGGACCTTCCCGCATCGCTGCCCGAGGGGCCTGGCACCGTACTGGTCACTTCCGCCGACGGCGGCTGGCCGAACGGGTTCGTGTCTCGATCCGTCCCGTCGTTCAAGCGGGCCACCAGCATCCGCCTCCTGCTCGACCAGGTGCGCGGGCTCACCGCCCCGGTCGCGCTGCGAATCGCGGCCAGGCTCGACGACGTACCTCTGGCGCTGGCCATCGCGGCGCGTCTGCTGCTCCGGTTGGCGCCTGACGCCCTGCTCACCGCGCTCGGCGCGGACCCGGAACCCGGAGCACAGCCCGCTGCCCCCCTCGATGACCCCGTGGCCAGGGTGTGCGCGCTCGCTCAGGACCACGCGGTGCGAGAGTGCCCGGCAGCCGCGACTCTGCTGGACTTGTGCGCGGTGCTGGCCGGAGGCCCTGTGCCGACTGGATTCCTCACTCAGGCGCTGCCCCGGACGTACGACGTGGCGGTGGCCGCCCTCGCAGACGCCGCACTGGTCACGACCACCGATGACGGGATGACCGTGTTCATCGCGCCTGTGGTGCAGCGGGTGCGCCGGGAACACATGGCGATGGCTGAGGTGGTCGCCGCTCAGCGACTGGCACGGGCCACGTTCGTCACCTGGCACACCGCCGTCGCCACGCCCGTCGGGGACAGCGGCGGCATCCTCGACCTGACTCGGCATCTGGAGCCGATGGGCGCCCTCGGTGATGCTGATCCGGCCGTGCGAGAGGCTGTGCGCGAGCAGGTGAGGCTCCTCGCTGAATGCGGTGACATCGAAGGGGCTCTCGCTTGGGGCGAGTTGGCCCGGGAGCGGCTCCAGGAGCAGGCCGGCACCGACGGCGCCGAACTTTCCCGGCTCCTGACCCAGATGACGTCTGATACCGCGGTGGACAAGAAACAGCGGGGCCCATGACTGTCACCCCAGGGACGAGCCCCCCGGCGGACCCGGCTCCGCCCGAGCCGTCGGCCGATGGGCCGGTGCGCAGCGCGCTGAGCGTGGGGGTGACTTGGTTCGCGCCCGACGAGGAGTTCGGCCTGGACGACGAGGGCCCCGATCCTCTGCTGTTCGCCGTGGAGCGGGTGACCGCGGTGGCCTCAGCGCTGCAACTGCCCTGCTTTGGCTACCGATGCGAGCAGCTGGCCCCCGAGGACGGGTCGACCGGCCCGACGGCCGAGGCTCTCGGCGATGCCGTGCACGAACTGCTCTCCGCGACCGGACCGGACGACGTCCTCGTCATCCATGTCGTCAGCCACGGGGTGGTCAGACCCACCGGCCTGTACGTCTTGGGTTGCGACAGCACCCACACGGCGGGTACGTCGGTGGGAGGTTGGCTGTCCGCGGTGGAGGACTTTCCCGGCCGACCGCTGGTGTTGTTCCTGCTGGACCTTTGCCACTCCGGGGCCGCCGCCCGTATGGAGTGGCAGCTGCGCCGGATGCTCGACGGCTCCAACCGAGCGTGGGTGATGGCCGCTTCGGCCGAGGCGGAAGTGGCGGTGGACGGCCGCTTCAGCGAAGCCGTGGCCGAGGTCCTGACCGCGCTGGCCGAGCGAAGACTGCAATTCGACCCGGGCAGCCCGCACATCGGCTTCCACTGGTTCGCCGACGAAGTGCGCAAGCAGCTGGGGAAGACCACCGACGCGCGCGGTGGTCTCGCCCAGCGCATCACCGTCAGCGCCCTCGACACCGTGGGACCCGACCTGCCGTTCCTGCTCAACCCCAGCTACCACGCGGCGGCCGTGCGGCCGGTCCCCCTCCGTGCCACGCCAGGGGTGTCCGCCTCGCTGCTCGACGATGTCGCTGACCCCGACCACTTCCGCCGCCATGCCCAGGGCGGCGCAGGCTTTCCGGCCGAACAGGCTGACTGGCAGGGGCTGTTCACCGGACGCGCGGCGGAGGTCGAACGGATAGCGGACTGGCTCGCGGGCGGAGCCGGCCTGGGCCGGCTGATGGTGGTCACCGGCAGTCCGGGCGCGGGCAAGTCCGCGCTCCTGGGCGTGTTGTTGTGCGCATCCCATCCCGAACTACGGGAAGACACCCGTACGTTGTGGCAGCCTCTCGGCCGCGAGGTGACCGCTCGGTCGGCGCCGCTGCCCGTCCATGCCCGTCAGCGCACACTCGCCGAGGTGGTGCGGTCCCTGGTGCACCGCACCGGCGCTCACGATCCGGGGTGGGCCGACTCCTCGGACGCCCCGGAGACGGACCCGCGGCGGCTGATCGAGGCGCTCAGCCGCCGCTCCGGCCCGCCGCCCGTCGTCATGCTCGACGCGCTTGATGAGGCTCGCGACCCAGTGGAACTGGTCCGCGACCTGCTCCAGCCCCTGACCACCCTGGACCGGCCCGACGGGCTGCCACTGTGCCGAGTACTGCTGGCGGCCCGAGAGGAGGATCCCTTTCTGCCGCTGATCTCCGACGCGCGGACCACCGGGAACCTGATCGACCTCGACGCGGTCGGACACGAGACGCTGGAAGCGGACCTGCGGGCGTACGTCGAACGGCTCATGGGACCGGAGCGGAGCGAGCATGTAACGGAATTCGCCGGCGCCACCGCACGCGCCCTGGCCGATCCGGAGCCCTCCCCCGCCACCGGCCCACACCTCATCGCCGCCCTCTACACGTCCTATGTTCTCCAGGAGGCCGTGGCCCCCGCCCTGGACGACCCCGAGGCGGCGCGCCAACTCGGTGAACAGGTCCCCCGGGACCTGCCTGGCCTGTTGGATCTCCAGTTCGCCGGTGACCACGCCCACCATCTGCTGCGTCCAGTCCTCACAGCCCTCGCCTTCGCCCAGGGCGACGGCCTGCCGGTGGCGCTCGTGGCCGCGATCGCCGACGCCTTCGACAGCCCGAGCGAAGTGTCGAAAGCGGCCGAACCCGACACGCCGGACGACACCGACACGCCCGGTCCGGCAGCACGTGCCTTCGAAGACCACACCGCAGAAGTCGTGCACCTTCTCGACGAACTCCGTGCTTTCCTCCGTACCGTGCCCGACGACCGGGGTACCGCCCTGTACCGCCTGTTGCACCAGAGCATCGCGGACGAGTTGCGCGACCAGGCCGTACCCGCCCCTCGCCCGGCACCCGGTGCGACGGCCGAGCAGGCGGTGTACGAGGCGCTCCTGGGAACCCTGCGCGGATCGGGGGCCGCAGCGGGGCTGCGTTGGGCGGGACTCGACGACTACCTGCGTCATCACCTCGCCCAACACGCCGTCGACGCGGGCTGCTTCGACGCCCTGTGCGCCGATCCCGGCTTCCTGGTCCATGCCGACCCCGACCGGCTCGATCCCGAACTGGGCCATGCCGCATCGGAGTCGGCGCGCAGCGCCGCCACTGTCTACCGAACCAGCGCGCACGTTCACCGCAGAACGTCTGACGAGGGCCGTCGGCACATCCTGGCCATCGACGCCGTACGGCAGGGCGCCCGCACCCTCGCCGACCGGTTGGCCCGGCCGGGCCCCGGGCAGGGCAACCCGATGCCGTGGCCGCCGCAGTGGGCCACGTCCAGCAGGATCAGCGCGGCCCATGCCTTCACCCTGCCCCTGCCCGAGGACCGGGTGACAGCGATCGCCGCCCCGGCATCTGGGCCGTCCGACGTGGTAACCGGCACACGGGACGGGCGTCTGCGGGTGTGGGACGCCCGGCACGGCCGAGTACGCGGTGCGCTCGATCCCGGCCGCGGCGAGATCAGGTCGCTGGCCTGTACGGAACGCGCCGGCCGGCCGGTGGTACTGGTGGTGGCGGCGGACGGAGTCCCGGAGGGGCGTGCCCTGCCCGCACTGGAGCCTCTGCGGACGGCGGCCCCGCTGTTCCCCGGCGCGCGCGGGGTGCGAGCCCTCGCCTGCGTCGACGTGGTGGGGCGGGCGATGGCCGTGACGGCGGACGCGGACGGGCACCTGCTGTTGTGGGATCTGATGGGCGAACTGCCCGTCGAGAACCTGCGAAGCGACCTGGGCCGGACCACCGCTCTGGTCTGTGTGTCCGGTGACGACGGACCGCTCGTGGCGGTGGCCGACGACGAGGGGACGGTCCGCTTCTGCGCGCCGCTCGGGGAGACGGCCGGTCCAGATCTGCGCCACCCGTGCAGCGTGACCGCCCTCGCGCTTGGTGTCGTAGGAGACCGCTTGTGCGTGGTGACCGGCGGGGAGGACGGCCATGTGCGCCTCTGGGACGCCACCTCTCATGCTCTGCTGATGACTTCGGCGACCGCGCACGACGGGCCGGTCTACGCGCTCTCCCACGTGGACGGCGCTGAGGACGGACTGCGGGCAGCAGATGGTGAGGAGGGCTCAGAACCCCGTCTGCTGAGCGGCAGCAGTGATGGCACGATCCGGATCTGGGATCCTGCGCATGGCACGGAACAGGGCCGCTTCGTCGGGCACATGGGCGCGGTGACCGCCCTCGCCCGACCCCCTGGAACGCCGCCCGTCCTGGTCTCGGCCGGCATGGACCCGGCATTGCGGGTGTGGCATCTGCCGCCCGGCCGGCCTCGTACCGCACCCGAGCCCGGACACACCTCCTGGGTCACCGCCCTCGCCTGCGCCGAACTCGACGAGCGCGCCGTACTCGTCTCGGCCGGTGCCGACGGGATGCTGCACCGCTGGGACCTGGCAGAGGGCACGCCGTACGGCCCGTCGGTGCAGACCAGGCACGCCGGAGCGACAGCCGGACGGCCGGTGTCTGTGCATGACTTGGTGATCATCGGCGGGCAAGAGCGCACCCTGGTCGTCACCGCGGGCGCCGACGGCCTGTCGCGGGTTTGGGACCTGCGCGAGGGCACTCCGTACGGGCTCGCTTTCAGTCCCGCCACTGCGCCGGTTCAGGCGCTGGCGGCCTCGTCCCTCGAAGGGCGGCCGGTGTTGGTGTCAGCCGGCACCGACGGTTTGCTGCACCTGTGGGACGTGGAGACCCGCTCCCGCAGGGGCCTGCCGATCGCCGGACACACCGGCGGGGTCAACGCACTGGCCTGCATGGATCTGGACGCCCGCCCAACCGTACTGTCCTGCGGCGACGACGGGACTCTGCGCCTGTGGGACCTGGCGACGGGGCTGCCGCTCCTTCCGCCCGTGCAGGCTCATCAGGGCTGGGCCACCGCGCTGGCCTGCACAACCACGGACGACGGCGTTCCGCTCGCCGTCACCGGGGGCCAGGACGGCACCCTTCGGCTCTGGGACCTGTCGGGCACTCCGCGGATACGACCGTGCGGGGAAACCCTGCCCATCGTCGGCGGGGTCAACGCGGTCGCGTGCGGCGCGGGGCCCGAGGGCCCGTTCGTGGTTGTCGCGGACGACGGTGCCGTCCGTGTCTGGAACCCGTTCCTGGAAAGCTCGGTCGCCAGCTTGGGCGTACCCGGCGCAGTGCAGTCGCTGCTGGTGTGCGAGGACCGGATCGTCCTGGGATGCGAGTGGGAGATCGTCGTCCTGCGCCGCTCCGACTGATCGTGAGGGGAGATCAGTGCAGTAGGGACAGCTCGGCAGCCACCTCGGGCACCGCCAGGTAGCGCGTCGCCTTATGGGAGGCGGCCAGGCCGAGGCTCACCTCGTGATGGACGTCGATACCCGGGAAGGAGGCAGGCAGGTCACGAGGGATCGCCACGACGTCCCCGATGTCCGCGATGTTCACCCACCGCCGCACGCCCGGCGGTCGTTGCCCGGTCCGCTCCTCGTTACCCGGCCCCAGGCACAAACGGTCACGGATCGCCCCCGGCAGTCCCAGTGGGGAGCCCAGCGTGATGAGCACGTCCAGTTCCACGGGACGGTGCCACAAGGCTTCGTAGGCGATCACGCTGCCCAGCGAATGCGCGATGAGTACCCGCGGGCGCCGACGCTCCATCACTCGGTGCAGTTCGTCCCGTACTTCCGTACGCCGCTGCGAGGCGGGATCAGCGAGATAGGTATCGGCCTCCCGACAGAACAACACCACCGCTCGCCTGGCCAGATCACCGTGACGACGGGCGATCCACTCGGCGATCTGACGCACCGGCAGCCCAGCCCGGCCCATGAGAACCTCGTCGGGAGCGCCGAGTTCTGCCGCCCAGTCCGCGAGCATCTGCTGTCCCGTCGCCTCGAGGAGTTCCGGGTCCTCAGCAGATCCCTGGGTCGTCCCCAGATGAAGCAGATGCGCGTAGTAGGCCGCGTCGAGGCCTCCCTGCTCGTAGGAGACCCCGTCGTACTGGGCGCCCAGCGCCGCACCCCATTCGGCTGCCAACGCCCGTGCGGCCCCGTCCGCACTGCCGGCCCGTGCCAGGTAGCGGTAGCAACGGATCCCGTGAATGCCTACGAGCATCGAACCCCCCGTGGTGGTCGAGCATCCTCGTGGACCCCAGCGTAGGGCAGCGGCGGACACAGCCGCCGCGGGTTCGAGATACGCCGCAGCAAGCCGAGGTGCAACTGCCCGAGTTGCTGCGGCCCCGGCAGATCCGTGATGGCATTCCGGGCTCAACTTCCTCCCGTCAGCGCGTTCGTGAAGGTTCGACGGGCTCCGTGCGCGACCCCGAAGGCCGTTCCGACGTGCCTGCGGGAGTTACCGGAGCGGCTCCCGGAATCACCACGGTCTTGAGGGGCATCCGCTGACATCAGCGGATGCCCCTCACGAACCCCTCAACGGCCTCCGCCCGTGCGACCTCTCGGAGGCGAAGGGGTCAGCGGGCGGGTAGGACGAGCTCGGGCTGGTCGAGCAGGCGCAGCCAACTTCCGTCGGAAGGGAGCGGAGCGGACGACGCCATACCTGGCAAGGGTGAGGCCCCGAGTCGGCGGTACAGCAGCTAAAGTCAGCAACACGGCAGCCCGGCAACAACCCAACCATCCTGTCCACGCAAGGTGATCGATGTTCGACGTCGAGCAGACGACTCCGTACGAGATCAAGCTGACAGCCTCGGGTAAGACCGCGACCATCGTCGGTGAACCCGTCCTGGACCGCGAAGATCACTGGCAGTTTGCGGTGTACCGCACTGACGTGACGCATTGGGATGACGGGACCCTCATGTCCACCGGCGAGCGGACCTCTGTTCTCCGATTCCTCAGCGACCGCCGTACGCGCCTGGACTGATTCCAGGGGCGCCGGGTCGCGTCCCCGGTGGGTGTCCAACTGCGTGACAGCGACCACGAATCGCGGCCGAAAGGCACGGACGACTGCGGAGCCTGTGCAGAGCCGTGCTGTGAGCGTTCGGTTCATAGTGGCGCCGGCGGAACTCATACGAGCTGAAGCCGACCAATACCTGCTGCACGACGGCAGCCGACGCCGCAGTCACGACCCCCCTGGTCAGCCCTGGTCAGCCCTGCGTGACGATTCATGGTCGGCTGCTCCGGTGGCTCCGGTCACCATGCGCTGATGACCGGAGCGTCGGGTTCGTGGTGCCGCCAGGCCTCGTTGAGGCGCGCGAGTCGGCCTGCGGCGGCGATGCCGCGCAGGGACGCGACCTTGCCGTCGCTGACTTCGAACGCCACGGCGCCCACGACCCGGTCGTCGACCACGGCGAGCACGGCCGGGGAGCCGTTGACCAGGGCGATATACATCGCGGGCGAGCCGCCGGCCAGCCGCCGCTTCGCCGCCGTGGGCTTGAAGCCGGCCCGCACGTAGGAGGCGACCCGCTCGCGCGTCTCGTACCGCAACAGCCGCGTGCCCAGTCCAGCGCCGTCCGAGACCGCCGTCACGTCGTCGGTCAGCAGCGCCACCAGCCGTTCGGTGCGCCCCGACGTGGCAGCGACGAGGAATTCCTCGACGACCCGGCGCGCGGACGCGGGGTCGGCCTCGCCGCCGCGGCGGCGCTCGGCGGCGACCCGGATCCGCGCCCGGTGGACATGCTGCTGGCTCGCGGACTCGGTGATGTCGAGGATCCCGGCGATCTCGGCGTGGCTGTACGAGAAGGCCTCACGCAGGACGTAGACGGCCCGTTCGACCGGCGAGAGCCGCTCCATCAGGGTCAGGACGGCGAGGGTCACCGATTCGCGCTGCTCGAAGGTGTCGGCCGGGCCGAGCATGGGGTCGCCGTCGAGGAGCGGCTCGGGCAACCAGGCACCGGCCGCTCGCTCGTGGCGCGCATGCGCCGAGCGGAGCCGGTCGAGGCAGAGATTGGTGACGACCTTGGTCAGCCACGCTTCCGGCACCTCGACCCGTTCGCGGTCTGCGGCCTGCCAGCGCAGGAACGTGTCCTGCACGGCGTCCTCGGCGTCGGCGGCCGAGCCGAGCAGACGGTACGCGAGCGAGGCCAGCCGGCCCCGGCTGGCCTCGAACCGATCGATGGCTGCGCTGTCCATGCGAAGCAGCCTATGCAGCGACCCTCACACCTGCCCGGTCAGGTGCGGTGGCCAGGCGGCGCTTGCGCTTCGGCATGCCGAAGGTCGGGTGGGCCACGCCCCACCCGGCCCCCTTGAGCACGCCCGACTTCAGCCGCGCAGCGGTCCGGCCGCCCAGGTACCAGGACCTCGACCGGACGTCCCTGTCCACCATCTGGAAGATCGCGTCCCGCCGCCCGAGGCTGATGTGGTTGCCGTAGTACTTCAGCCCGGTGGTCGGGACCTCGCTGCCCGTCAGGCGTGCGATGATCGCGGCCGTCGCCTGCATGTTGGTGAAACCTGCCGAGGCGCAGGACATCGGCAGCGGCCGGCCGTTCTCGCCGATCGCGTAGACGCAGTCACCGGCGGCGTAGACGTCCGGGTGTGACACCGAGCGCATGGTGCCGTCAACGACGATCTGGCCGGTATCGGCGACCTCCAGGCCGCCGGCGGCCGCGATGGGGTGCACGGCGAACCCCGCCGCCCACACGGTCACGTCGGCCGGGATGGACGTACCGTCGGCGGCGATCGCCCGTGCCGGCTCGACGGCTTCGATGCCGGTGTGCTCGTGGACGGTGATGCCGAGCCGGGCGAAGGCACGGCGCAGGTGACGGCGGGCCTTCGGGGAGAGCCAGGCGCCCAGCTCGCCGCGGGCGGCGAGCGCGACCGAGAGGTCGGGCCGGGACTCGGCGAACTCGGTGGCGGTCTCGATGCCGGTCAGCCCCTCACCGACGATCAGCACGGTGCCGCCCTCGCCCAGGCCGGACAGGCGCTCGCGCAGACGCAACGCCGAGGACCGGCCGGTCACATCAAAGGTGTACTCGGCCACGCCGGGGACGCCATGGTGGGCTACGGAACTGCCGAGCGCGTAGAGAAGGGTGTCGTACGCAAGCTCGCCATCGCCGTCCTCGCCGGTCACGGCGACGGTCCTGCGCTCGGGGTCGATGCCGGTGACGCGTGCCAGGCGCAGCCGCACCCCGGTGCCCGCGAATACGTCGGCGAGCTTGCGGAGCGCGAGGTCCTGGCCGATCGCGAGCTGGTGGAGCCGCATCCGCTCAACGAAGTCGGGCACGGCGTTGACGACGGTGATCTCGATGTCGGAGGGCGAGAGCCGGCGGGCCAGGTTCCCGGCGGCGAAGGCCCCGGCATATCCGGCGCCGAGTACGACGATGCGGTGCTTCATGGCGTTGCTCCTGTCTCGTTCGCGTGTCCTTCGAACGAGACGGCGCCCCGATTGCTGACAGGAACCGGGTGTGACGCGGGTCACTGAGCCAGGAGGAGCGTCGCGCGCCGTGGGGGCGCCGAGGATTGCCACGAGTAGAACCGCCCGTTCCTCGGGCGACACCTCGGTCCGGCTCTCCAGCGGATTCTCGGTCTCGCCGGATGGCCAAGCCTTCTACAGCGTGTCAGTCCAGGCTTTCTCCCGGCCTGGGAAACTCATGTGCTCTCGCGCCAGTTGCTTCGCTGGAATGCGACCACGGCGGGCGGCACCTCGGAGAGTCACTTCCGGTGACCGTTCGTGCCCCGCTGCAACTGAACGCCTGAGTCGGCCAGTTGAGTGGTGACTTGCCTATGCGCCGGCAAGCTCCGCAAGACGGAGAACCAGCGCTCGACTCGGGAGTACGCTCCCGAGCGCAGGCAACGATGTCTGAGAACCGGGGCACGAGGTGGCGATGGACGACAGGGATGACTCGGCGTCTGCCAGTGAGTCGGCGGTGGCTGCCGGCGGAGGTGCCCCTTCCTTGGGGCCGGCCCAGGAGAAGCACGGGGCGGACAACGTGGTCGTCGGCGTCAGCCTGGCGGTCACCCTTGCCTGCATGCTCGCATTCCGACTCGATCAGCGCAGGAGGGCTGGTCAGCGCATTCCCGAGTGACCTTGCGCCGCCGGCCGGCAGAAGCTCTCAACCAGGTTGGCAAATGCTCTGCTCAGGACCTATGGGGGCGCGGCGGGAGTCAGCCTGCCTGTGACCGCTCAGCAGGCTGCCTGTGACCGCTCAGCGAGCCATTGTGCCGGAGCCGGCTCCGAAGCTGGTGGAGGGCAGACCGCGGGTGGCCTCTTGCCGTACGCAACCGGCGCGAAACGTGCCGACCCGACGTCAGCCAGACGTGAGCGAGACGTAAGCAGCTCCTGCCACCTTGGTGACGCGCGCAGCAGTCGCGCCTGCCCTGTCCTCCGTATGTGACCGGGCCGAATGCCCCGTACGCCGAAATTTGGAGTCGCCGCATGGCCGTCCCCCACCATGGTGCTGTCCCGACCGGTCTCTCCCGGAGGTCGGTACTGACCGCCGCCGGCCTGACGGCCGCGGGCGTCGCGTTCCAAGGGTCTCTGGGCGCCGTGAGCGCCGCGGCGGCAACTACACCCGCGATCTTCTACTCACCCCACCAGGACGACGAGGCGATCGGGATGGCCGGCTCCATCCTGGAGCACAAGGCCGCAGGCCGACCGGTCTACCTGGTGCTCGTGTCCAAGGGCGAGAACGGCGGCATCGCGCAGAACCTCAACCAGACTCCCTGCTTCCTGGGCGACAAGTGCTCGGCCCCTGGTCACTACCACGAGCTGGGGTGGCAGGAGACATGGCCGACGCCTGAGGTGGTCTCGGGCCGTACGTCCGAGTTCAACGTGTCCGCCAAGGCCCTCGGCGTCGACAAGGTCATCAACCTCAAGCTCTCCGACACCGCTTACGGCACCGACGGCGAGTACGACGCCTTCGTCCAGCAGATCATGGGCAAGGTCCGCGCGCTCGCCCAGCAGTATCCGGGCGCCTCGCACAAGTTCACCGCGGGGTGGCTCGACACCACCGACCCGACGAAGCCCACGAACGCCACACACAAGGCGTGCAGCGACGCCGCGTACTGGCTGATGAAGAACGGCGAGCTGAAGGACGTCCGCTTCAACCACATCTACACCTACGAGGCCTTCAGCCGCGACCAGCGCGACCGCGGCGCGGACTACGTACTCAACATCCCGTCCTCGCACATGACGAAGAAGCGGGCCGCGATCCTCGCGTACAACACGTGGGACCCGAACCGGAACCTCTACACCGCCGGCTACCACAGCGTGCCCACCATGCTGGAGGAGGCATACGGCGACCCGAGGGAGTTCGTGTACGCCCTGCCATCCAACTACAAGCCTGGCCGAGGGAATTGAGCGAGGACGGTTGCCCAACCGATTCCTGGGAGCCTGCCGGACATGGACGACGCGGCGATCGACGGCTCGCACGCGCCCGCGGCTGCGGGACTGGCTGAGGTCGGCGGCATGCCATGAGATCCTTCCCTGCGCGGACTTCTCGCCGCGGAAGACGGCGAACACCTCCGACACCCCGGCCGGTGCCCGGCACGGCGTGCGCTGTCCCCGCGGTTGAACACCGCTCATCGATGAATCCGAACCGAATCGAATCCCAGGGGGACTGATGAACTCGGTCAAGTCTTGCTGATGCGGTATTAACTTCGCTGGTCAGCTCGCAGGCCAAGGAACCTGGGGTCTCTTGGCGCTGCGCGCAACACCTTCGCGAATGTAGCCGTTACTCGCCGCGCTTCCCAGCCTTCGCCGTCGAGTGCGGCCGACCTTGGGGAAGCATGGCCAGGGGGACCATCGGGCACATGTGCTCGGGCCAACCACGAACGGTCAGCCCGAGCAGCCCTGCGTGGGCCGGGGCGTCGCGAGGGTACGGCGCCAGCCGGCCTTGTCGGTCAGCTACGGGGCGGGGATTTCCCTGATGAGGCGCGAGTCCCAGTCGCACCAGTACAGGCCAGGCAGGAAGGCGCCGCCGGCTTCGTCGGTGTGCTCTTCGACGTACGGGATGTTCGCGTCACAGACTTCGATGGCCTGGTCGAAGAATTCCGTAATGTCGGGGTTGTTATGGTAGCTCCAGCGCGGGTTATAGGGGGCCTGCCGCTTGATAATCCGCGTGAGCACGTGGGGGCGGTCGGTGGTCTCCCCGCTGACGAGTTCCCGGGCGTGCTCGATGTCCCCGGGCTTGGTCAGCTTGATGACGAATTCCTCCCGCGTGTGGTCGGTCATCACGAAGTACGCGGCGCTCTCGGCGGCGACGTGGCCGGGCTGGCTGCTGAGGGTGTTGGCCTGAGTGGGCTGCGCCGTGGCGAAGGCCAGCACGCCGACGGCGGCCAAGCCGGCCGCCTTAATGAGCACGCGTCGCATGAGGGTTCTCTCCTTGGTTACGGGCGTCGTGCACGTCACGACTAGTTACCAAGTGGATTGAATCAGTAACATTGAGTAAACATGCTGAGGGCGCGCTCGACTTTTCCGCATATGCCAATGGCCTCATGCTGCCGCTGCTGCTTTGGGGCATCGCCACCGTCCTCGGCAAACCTTGGCCGTGCGGCACTGGCAAGTTCGCGTTGAGGTGCGGCACACGGCGCCCCACTCGGGCCGTCTCTGGGCCGTCCGAGGGTGCTCAACGACGACCAACGCTGACAACCATCGACGGCTAAGTCGCAGGTCGCAGCGTTGATCGATTGCAGGGGTGCAGCTCGGAGACCCGGCCTCGCACTTCTTCGGCTACTGACCAGAGCCGACCGTGCTGCTCACTCGGTCCCTGAGCTACTCCAGACCAAGCTGCCTGATAGCTAGGCAAATTGGTGGCAGGCCACGCGAACTCGGTCGTAGCATCCAGCCCATGAGCGACGAGAGCAGCAGCATCCGCGCGCGTAACCCCTTCTTGGAAGCCTTGGGCCGGGTAACCATGGCCGGCGCGCAGCTCGATTCCAGCCTCCATCATCTCGTCAGTGCGCTCACCCACGAACCAACCTTGATCTTCCACTTGCACGACGCTGGCACAGACAAGCTCATCCAGTTGTGCGAGCTAGCTCTCACCGTCTACCCATTTGAGGAGGGTGACATCGTCGAGATCAAGGCATGCCTCAAGCGGGCCGACAAGCTTCGAATCCGGCGGAACGACATCGTGCACTCGCTGTACATGCAGGAAGAATCCGGTGAAGGCCTGGAAGCCATGAAGCCGATCAAGAGGTCGATCGGGTTCCACGTCACCCCCATCACGCCCGAGGCGATGGAAGCTGTCGCCGATGAGATCGAGGTACTTCGCCACGACTTGTTCGTCGTCGGATGGAATGCAAGGGCTTCCGAAAGGGAGGGAAATCAGCGCATCCCGTCGCGTCAGCCCGGCCAGAAGGTAAATGGCGTCGTCGCCAGCAGGCTGGGTAGCCCCTGAACGCGGCGAGCATAGTAGTTACCGACCTTTTCGGGTTGCCTTCGCGTGGTGGCGTATGTCTGTGCCACGCGGTTTGCGGACGGCGGCCCTGACTGTCGAGCGGCGGCCTGCGCCGTGAAGGAATTGGGCCGGAAGCCGGGGAGGTTCGAACGACTACACGGCGGCGCAATGACTCGCTGCCGCAGCCACGAATGAGTCCATTGCCGTCCTCGACTCCTCTGCCCGTTGCGTCAATTCCACCTCCTCTGAAGCCTCCTCGATGATGATGGAGGCCTCGAAGGCAACCATGGCCAGGTCTACGACCGAGGTTGGAACACCTGTAAGCCTGACCCGTAGAAGGCAAGCCCTACTCGCCGAACGAGCTTCGAAGCAAGCGTCCTTGGCCTCCCGGTAGGTCTCGTTACCGGTGCCGTAGTCCCTCCTGGTGGACCAACGCCAGATCTGTCGGCGGCGTAACTCCACCAGCGCCTCGGCGAGATCGCAAATGGCCGCCCGCTGCTCTTGCCTGTGACGCTCCTGGTGGGCAAGCGCAGCGGCACGATCCGTATGGCGTCGTTGTAGGACACCCGTCACTATGGACCCGCCTAGCGTCCCCATGACAGCGATGAGCGCGATTAGCACTGCCTGCATAGCGACCAGTTCAGCAGCACTCGGCCCTTCTGGCGAGACCGCGACACCAGACGGCTGCGCCCGTGCCAGACACGTGCCAGATCCTGCGGGGAACCACGGGGAATGGCGGGGACCACACGGCCGAGCAGATCGGCCCGGCTAGTGCTCAGGCACTGGTCAGTACAGGGATCACCCGTGGAAGACCTAAGCTTCCCAAGCTGATGGCTTGGCGGGACTCGCTGTCCCCTGATGGGTCCCCTCGCCTTGATCGCTTGAGGGTGGGTACGGTCAAAGTCGTGTCTGGTGCGCGCGGGTTGGTCGCCCGTAGGCGTGCGCCGGTTGATCGCGCGCGACTAGGGGAGCTGGTACGGGCATGGCGGTTGACGCTGCTCGGGGTTCGGAAGAGGGCTTCACGTCGGCGGGGGCGACGCAGGTGATGGTTGCCGCGTGCCGGGCTGCGGGGCTCGACGACAGAGGCGCGGAGTTGATCCGGCTCGGAGAGAACGCGCTCTTCCGGCTCGGGTCGGTTCCGGTGATCGTACGTATCGCGCGGTCGGTTGAGTACCTGACGGCGGCTCGCAAGGAGGTGGCCGTGTCGCGGTGGCTGGCCAACGAGGGGTTCCCAGCGGCCCGTATCGTTGAGGATCTCGAACAGCCTCTGATGGTCGACGGGCATCCAGTGACCTTCTGGCATCTGATCGTCGAAGAGGGCAGACCTGCCACGTATGGGGAGTTGGGCGGGGTCCTTCGTGATCTGCACGCACTGGTGATGCCTGATGGTCTGGAGCTGCCTCGATACAGCGCCTTCGGGCTCTCGGACTTGCGGCTTGAGCGAGCCGCGGGGGTCTCGGAGGACGACCTTGAGTTTCTTCGCAAGCGAGGGGAGGAACTGAAGGATCGTTTGGCGGAGTTGCGGTTTGGGTCACCGCTAGGGCCTGTGCACGGCGATGCGCACACCGACAACCTGATGGTCGACAAGAGCGGGGTCGTGCACCTCATCGACCTGGAGAACTTCTGTGTTGATCATCCTGAGTGGGATCTCGAAGTGGCTGCGCATGAATACCACCGTCTTGGGTGGGTGACGGATGAGCAGTACGCCGGCTTCGTGGGCGCCTACGGCCGTGACCTGAGGGAGTGGCTCGGCTTCGCGACGCTGTGCGCGATCCAGGAGTTCAAGATGACAACGTGGCTCATGCAGAACGTGTCCGAGGGGGAGGACGTGGTTCAAGAGGTGGGCCGGCGGATTGCGTCGCTGCGTGATGGTGCCGCTCCACGCAACTGGCTTGCGTACTGAGAGGCGGGCTACTCACTCGTCCAAGCTGGCCAGCGCCTCGGCAACCTGCTCGTTGAAGCGGGTCACGACGGGCACTCCTGCGTGGGTGCTGATCTCTTCTTGGAAGTCGGTGACGTAGCGCAGGAACCGGGCCGACTGGAGTGATTCGCCTGCCTCGACTGCCTGGCTGGCAGTTCCGGTGGCGCTGTCCAGATCGCCGTTCAGTAGGTGGCTCTGTGCGAGCACAATGCGGCAGAATCCTAGTGTTCGGGCGTACTGTGGGTCAGTTTTGGCGACGGCTTGTTTGGCGAATCGGAGAGATTCGACAGGGCGTTTGAGGTCGCGGAAGCAGTGTGAGAATTCCCCGATCAGTTCTGCTTCGTTGAAGTAGGCGAGCCATTCGGGGTCTTCGGATGCATCGGCCTTCTCGAAGTGGCGTTCTGCCTCGTTCATGGCGCGGGATGCACCAGTGAGGTCCTGGGCACTGGACAGTGCGCGGGCCTCGTGAGCGGCGTACATGGCTTTGGCGCGCGGCGTGGCGCTCGTGCCCTTGGCTCCCTCGACGGCGAACCTGGCCAGTTGGACGGCGCGGGAGGTGTATCCAAGGTAGTTCGCCTGGTGGCTGAGGTTGGCGAGAATGGATGCCCCGAACATTCGGTCGCCGGTGACCTGGGTGAGTCGTAGCGCGGAAAGTAGGTAGCGGTTGGCCAACGCGTGATTTCCGATGTCGTAGGCCATCCACCCGATTACCTCGGCAGTTTCCGTAGCCACAGTGAAGAGGGCATGGCCTACTCTTTCCGTGTAGTTCGCATTGAGTAGAGGTAATACATCGTCGCGGAAGTAGTGCCGTAAGGCTTTGTGCCCGTGGCCGCCGCCGTACAGGAAATCCAGACGCATGAACATTTCGGTGGCGGTGCGGATCGCGTGCACGTCGCGCATGCTGGCGCGCTGCGAGGTGGACCTGTCGGCCTCTACGCCGCCGGGGCGGGTGATCATCCATGACAGGACTGCGGCGCTGAGATCCGTGTCCGAGATCGTCAGTTCGCTGTTCGATGCACTCTGGGACTGTTCCTCGGTGAGTCCTTCCAGCACGGACAGTGCCTCGGACAAAGCGACGGGATAGGCAGCCGGCTGCGGTGTGCTTGCCTCAGCCTGGCCGAACAGTCCAAGATCGCCGGGAGCGATCCGTCTCCCGAGCTTTGCACTGAAGACATCGGCCATAACCCCGGCAGCCTGTGCCCGGATGCCCGTCCCGTCCCGCCAACGCTGGACGGCGACGTGCGTGGTGCCCAGGTCGATGCCACGTTGTTGTGCAAGATCGCGCATCCGCTTGGCGAGCCCCTTGTTCGAGACTTCAGCCTCGGCCATGAGAGAGATCAACTGCGCGTTCGGTTCTCGGTTCATGCTCCCCTGCCAACCCGAGAATGGCGACGAGTGTCCATCGTGGCACAGCTCGTGAACCCCGGGGGGTTCACTTACGAACCCCCCTTGCCTTTGCGGGTGTTCATATGAACCCCCAAGTGAACGCTCCCGGTTGGTCGGCTCGCGCCGTTCACTGTTCGGCACGGAGCGACGGGCTACAGGGCTCGTCGGCAGTCGGCAGGGGACGCAATGGATGCTCGGCAGAGCAAACGCGGAGCGAACATCCCGCGGGCGGTTTCGCTGCGTGGAGCGGCGCAAGATCCCTCGGCGGGGCACTTCCGGGCGCTGACGCTCTTCGACGAGTCCACCGGCACGGCATGCGCCGCGCGAAGCATGGTGAGTGCCTGCCTCCGGGACTGGGGGCTCGGCCACATGGTCGACGATGCCCGCCTTGTCGTCTCGGAGCTGGTTGGCAATGTCGTGCACCACGCGGTGCCGGACGACTGCCTGACACGGCCCGATGCTGCGCGGCGGATCGACGTTTTGGTGAAGGCGTGGCCGGGATGGCTGTTCATCGGCGTCGCTGATGAGGATTCGACTCCGCCTGACCTGCCGGTGGGTGAGTTCGTCTCGCCGGAGCTGGTGGGTGACTTCTCGGAGGCGCTGTTGCCGGACCGTGGGCGGGGGCTGCTGATTATTCAGCGGCTGGCCGATGCGGTGTGGTGGTCGCCGAAGGGTCCGGGAGGCAAGACCGTGTGGTGCCGCTTCGACCTCGGCGGCAGGACCTAGAGATCTCCGGGCCGTACCCCTGTTTTACTCCCACGCGATCGGGAGTGATGGCGGCCCGGAAATCGGTCGGAGTCTGACCTCTCCGGCCGCATGGGGCGCGGCCCCTCGTACGACCCGGGGGCTCCCCTCCCGGGAGGGGCCGCGCTTCACAACCTCATACCGAGACCGGACCACCCCCGCGCCTGGACAGCAACTGGGGTGGTCCGGGAGGGGACTCAGCGGTCCCCGGTGCCTGATGGTACCGGGGTCGTTGCTCTGCGTTCTGCCCTGGGCCAAAGGAAGTTGACGAACCATTACCTAGATCAGGGCAGAGGTGGGCAAGGTGACTGGCTCGGGTGAGGACTGGCTGAGTGACGGTCTCGACGTCGGGGGCGCGGGCTGCGGTCTGTGGGTGTCGGGTGTCGACTACATCGCGGGCTGGCGTGCGGCTCGGGAAGCTGCGGACCGGTTGAACCGTGCTCTTCTCGGTGCGGGGTTCGAGCTGTCGCAGGTGCGGGCCGTTGCCTCGACTGACGAGAACGGGCGGGGCGTCGTGCGGGTGGCGGGCCGGCTTGACGTGGTGGACCGTCTCGCGGTGCTCCTGGAGGCTACGACCAGGGGCAAGGGCGGCGCGGCATGAGGCGCCTTTTCACCGGTGAGTGGCGCGCGTGGGCACGTCGTCGGTCGCTGAGACTTTGGGCGGTAGCTGCCATGGGGCGAGTGAACAGGGGGCCTTACGCTCGCCAGCGGATCGGGCAGTCCTTGGAGCTGCCCGCAACAGCCCGATCGGCCCCCTGTTCTTCGAGGCTCGCCCCATGGGAGCTGCCTAAAGTCCAAGCCCGGGAAGTTAGGGGCTGGTGCCGTTCGTCAAGGTGATCCTTGGTGTGATGGTGAATCTCGTAGTGATGCAGCGTTTTGCCCAACTCTT
>NZ_JBIAQF010000054.1:0-24907 GCF_042888885.1 Streptomyces sp. NPDC002742
TCGGCGGATTTCTTGGTCGAAACCAGTCGACACAGAGGCCCTGTTGCCACGTCAAGGACTCCGACGGGCCCGTAACTTACCGGCGTTGGTGCTTGCCGGAGTAGTAGGGGCGGTCGGCGGCAATGCGGTCGATGTGCAGCAGGGTGCCGTCCAGGATCACGAATGCCTTGTTGGCGGCGACGGTCATGGCCTGCTGGAGGGTGGGCGCGAGGGCGGCCAGGACCTCAACCGCCTCGGCGATATACCGGTAGACGGTAGCCAGCCCGATCCCGAAGCCGACCGCGAGCTGGGCGTACGTGTGCCCGCAGCGCAGATGGGCCAGCACGAGCAGAGCCTGTCGGTCCGTGGTCAGTCGGCGCCAGCGCGTGCCGCGCTCACGACGCCTGACTCTCAGCAGGTCGGACAGGTAGCACAGGGTCGAGGTGGACAGATCGATCCCAGATGAGTAGACAAGCACGTGAAGCTCCGAGCGGACAGGTTGATCTTGGTCGACAACTCATCTACCAGGAGCTTCGCCTTTCCCTCAACGCCGCCCTCAGTCAACCGACGTGCTACGCAACCAGGTTGGAAAAGCCTCAGTGCCTCCCGGCTCAGATCGGATCGACGTCATGGTCGAGGTCGAAGGAGCGCAACCACTCTCACAAGCAGGTCCGTGGCTGCGTGGAGCACGTCTTCGCGCGCATGAAGGCCTGGAAGATCCTTCGAGACTGCCGCCTGAAGGGCGACGGCGTCCACACCTGAAGTTCGGCATCGCCCGCCTGCATAACATGCTTCAGGCTGCATGACAGACCTGGGGAGGCAGGCCCTCCGCCTCGGCCAACAAAGATCAATAGCGGGACAGCCTTAGCTTGTTCTTTATCTACCAAGATCTTCCAGGCTTGCCGGTGGCCTTGAGGGACTCGGGGCGTTTGACGGTCTTTCCGACGTCGTAGCGGGGTGCCCGGTGTTTGTTCTTGGTGCCGGGTGGTCGTCCGGGACCGGTGCCACGAGGTTGGGGAACACGAGCGGGACAGAGCAAGTGTGCGCGGATGTTCCTGAACCCCCGGCGGACCCGGGTTGGGGTGAGCCGGTTGGGCAGGGCGGGTTTCTCCCAGGGCCGGCGGAGGTCTTCGGCGAGCGGTCGGGCGAGCCTGAGCTGGGTGTGGGCGACGATCAGGATCCAGGTCCAGCGGTCCGCGGCCTCGGGAGTGCGGAGTTTCGGGGTGGTCCATCCAAGGGTCTGCTTCGCGAAGCGGAAGGTGTGCTCCAGATCGAAGCGGCGGAGAAATACCTGCCAGAATCGGTCCACGTCGTCGGGGGTGGCGCCGGTCTTGGAGGACCATAACCACACCGGTGGGGCATCCCGTTCCTTCGACAGATGCTCGACCTTCAGGCGCATCAACGTCCCTTCAACCAGGGGTAGTTCACCGTCATGGTCGAGCCATGAGGAACGGTGGGTAAGTCGGGGGTGGACCCGGTCCCACGCCTGAGTCTCGGCCTTGCCGTAGTTGCTCGTGTCGGTGACTGTGGTGATCGCGGGCTCGGGCCAGGTCTCCGGCTTGGTGAAGCGGAACTCCGGACCGTGCTTGGGCGGCCGGCCGTTGACGCCGTGCATCCTGGGTGGTTTCGGCAGACGCATCACGCGGTCGGATCGGACCCGGCCGACCATCTCGACCGGCAGGTCGCGCAGGACCCGGGCAAGGCGGGTGACGTCGTAGCCGGCGTCACTGACGATCACGATATGCGGGTCCCCGGCCTCCCACTGGCCTGCGGCGATGAGTCGCTCGACGACACCCCTCAACTGGGTGGCGGTGGCCGCGGTCGCGTCGTCCGCGGGGCCGAGCCGCACCGCGTCCAGGATCGCGGTCCATGACGTGGCGCCCGGCTCCAGCACGGCGACGAAGGAGTAGGGCCAGCCCGGGATGAACTGCGACGCCGTCTTCGCCCGGCCGTAGACGTGGCAGAACAGGCGCTCCGCCGAGCACGGCGCGTCCGAGCGAAGCCACGGCGACACATCGACCGCCAGGACCAGGCGCCCGCCGTCGAAACGCGGCAGCGACAGTCCGGCCAGTACCGTCTGCAGCCGGCCGACGTCGATCCGGCCGTGGTTGAGACCGCCGTACATCGCGCCGTGCCCACGTCGATGTTCGGGCAACAGAGTCAGGTCCACCGGGGACTTCACCGCACCGTCCGCACACAGCACCGCGTCCGTCAGCTCGAACAACTCGTCATGCCGGGCGGTCAGACACTCATGGAACTCTCCCCGGAAGCGTGACGCTTCCGCGAACGCTTCCCTCCGCACAACATCAGGCAGCAGACTCACCCTCACGGCCTTCGTCTTGGTCACGTGCACCTTGGTCGGAGCACATGATCAGACGAAGGCCGCCCCCACGTCCGGCAAACCCCCAGGTGAGCGACTCAGTACGAGACACCGTTCGAGGCCGGAAGAAAAAGAACAAGCTTAGGGCCTGTTCGACGGATGAATGGCGCGTAGAGCGCGGTCCGCCCCGATGGTGGTGAAGAATCAGAGGCATAGGGGTAGGTCCATCACGGGGGAGGGATCCTGATCATGACTGATGTGCAAGTCCATAAACACGCCAGGCCCGTTGTTGAGAGCGCCGTGGCAAGTCTCGGCGGCTATGACCATGTGGATGCGGTGGCTGTGGATCTCCCGGCAGGTACCAGCGCAATCGAGTTCACTCTCATGGTTTTCGCCGGGACTCCTGAGTGGGTGCACAGACTGCTCACCCTGCGCGACATGTTGATGGCGCCCTTCGGACTCCAATCGCAGAAGCGCGTGCCGGTTCAAGACATCCGGATCGAGCCCGGTCTGAAGATGGGGCCCTTCCGATTGTTGGCCGTGACCGAGGACGAGGTCTTGTGCGGAGACGACGACAAGCACCTGGACTTCCGTACCTCTTTCGCGGTTCGTCCGTCTTCTTCTGGTGGAGGGCGGGAAGGCGTGTGCACGACGGTCGTTCGGTTCCACCGCCCAGTCGGACGCTTGTACTTCAAGGCGATCCAGCCATTTCACAATCTGATCATTCCCCGCGTTGTCGCTGGTGCTGTCCGTGTTTGACAGCCACCATTGGTGAGGCTGACCAGGTGTGATGACGAAGGCAAGTGGACGGCGGCCGCCTTCAGCGGCCAGGTGGATCTTGGAGGAGAGCCCACTACGGGAGCGACCCAGGGCCACATGGTGACGATGCTGAGCAGGCCGGCCGCGTTGGCCACGGGCGAGGGTGTTGGCGCCTGCGGCGTGCTGAGGGGCGAGGCAGGAAGCCGAGTCCACGCTGACCATGCTCCATCGGAACTGTGTCGTGTGTATCGCAGATAGTGCGCGAACAGTGAGAGAGAACGAGAAAGAGCGGGAGTCAGTGAGACTGACTCCCGCTCTCTCATCTAGGCATCCGCCCAGCTCAGCGGGTGTTTCTTGCTGGCTGTGTGGCGAGTGCCCCCGGCAGGATTCGAACCTGCGCACACGGCTCCGGAGGGGGTTTGAGACATATGCCTTTCGGCAGGTCAGAACCTTACAGGTGCCCCGTAGCCTGCCCGCGGTCCACGAATGGGCCACACGCAGGTTGTACTCAGCTCCTGGCTACCGTCCGTGGTGATGCTCTTTGCTCCCTACCTGGCCACACCCCCTGAGAGTCTTGCCGTGTGAGGGACGAAGGCGCCGTGGCGTACCGGTTCGTTAGAACCACGATGCGGCCAGCGGGGACCTTGGTTCACGACAGGGTCCGCAGGCCATCGCCCAAGTCGCACGTCACGCTCACCAGGGCCGAGCGGCTATTCGGTCGTCCCCAGTGGCTCGTGCCAACCTTAACTGCCACGACAGTGCAGCCAACTCACCTTGCGGCGCTCGGAATTGGGTATGGTATGGCGCAACTGCCCAGCTAGAAGGATCATCAGGCTGCGAGGATATATGAGTAATATCGTAAAAGAGTATGATGCTTTTGTCGTTCGTCAGACTCTAGAGAGTAAGCCGCTGATTCTCTTTGCAGCCTCCGCGCTAGAAATTGAACAGTGGGCCGGCGTCCCAGAGCGCCGTAAGCTGGCAAATGAAGAAACTGCAGGTTTTCAGCGGCAACAGGATCCACGACGCATCACAGAGCTGCTTAAATTCTTCGGCGATCGTAATAATGTGGTTCAGAACCCGCTACTCGGCGCCCTTCAGGATAATCAGAGGGTCCAATTCTCGCCTACCTCGCCCGACTCGCCATTTGGTCGACTTAGTATCACGTACGAGGATCACTCATCCCTGTCGATGATGACCATATTGAAGCGAATCGTTGCGCATCTTGAATCCCGCGTAGAGGGTCTCGGGGATGACGTGGTAGACGAGGCGCGCGTCGCATCCATTATGCGTTTGGAAAGTGCGGCCACATCCCCAGCAGATGAAGAAAATGATGATTCCGACTCGGATGCCTATGAAGCGCTGGAGCAGGATGATTCGACTATAGATGATGCTGAAGCCACTGCCTCAGTCATGCTTGCAGAGGAGACGCATCTCGTTGATTTCTACACTGAGCTTCGTGCGCGCATCCGGGTATTGGAGCAGCGAGGTATTGATGACGTTGAGGAAATTCAGGGCTTCACGAAGTCGGCGCTAATTGCCTACTTGAAGCCTGTTGTTCTAGTGGATGGGCAGCACAGGCTGCGAGGAGCTGTCGAGTCTGCCCATCAAAGCGTTCGGGGAAGTGATGGGAAAGCAAAGATTCTAGATGCTGTGAAAGGCGGGACTCCACCTGAACTGGCTGAAAAGCAGCTGATCGAGAGCCAATCTCGTTGTCTTCCAGTTTCGTTGCTTATGGATGACAGCCCGAGCGAACATGTCTTTCAGTTCGTGGTCGTTAACCAAAAGGCAACCCCGATGGGCAAAGCGCTACTCGGGACTATTGTCTCGACAAGCCTGAGTCGAATCGAGCTTGCGGCTGTTGCGGACCGCCTCCGCCGTGCTGGTATCAAGCTAGAAGATTCTCAATCCGTTGCCTATCTGACCCGAGCAGAGGACAGCCCATTTCGGGGACTGGTGCAGACCGGAATGGCGGGAGATCGCCCTGATCTCTTGCAGTGGACGGTCCTGCGTGGCCTCGTTTCGATTTTCCGCGAGCTGCGGGGTGGGCGTCCCTTTAATCAAAAGATCGACTATGCGCGAGCATGGAAGATGGAGTATTTTCCGCAGTGCGGCCTTGTGGGCCCCGGAACGGATGAGGAGAGATTTGAGGAATGGTCTCGCCCAGACGGCCCGTGGCGAGATATCTTCGTTAGATTTTTCTCGCGTGTGCGGGACCACTTTGGGGACCCCATCGAGGTTGATACGTTCAACGGTTGGGGAAGTACAGCCACAAGTAATCTATTCAACAAAGTCTCACTCACCGTCCTTGCTGCGGATTACTTCGACTTCCTCTACACTCAAGCGGAGTCGCTAGCGGATCTGGAAGATTTCGAGCGAACGATGAATGACTGGCTCAAGAATGGTCGAGTGAGTTCCTCGTACTTTAATCGAGATTGGAAGCTTGAAAATGTCAAGAAGGATCAATTGGCGGTAAAAAGGCTTTGGTCTCAAAATTGGCAGGAGTACCGTAAGGTGCCTGCAAGCGGGCTGCCTAAGAAATTTAAGCCGTAGGCCTTGTTGTGGATACTCACGGGATCAGTCAATTCTACAAGGTGCTCGCGGATACGCTACCGACCCGGTGGACAGAAAGCGGACTCCGGGAGGTAGCAGGCCTCAATGCTCCTTCGGGCATCCTCGGCAAGAACGAGTGGCTCCTAAAGGCCGACTATGCCATAACGGTCGGTCGTTGGTTTCTAGAGGGCTTGGTCGATTTGGCCAGGCATACTGAATCTGGAAATAATATTGGCCACGTTTACCTCGAGATATTCGCTCAGCTCCGTATACTTGCTCAGCATGCGCCGGAGGATGAAGTTGAACTCGCGGCTACTCAGCTTTCTAATTTCGCGTGGCGAGAGGTCGAGGCGCGCAGAGGGATGGGGCGGGAACGGATAAGCGCGGGGTTGAAGGACGCGGTGTGGTTCAACAGTGCCCCAGACCAAAGATGCTACCTCTGTGGGTACCGATTCACGCAGCATGCGCGAGATCTTTTTCTCCGGAGGACACGAGAAGAGATGAAGCCTTTGAATTTGGTGGATTTCACTCGTCCCAGAGGCCTGAATGCAAGGCACCTCCGCATTGAGCTGGACCATAAGATTCCTGTCGCTGAAGGTGGAGCGACTGATGAAAACAATCTCTACCTGGCTTGCGGATGGTGCAACCTCACCAAAAGTAAACTGTGGAGCATGTACGACGCCAAAGCATGGGCGTCAGGTTTTATAAACCATCCAGATCCAAAGATTGGCACGGTAACGCTTCCGCAACCTCTTTGGATATTGCGATTGATCGCTGCGAGAGGGCGCTGCGAGGTGACGTCGGCATGTCCAGCCCGCCTGAATAACAGCGAACTGTTTGTGGCACCTTTTAATGCAAGGGGTGCTCTAACTCCACCTAATCTGATGGTTGTTTGCGTTAAGCACGATCCTTGGGCTTCCGCCCGATTCGTTGCCCCGTCGCTCTTGCCGAATCGGAGATAGGCGCCGGCGTCCCGGGGTGGCTCGATTTCAAGGCCGTCACTAAGATCCTCCGTCCATAAAACTGACGAGAGGCCTCTCAGTCTTCCTTGATCGGCAGATACTATTTTTTCTGGGAGCACACTGCCAGTGGATGCGACACGTGACGGTGCTCTGCTGAGGATGGGGCATATTCGTCGTTGCGGGGGTGTACCGGGCGGGCGTCTTCTACCCTGCTGAACGGTGTCGTTACCTAGACGCAGGTGTCTGATATGCAGCAAATCTGGGGTAGTGAGCGTCGCCGGACGGCGATCGGGCGGATGGCCTTGTCGGTGCCCGCGCGTCAGGCTTTGGCGGATCGCCAGTTGGTGGCTGAGCGGACGATCCTCGACTACGGCTGTGGCCGTGGCGACGACGTCAGAGCTTTGCAGCAACTGGACTGCCAGGTAGTGGGTTGGGATCCGTACTACCGCACTGATACGCAACTAGTCGCCACTGACGTGGTGTTGCTGACCTACGTGTTGAACGTGATCGAGGATCCGGCGGAGCGTCGACAGACCTTGAAGCAGGCGTGGGAACTGACCTCGACACTGCTGGTTGTCTCAGCACGGCTGACATGGGAGAAGTCGAAGGTTCGCGGTGAGGAGTTCGGTGACGGACTGCTGACGAGCCGGCAGACGTTCCAGCATTTGTATGCCGCGAGTGAACTGCGGGAGTACGTGGAGCAAGTGACCGGCGCGCGAGTGGTGGCGGCTGCGCCCGGGGTCATCTACGCGTTCCGGGATGAGGGCGCACGTCTGAGCTATTTGGCGCAGCGTGTGATCCCGGATGCCGCGTGGCTTGCTTCCGAAGACACTGCCTCGGCGGTGAGTGCGGTGGTGGACTTCTTCGAACGTAGGGGACGTGCGCCGCGTATTGAGGAGATGCCGCGGACCGTTGCGGAGCTGTTGGCTCACCTGCGGCCCGGCGAGGTCAAGCGCTTGCTGAGAGAGGGTGCTGATGCTGAGTGGGCTGATGCGGGAGCTAAGCGATCGACGCTGAACACGTTGCTTTACTTGGCGGTGGAGTTGTTCAACGGTCGGGGGCCGTTCGCGAGTCTGCCGGTGGGCTTGCAGCAGGACGTGCGTACGTTTTTCAGTTCCTACAAGGAGGCGTGTCAACGCGCTGATCGACTGTTGTTCAAGCTCCGCGACGACGGCTATGTGCGTAATGCCATGAATGCGTCTGCTGCGGGCAAGGTGACACCGACGGCACTGTATGTGCATCGACGCGCGCTGGAGCGAATCCCGACGGTGTTGCGTTTGTACGAGCACTGCGCATCGATCGCTGCTGGTCGCCCGGAACTGTGGACGGTGGCAAAGCTCAAACATCAGGGGAGGGCAGTTTCTTGGCTGGACTACCCAGACTTTGACAAAGACCCGCATCCACGGATTCGGTCCTCCTACATGGTGGACCTGCAGACGCTTGAGGCGTCCCATCTCTCCTATGAGAGCTCGGCCAACCGTCCCCTGCTCCACCGCAAGCACGAGTTTCTTGCATCAGATGATCCGGAGGTGCCGCGATACCGCCGGTTGACCGAGTCTGAAATGCGGGCCGGGCTGTATGAACGACCGCACCTGATTGGGACCGAGAACGGCTGGGAAGCCGAACTCGTCAGATGCGACCGGCAACTGCGCGGGCACCGCCTGGTGCGTCGCACTGAGGCGTAGGCTGATCAGCCTTCCTGAGGCTGCATGCGGGCAATGGTTTCGGCAATGGGAAGCGGGTCGAAGTCCCTCGCTTGCGGAGGGAACCAGGAAAACCGCAGCCCATTGGCAGCCACGTCGTCGGGAAGGCCCATAGCCTGGAGCACGTGGCTAGGGGTGTAGGAGGCGCTGGTGCACGCCGAACCTGTTGCAATGGCGACCTGATCCTTGAGTCGGACAATCAAGGCTTCAGCGTTGAGCTGGTCGAAGGAGACGTTGAGGATGTGCGGCACGGTGTGAGCCTGATCTCCGTTGACCCGGAAGCGTGTCTTGCCGAGCGCTTCCAAGATCTGCTCACGCATCGCTCGTGCCTCGCGCTCCCAGTTATCCCGGCTCTCGTGGAAGATCCGCGCGGCCTCGTGGAGGCCCATGATCAGTGGGACCGGCAGAGTTCCAGGACGCAGCTTCCTCTCCTGGCCACCGCCGAACATGATCGGCTCCAGCGGAGCCTTATCCCAGCCGCGACGTCGTGTAATGAGCGCTCCGACCCCCTTTGGTGCGCCGATCTTGTGGCCGCTGATGCTGATCAGGTCGATTGGCGCGGACAGATCACCGGCGATCTTGCCGTATCCCTGTGCGGCGTCCACGTGGAGGTAGGTCGGCGTGGACCGTAGGCGCTCGGCCAGCTCGGCGACCGGCTGGATGATTCCGGTCTCGTTGTTGACGTGCATCAGAGACACCGCAAGCGTGTCGGGGCGCACGAGCTCCATCACCTGCTCGACGGTGATACGGCCGGACGCACCCGGCTCAAGAACGTCCACGGTGAAGCCGCGGGTTTCCTCGAGGTGCAACAGGGGCTCGAGGACGGCCTTGTGTTCGATGGCGGAGGTGATGATGTGCTTCTTGCCAGTCCGCTCGCCGTGTGGGGCGAGGCCAAGCAGGGCAATGTTGTTTGACTCCGTTGCCCCGCTGGTGAAGATCACTTCCTCGGTCTTCGCGCCCACGGTGCTCGCGAGGTAGGAACGGGCTTGCTGGACAGCCTTCTTGGCGCGTGCGCCGTATTCATGGGTGCGGCTGCCGGCGTTGCCGAAGTCCTCGGTCATCCAGTGCAGGACGACCTCGGCTACCCGGGGATCCACCCGTGTCGTCGCCGCAACATCCAGATACGCCACCACGGCGCTCACCCGCCTCTTTGCACGCTTCCACTTCACGACGTACGTCAAGCGATTAACGTACACGGTGGGTCCTCGGTGCGCGAAGCTGACACAGAGACCGCTGACGCCGCCCCTGGAGGGCTTCCTCCTAAACGTGTCTGGCTGATTCGGTTGCGTCACCCCGGGTGCAGTACGTCATCTCGTGTACCTAGGTACGTTGAGATGGAAGCGGCGTACGTTTCTTGGGAGACGTACGTACACGCTAGAGTGCACGGGTGCAGACTGAAGCGGCGAGCGAGACTGCGGGGCGGGCTGCCACGCGAGCGTCAACGGGTTTCGAATACACCTTCCCTGCGATTCGCGGGGTGCAGGCGGGGCGGGAGTTCTATGCGTCGATGTGCCCGCTGCGGCTCATCCCGAAGATCTTCCTCTTCGACGAGGATGATCTTTCCGCCGAGTTGAGAGCCCAGCGGGTGCTCAATAAGGGACGCCTGCCGGCGCTCGCCCGCTACATCCTGGACAATCCCGACGATTACGTCTTCAGTGCCCTGACTGCGTCCGTGGATGGGGATATGGCGTTCGAATGTCAGGGTGCAGAGGGTCCTGCGCACCGTACAGGGCAGTTGCGCATCCCCATGGATGCGCGCTTCCTCATCAATGACGGGCAGCACCGCCGTGCCGCCATCGAGCTCGCGCTGAAGGAGAACCCCGACCTCGGGGACGAGACCATCGCTGTCGTCTTCTTCCACGACACCGGTCTCTCTCGCTCCCAGCAGATGTTCGCCGACCTCAACCGGCATGCCGTCCGCCCGGCGCGCTCAATCGGGGTCCTGTATGACCACCGGGACCTCAACGCTCAGATCACGCGCGCCATCACGGAACGCTCAACCATCTTCAAGGGCTTTGTTGAGATGGAGAAGAGCACGCTCTCCGCTCGCTCGCGCAAGCTGTTCACCCTTAGCGCCCTGTACTACGGCAACCAGTCCCTCCTGCAAGGCCTCGACCTCAAGCAGGATGAAGCGATCATGCTGACACAGTCGTTCTGGGAAGCCGTAGACACGGCGCTGCCGGAGTGGGCGATGGTCCGCGGCAAGCAGCTTTCCGCCCAGGAGATGCGCCGGGACTTCATCCATAGCCACGGCATCGCCCTGCATGCGCTGGGACGTGTTGGAAACGCGCTGTTGCGGGAGTCGGTCAAGGCGGCTGCATGGAAGAGGCGGTTGGTTCCACTGACGGATGTGGACTGGACCCGGGGGAACATCGACTGGGAGGGGCGTGCCATCGTCGGCGGCCGCGTTTCTAAAAGCCATCAAAATGTGACATTGACCGTTAATTACCTGCGTAAGCATCTGGGCCTGGAGTTGAGTCCGGAAGAGCAGCGCGTGGAAGACGCATATCTGCGAGGCGAGGCATGACCACCATCCCCCTCAACCTCGGGCTTACCCCCGTACGTCGCAAGCCGTTCGGTGGACGCTCTCTGGAGGAGGTCGTCACCGAACTGACGGAGGAGATCCGGGAGCTCTACACTGCCGACCAGGTCCCCTGGGTCATTGGCTACAGCGGGGGCAAGGACTCCACTGCTGTCCTGCAGCTGGTGTGGATGGCTCTCAAGGACCTGCCTGCCGAGCAACGCACCAAGACTGTGCATGTCATCAGCACCGACACCCTGGTGGAGAACCCGGTCGTTGCCGCTTGGGTGTCCGCCTCGCTGGGCACTATGCAGGACGCGGCGCAGGCGCAGGGTCTGCCGGTCGAGCCGCACCGCCTAACTCCGGAGATCAAGGACACCTTTTGGGTGAACTTGCTCGGCCGGGGCTATCCTGCCCCGCGCCCGAAGTTCCGCTGGTGCACCGAACGTCTGAAGATCAAGCCGTCGAACGCGTTCATCCGCAGTGTGGTCGCCGCCCACGGCGAGGCGATCATGGTCCTGGGCATCCGTAAAACGGAGAGCCAAGCCCGCGCACGCGCCATGGAAAAGCATGAGAAGCGCCGCGTCCGCGAGCGCCTCTCACCCAACGCCAACCTGCCCAACTCCCTCGTCTACAGCCCTGTTGAGGACTGGACCAACGACGACGTGTGGGAGTTCCTGATGCAAAAGCCCAATCCCTGGGGCTACACCAATCAGGACCTGCTCACCATGTATCAGGGCGCCTCTAGCGATGGTGAATGTCCCCTCGTGGTCGACTCCACTACTCCCTCTTGCGGCTCAAGCCGCTTCGGCTGCTGGACCTGCACCCTCGTCGATGAGGACAAGTCCATGTCCGCCATGATCCAGAACGACGAGGAAAAGGAGTGGATGACGCCTCTGCTAGAGCTGCGGAATAAGCTCGACGCCCCATTTGACGAATGGAAAGAGGGCGAAGAAATTCCGCCCGGCCGCAAGGTTGGCGATCCCAAGCCCGACAAGCCGGCTCGCGACTTCCGCAGGATGAACGGCAAGGTCATGCTGTTCAAAGATGACGCCATCCACGGGCCTTACCTGCAGTCCTTCCGTGAAGAGTGGCTGAAGGACCTGCTGGACGCCCAGACCTGGATCCGTGCCCATGCTCCGGAGCACGTGCAGAACATCGAACTGATCACGCTTGAGGAACTGCACGAGATCCGCCGGATCTGGGTGTTCGACAAGCACGAGGTCGAAGACAGCCTGCCCCGGATCTACCAAGAGGCCACCAGCGAGCCCTTCCCGGGTGGCCCGCTCGACGAGCAACTCGTCATGGGGTCCGACGAGATGGACGTCCTCAAGCAAGTCTGCGATGGCGACGACCTGCACTACAACATGGTCCGCGAACTCCTCGCCGTCGAGCGGAAGTACCGCACCATGGCGCGCCGTTCAGGCCTCTTCCAGGCACTCGAGCAGGCTGTGCAAAAGGGCTACTACGAAGACCACGAAGACGCCGTGGAATTCGCCACACGCAAGCAGAAGTGGCGAGACGACATCGCCGAGAACCTGACCTTCGACGACGAAAACGAACTCGATGCTCCTGCGTAAGATCACCCTCGAAGAATTCGGGGCGTACCGCGGAAAGCAGTCTCTCGACCTCACCCCCAAGAAGAACAAGCCGATCATCCTGATCGGCGGTCTGAACGGGTGTGGCAAGACGACTCTGCTCGACGCCATCCAGCTGGTGCTCTACGGCAACCGGGCTCGCTGCAGCGGTCGCGGCACCAAGGCATACGAGACGTATCTGCGGGAGAGCATCAACCGCAAGGCCGACCCCAGCCGCGGTTCTGCCATCACCCTCGAATTCACCGTCATGACCGGTGGGCACGAGCATTACTATCGTCTCGTCCGCAGCTGGCACATCAGTGGTAAAACCCTCAAAGAGTTCCTCAACGTCTACGTCGACGAGACCTACGGCGAGCGGGTGAAGACGCAGCGCAGCGCGGGGCCGGAAGGCAAGTTCAACCGCCTGCTCAGCGAGGGCTGGGCCGACCACGTCGAGTCCCTGCTGCCTTTGGAGATCGCCTCCCTCGCCTTCTTCGACGGCGAGAAGATTGAGTCGCTGGCCAACCCCGAACGGGCGGCGTCCGTCATCGAGTCGGCCGTGCACTCCCTGTTGGGCGTCAGCACCGTCCAGCAGCTGCGCAACGATCTTCTGGCCCTCCAGCGGCGCCAGAAGTTGTCCGAGGAGGAACAGCATCTCCTGGACAACATCCGTGCCCAGGAAGCCGAACGCGAAGCGGTGCTGTCCCAGTACGACATCGCGCACCAGGAACTGGCCCACTCCCGCAGCGAACTCGGCAAGGCGCAGCGCAAGCTGGACAGCCTGGAGAAGGCGTTCGCTGACGAGGGTGGTGATCTGTTCACCCGGCGCGTCGAGCTGGAAAACGACAAGAAGCAGGCCCTCGTCCGCCTGGTCCAAGTGCGCACGGAGCTCACGCAACTTGCAGCAGGACCCCTGCCGTTGTTGATGGTCGCACCGCTTCTCGACGACGTCCGGCAGCAAGCCAGAATCGAGCAGGAAGCCCAGCAGTCCGCCCAGGTCCTCGAGGTCCTCGAAGAACGCGATCGATGGCTGCTGGAGTTGATGCCCGACGCCACCCGAGCCGAGGTCCTCAAGCGGCTGGACGCCGACCGCGCCGAGCGCGCCGCCAAGACGCAGCTGGCGGTGGATCTGCGCCTGCCGCACGACGCGCTGGCCCAGCTCAGCGTCCTCGACGAACTGCTCCAGCGGGATACCCAGCGCTCCGCGCAGCTGCTGCATAGCGCCGCCGAACTGGCCGAGCATCTGGACCAGCTGGATCGGCAGCTTGCCGGCGTTCCCGCACAGGACAAGGTCGAAGCCCTCCAGGCGGCCCGGGGCGAGCAGATCGTGGAGGTAACCCGCTGTGAGGCGACTCGCGACCGTGCCACAGCCAAGCTTGAGGACCTCAAGCGGCGTCGTGAACACGTCACCACGCTGCTGGAGCGTGCGCACAAGGAGTTCGTCCGCACCAAGGTGAAGGCGGAAGAAGTCGAGCGGGTGATCAAGTACTCGGAGAAGGCCCGCGACACTCTCGAGCGTTTCGGCTCCGCGCTCCTTGAGCGGCACATCAGTCGGCTCGAAGTGGCCGTTCTGCAGAGCTTCAAGGTCCTCATGCGCAAGCAGGGTCTCGTGCGCGACCTGCGCATCGATACCGACAAATTCATCCTCACCCTGGCTGACGCCGATGGCGAGGCCATCGATCCGGCGCGTCTGAGTGCGGGTGAGCGCCAGCTTCTGGCTGTCTCGCTGCTCTGGGGTTTGATGCGCGTCGCCGGCAACCGGCTGCCCAGCGTCATCGACACCCCTCTGGGCCGTCTCGACAGCCGTCACCGCGAGCACCTCGTCGACCGCTACTTCCCCAACGCCAGCGACCAGGTTCTCCTGCTGTCCACCGACGAGGAGATCGACGAGTATCTGCTGGGCCGCTTGGAGAAGTCCGTCGCCCACACCTACACGCTCGTCCACGACGACACCGAATTCACCACCGCCGTCGTCGAAGGCTACTGGTGGAGTGCAGGAGCCCCGCATGCCGGTTGACCACGTCCGTCTGTCTCAGCCGGCCAAGGATCGGCTGTCCTACCTCAAGCGCACCACCGGCGTCACTCAGTGGAACGTGCTGTGCCGCTGGGCGTTGCTGCTGTCACTGAGGGATCCTTCCACCCCGCTGGTGAAGGACATCGTCACTGACTCCAACGTTGAGATGAGCTGGAGGACCTTCGCTGGCCATTACGGCGACCTCTACCTGGCCCTGCTCAAGCAGCGCTGTGTCGCTATCGGTGAGGAGCCCAATGACGAGAACATCCAGCGCGTCCTGACCGTCCACGTGCACCGCGGCATCGGCTACCTCGGTGCCGACAAGCAGATGGCCACGGTCGAAGGAATGGTCGGCGCCGTCGTGCCCACCTGACGCTTTCACCCAGCCCCGCGCCTGCCGAGGGCGCACAATCGCCCCGCCCTGGCACGCCCCAAAGTCTGTCCTCAAAGAGAGGACAGACCCGTATCCCCCACGCTGTCGGGCATGCGACCCCTCGCATGCCCGACAGCTGCATGTCCGGCGTGCCGCACCTTCCTAGCGGCCTTCACATCATCCTTCGCCCGGCGTAGTCACAGCAGGGAGAAGACGTTGCCCGACCCACGGACACGGCGCCGACGCCACCGGGACCGCCCTGCTTTACCGTGAGCTTGCTCCAGCGGGCAGCTCCTGCAGGCGGCGAAGCTGCCCGTGAATACCGGTTGCTTAGCCCCGTTACGGTTTTCGTGGTCCCGCAATGGGGCTACCGGCCTCCGGGTCCGGCATGGCTGTTGCCCCTTGTCGATCATGGTCGAAAAAGTGGTGTCACCGGGCCGGAGGCATTGGCAGACCGCTGATCAGGGGCATGACCGCTCTATCCACACTCTCTGGATGGGCAGGCCTTCGTAACGTGGATGCCGGCACGCTGATGCCGCAGGCAAGGCCGGGAAGAGGCTGCTTGGGAGGGGCATGTGAGCGACGAGAGCGAGATCGATGTCTACCTCGGTCTGGACGTCGGCAAGGGGGAGCATCACGGCACCGCACTGACTCCGGTGGGCAAGAAGGTGTTCGACAAGCCGCTGCCCAACAGCGAACCGCGACTGCGTGAGCTGTTCATGAAACTGCAGGCCAGGCATGGAACGGTGCTGGTTGTGGTGGACCAGCCGGCTTCGATCGGAGCACTGCCGCTGGCCGTCGCACGAGATGTCGGCTGTCGTGTCGCCTACCTTCCGGGGCTGACGATGCGGCGGATCGCCGACCTCTACCCCGGTGAGTCGAAGACCGACGCCCGGGACGCCGCGATCATCGCGGACGCCGCCAGGACCATGCCGCACACACTGCGGGATCTGGCACCGGACGACGAGACCGTTGCCGAGCTGAACATGCTGGTGGGCTTCGACGACGATCTGGCCGGCGAGGTCACCAGAACCAAGAACCGTCTGCGAGGGCTGCTGACCCAGATCCACCCGTCACTCGAGCGGGTCCTGGGTGCTCGGCTGGATCATTCGGCTGTCCTGTTCCTTCTTGAACGCTACGGCTCCCCAGCCCAGTTGAAGAAGGCCGGCAGGCAACGACTGATATCCATGCTGCGGCCCAAAGCGCCACGCATGGCCGAACGACTCGTCGCAGACATCTTCGACGCACTCGACGAACAGAGCGTCGTCGTCCCGGGCACCGATGCTGCGGCGCTGATCGTCCCCAGCCTCGCTGCTTCGCTCACGGCCGTGCTCCACCAACGTCAACGTCTCGCCGCAAAGATCGAGGAACTGCTGGAGGCACACCCTCTTTCCCAGGTCCTGATCTCGATGCCCGGCATCGGAGTCAGGACCGCAGCCCGGATCCTCATCGATGTCGGCGACGGCAGCAACTTCAAGACCGCCGGACACTTGGCCGCCTACGCAGGTCTGGCTCCCGCCACCCGCCGCTCCGGCTCTTCGATCCGCAGCGAGCATCCGGCCCGGCGAGGCAACAAACAGCTCAAGCGAGCCTTCTACCTCGCCGCGTTCGCTTCACTGTCCCAGCCCGATTCACGCGCCTACTACGACAAGAAACGACGCGAGGGCAAGCACCACGTCGCCGCGATCGTCTGCCTCGCCCGACGCCGCATTGACGTGCTCTTCGCGATGCTCCGCGACGGCACGTTCTACGAGACTGCACCCACTACCGCGGCTTGACGAAAGCCATAGGGGCACTTTTTCGGTCCCCGAGCGCGTCATCGGCTCCGTGTAGGCACCGAGGGGGGGCTGCACGCAGATGGCGCTCCGTCCGTGTCACCTATTGGCCCACCGGGAGCCATCCATGCGACGGGATGGCGTCAACCCCACATAGAGAACACGCCGGTATGCCACGTCTTGGAAGCCCAGGCCATTGAGGGTGATCCCCCAGCGGCGCCGTTCACATCTCGAGCGCCCGGTGCGCAGGAGGTCCCGGTTCAGCCTCTGGGGGGATGCTGTTGAACCGTGATACATCGAAGAGAAGACGCCCACCTGCACGTTCCGCTACGATGCCGGGCAGAAAGTGGACGCCCCCACCGCCGCGCTCCCCTTACCGAGACGCAAAGTACGGAGCAAAGCGTGACGTTGCCCGCGCTGGCTCGTCGCACCAGCGACGGTACGTCGCCTTCGGTGATTGGCACGAGCGAAAGGGCAGGGCTCAACTCTCCATGCTGCACCACACACCGGCGGATCGAGCCGCCGAGAGGGCGTGCGCGCCGCCTTCCGTGCACCCTGTACCCGGCGATGACGGTGGCCCTGTAGGGGCGGCACAGGCCGGCCAGCAGGGCGCCCTCAGGTTGTGTGCTGCCTCGCGGGCGTGGGTTTGACCTCCCCCTGGGCTGTAGCAGCCCGGCTGCCCACGCTCAGCCCCGAACATGGCCGACACATGCTGGCGCGGTGCGATAAGCACGGTCTACCGCCATCGCACTCGCGCCGTTGCCTCACAGCAGGCGACAACCCACCCCGCATACCCAGGCTAAGGGGAGCCGGACCCTGGCCCGTTGAGGAGCTCGGCGATGTAACGAACTATCGGGGCGGGGGGATTTACCGCATGCGAAGCATAGGGGTGATCTCTTCCTGCGATGAATATCGCGGGGTTATTGAAAATGAAGGTCGGCTTGTCGGTCCGCTGGTCTGCCGTTCGGGCAGATTTCGTATCCGGTATGGCAGTAAAGTAACCATGGTGGGAGCATAAGTGTCAGCATTTCCAGCGGAGTCGTCGCAGCATGTTGACACATGGATTGATGTTTTCCCGTGGGTCGAGTATCTCCGTGCGCCAGACCTTATCGACCTCCAGCGACTCGGGGGACCCGTCCATTGGTGGGGAAAGGAAAGTCCGGCGCAGACGTCGATGAGACGGGCTTCTATGGAAGAAGTCTTTAACCTGCTGGGCAGCATTCTGCTATCTAGCAGGAATCTCGTAGACGAAGAGTGCAAAAAACTATTTCCGACTTTGGACGTCTCCACTGTAATTGAAGACCTCGATCTGGAAAATAGGGGTGCTGCCGCAACATTGGCGGAGTCCGGAATTCTCGCACTGGGCGATATGCGGAACATGACACCGCATGATCTCAATTTGCGCCTTCCCCTGACGCGGGATGAGGTAGTCGCCCTTCTGAGCGTTGTGATGCGTGCGGTCGCCCTTCCGAAGGAGACCTCGCACGCCATAGCAGTAACACAGTGGTTTAGTGAGCTGAACAGCGAAGAGCAAAGCCTCCTGCTCCTGTATCGATGTGCCCCAGAACCTCTGGAATTGTCCACGATGGCAACGCAGCAAGGCATGCCGTTGGAGCAGTTGCAGGAACTCTGTGACGAGCTACCCCATCGCCTCGACGCCGCCATGGCAAGATCCTCCGCTTTGCGGGCAGCTGTGGCAGATTTCGACCATGTCACCTATGCGCCGACACCTGTGGCGCAGCTCCAGCAGCGTCGCCCGTGGCTTTTCGGCTGCTTGCTGGACAGCGACGTGAGTTTCGTGTCGCTGCTGTCCTTCTTGCGTCATGCCGAAGTGCAGGAACAATGGATATGCCGCTCTAATATGCTTGAGCAAGTGAAAAAAACGCTGCACATCCTTGATTTTGAAAAGGATGAGGTGATGGCGCTCTCCGTTGCGCGGAAAATATTGAGTCAGCAGGGATGGGTTGCAGCATACATCGATGCCTGGCTCGATTTTTGCGGAATTTCTTCCCGATCGAGTCAGCTGCACTTCAATGGCATTTCCATCACCTCAAAGATGGGTGATCTTCCGCGGCAGGATGCCCAGTCAGTGACAACTGATCACCCGGCAGCTGCGAAGAATCTCGACGGTGCACCACAGCCGGGCATGCACGATCATGACGGGGAGTCGGAGTCGCCTACTTCGGCTAGCTGTACCCCAGCGCAGGCGGATGCCGTCGCTATTCGAGCATGGGCACGCAGCAATGGTTTTGTCATAGCAGAGCGTGGATGTATTTCGCCGGTTGTTCAAGACGCCTATGCTGCGGCACTCGGCGACATATCGCCTGCTGCCTCTTCGCAAGAGACGCCACCACTGCCCCTCACCCGTACTAATCCCTCCCGTTCATTGGATAACGAGCTTGCCGAGGAGTTCGCGTTGCTCGCTGCTCTGATGAACCCCGATGAGCAGGGTGTTACATTTGGTTTTCTCTTGCGATTCGGAGAAGAACTCCCGCCGCAGGCTCAGACTATTGTCCACCGTATCCTGAACGCCACGCTGGGGGAAAACGGGTGGATCATGGATGCGGAAGAGGTCCCGCAGGCTAGCGAGATTGCCGCCCCTGCACAGAAAACGCTTAAGCAGCGTGCTTGGATCGTTCTCCAGGAAGCGGACCATCCACTCTCGACCGGTGAACTCACCTCACGCATGGGCGACGCTGTAAATGAGCGGTCCCTGAAGGCGCACCTTTCTGCTGACCTGCGATTTACGCGCAGTGATATCGACTCCTGGGCGCTTTCCGAATGGCAATTGCGCCCTTACACCAGTGTGCGTGAACTGGTGGAAGAAGAAGTCGATAAGGCGGGCGGCAGCATACAAAGTGACGAGCTCGTGAAGGCGCTGACACAAGCCTTCTCCATCAAAGAGTCCACCCTGCGACGGGTGGTCTCCTCCGCTCCCTTCACTGCTCGCGGGGGACGAGTGCAACGCCTCACCGACCTTGAGAGCAAGGGGGAGCAACGCGACACGCATGGGGCCGACGAGCCCACCGATAAAACGGTGGGTGTTCAGCTTGCTCGGGATCTTGGATTGGACTTCTAGTGCACGCTCTTGAAGCTCTCCGGCACGCCGATCTCGGGGGAGAATATCGTAGCGACCGCGGCAATGTTGTCGATGAGTTCTACGTCCCGGCTCTGCGGGCATCAACCGCGTACGACCGTGCTGTCGGGTATTTCACGGCTTCTGTCCTGGCCGTCATTGGCGAGGGCATAGAAGAATTCACCCGGCGCGCTGGGACGATGCGCATCGTGGCCTCGCCCTATCTTCTCGCCGAAGACATCACCGAGATCGAAGCCGGCTACGAACTTCGCGGCGTCCTGGAGAAGGCTGCCCTACGCGACCTGGAGCGTGCGACGGAAGACGCCAGGGCAGTGCGCGGACTAGGCAAGCTCGGCGCGCTCATCGCCGAGGGGCGACTAGACGTGAAGCTCGCCTACGTCACGGCAGGCAGTCGGGTCGGCATGTATCACGAGAAGATCGGCGTCTTCCGCGACGACCACGACCTCGTCGCGTTCAAAGGCAGCGCGAATGAGACTCTGTCGGGCCTGGTTGGCAACTTTGAATCCATCGAGGTCTTCCGTAGCTGGGACGACCGAGACCGTGAACGGGCTTTGCGTATCAGCAAAGACTTCGATGACCTGTGGCATGACAGGACGCCACTGCTGCGTGTCATGCCCTTCACCGATGCCGCCAAGCAGATCATCGAGCGCAGCACCCACGCTGCAGTCGACCCTAGCGACGATACAGCGATCCCCCCGTCCGGTGCGCCGATCACTATCACGCGCGAAGACCTCGCCGGCATGTTGACCATCCCTCCGCTGTTGGAAGTGCGCGACTATCAAAAGCGGGCCGTCACCCAGTGGTTCGCCCAGCGAGGCCGCGGCATCCTGCGCATGGCGACCGGCACAGGTAAGACCCTCACCGCCCTGTCCGCGGCCGCCCAGGTGACCAAGATGCTCCACAAGGTCGGCGAACCACTGCTCACCGTCGTGATCGCCCCCTACCAGCACCTGGTCGACCAATGGGCGAAAGACATCGAGTGGTTCGGCGTGCACCCCCTGCGCGCCTACGAGTCGACTGCCGCATGGTTCCCCCACGCCTCCCAACTGCTGGATGCGCTGGCGCTGCATACCACCCGCGGCGGCGTCATCATCACCACGAACAAAACCTTCGGCGAGACCGCTTTCCAAAGCATCCTCCAGCGCTATCGCGGCCAGCTCCTCCTCATCGCCGACGAGGCACACAACCTCGGCGCCCGGCACGTCCGCTCCAAGCTGCCTGACAGCGCGCAGTTTCGCCTCGGGCTGTCGGCCACCCCGGAACGCTGGTTTGACGACGAAGGCACCGCCGCACTCACCGACTACTTCGGCCCGGTGGTGTTCGAGCTCGGACTCGGCGACGCCATCAAAGCCGGCGCATTGTGCCGCTACACCTATAAGCCCGTGATCGTGGAACTGAATGCCGACGAGACCGACCTCTACATAGAGATCACCGAAAAGATCGGCAAGCTGTTCGCGATGCAGCAGTTCTCCGAACAAGCCGACGACAACAGCCCTCTGGGCCACCTGCTGCGTAAACGGGCCAACCTGCTCGGTCATGCCCGCGCAAAACTTCCCGCGCTGCGACGGGAGATCAGCCAACGCAGGGAGGAGTGGTATCAGCTGCTGTACTGCGCAGAGGGACAGCACCCCTTGTCCTACGAAGACGGTGCCACGGCAGAGCCAGCGCAGATCGATCAAGTACTGGATCTCGTCGGCAATCACTTGCACATGCCCGCCGCTCGCTACACCGCCGAGACCAAACGGCCCGAGCGTCGCCAGGTCTTGCAGCGGTTCGCCGACCGCAAGTTGCAAGTAATCGCCTCCATGCGCTGCCTGGACGAAGGTGTCGACGTGCCCGCCGCCCGCACCGCATACCTGCTGGCCAGCTCCTCCAACCCTCGGCAGTTCATTCAACGCCGCGGCCGAGTGTTGCGACAGGCACCGGGCAAGACCATGGCCGACATCGTCGACTTCATCGTGGTGCCCCCGACCAACATGCCCGACCTGCAGGACCGCACCGAACGCAGCATGGTGGCCCGTGAGCTGGCCCGCGTGACGGAGTTCGCACAACTGGCTGACAACGAAGCCGAGACCCTCGACCTCCTTCGTCCGCTGCGCCTGCGATATGGCCTGCTCGACACTTGATCCACTGCATCACCAAACGGAGTAGACGTGAGCGAGAAGAAAACTGCGCAGGACGTGCTGAGTCAGCTGTCGCCCGAGGGCGTCAAACTCGCCAGGCGCGTCATCGAGTTGGAGCGTGAAAACTTGCACATCAGAAGTTCCACCACCGTGGTCAACGAGATCGTGGCGGCTGTGAAGGGACTGATCAAGTGAAGCTCCTGAGGCTGACGCTGGACAACTTCCGCGCGTTCTACGGCCGTCAGACGCTGGATCTCGCCGTCAACGACTCCAAACCAGCAGTGCTGATCTTCGGCAATAACGGTGCGGGAAAGACCACCCTCCTCAACGCCTTCGCCTGGGCGTTGTACGGAAAGTTCTCCGCCGACGTCGAGCAACAGCAGCGCGTCATCCATGATCACAAATGGGCGGAAACCCCGCATGGCACCCCAGTCAGCGCCTCGGTGGAGCTGAAATTCGAACACGCAGGGGTGATCTTCACCGCATTGCGTGAGGTGGCCACCGTCAAGAACACCGACGAGCAGACAGCTGTCGCAGCCAAGCTCACCCTGAGCGAGATAAAAAACGGCGAGAGCAAGCCCGTAGCCAACGGTCAGGACCGCATCGAGAAGATCCTCCCTGAAGGCTTGCGCCGCTTCTTCTTCTTCAACGGTGAGCGGATGGAGAAGATGTTCACCGGCGAGGAGAACAACGACGAGGTCAAACGCGCCATCAAGACCCTGATGGATCTTGAACCGATGGAGCGTGCGATCACCGAGCACCTTCCCGCAGCCGCACGACGCCTCGCCAAGGAGATCGACAAGGGCGGCGACAGCCGCCTCCAGCAGCTGCGCGATCAACAAGAAGGACTCGAACAGCAGCGCGATGACGCTGACCGGCGTGCGAAGAAAGTCTCCCGCGACATCAGCAGCTACGAGAGCGAAGTCCGGGAGATGGAACGAGCGCTGCGCAGCCACTCGGAGTCCAAGCCTCTACAGAACGCCCGAAAGAAACTCGAATGGAAAATCAACGAGATGGGCGGGCAACTCCAGGACCGGTACGCACGCAAGCGTGAGATCCTCTCCAAGGGAGGCTTCCTCGCCTTCACATCGCACATCGATGAAACCGTGATCGGGCTGGCACAGGGCATGCGCGAGCGCCGCCAATTGCCCGCTGGAATCCAACGCGACTTCATCGAGGGCCTCCTCGACGAAGGCACGTGCATGTGCGGCACCCCCGTTCCCCAGGGGAGCGCGGCATATCAAGAGCTGGATAAACGTCGCTACAACGCCGGTCTTGCCGATGTGGAAGCCCGCTGGATGTATGTCAGTGGACAGATGAAGCACCTCGGCGAGGCACGTCAAAAGCTCCTCGACGACCTGCGGCAGGCCACATTCGAGATCCAAAACTGCCAGGATGAGATCAAGAGCTTGGAGGAAGAAAAGAGCGAGATCGACCGCCAGCTGCAAGGCGTCAACATCGAAGACGTACAGCGCCTCGAGCAGCGGCGCAAGGAATACGACGAAAAACGCATCGACGGACTCGCAGAGCATCGGCGGCTGGAAGAGCGCCGGGTCGAGTTCGAAGCCGAGATCGACAAGATGAAGAGACTCTTCAGGTCCGCGCAGGCAGCGGACGAAGCATCCCGAAAGGTGCAGCGACAGGTCAATCTCGTCAACGAGGTGCTGGACACCTTCCGCGAGGCACTGGAACTGAAGACCGAAGAGGTCCGCGAACAGCTCGATGCGAAGCTCAAGGAGGTCTTCTCGAGGATCTTCATCAAGTCCTACGAGCCCGAACTGACGGACTCCTTCGAGCTGTTGCTGAAGTCACCCGCCGGCATTGCTATCCGCAGCACGGGCGAAAACCAGGTCCTGGGCTTGTCTTTCGTCGGCGCAGTCTCGGAGATTGCCAAGCAGATCCACCAGCGCAAGGCCAAAGACAGCGAAGACATCATTGGCGAGGGAGGCATCTACCCCGTCGTCATGGATGCCCCCTTCGGCAGCCTGGACTTCACGTATCAAGAAGAAATCTCCCAAGCACTGCCGAAGCTCACCTCGCAGATCGTCACCCTGCTGTCCAACTCCCAGGCGAGTGGCAAAGTGATGGACAACCTGCAAGGGGCGGCCACCCGCATGTACGTGCTGCGCACGGTCACCCCCAACACCAACGCCGCGCAAGAGACCATCGAGATCAACAACCGAGCCGTCGCCTACGTCACGCACGGCGATTTCGAGCACACCATCTTGGAAGAGGTGGCTTTCTGATGGCATACGAAGACCGTTTCCGCAGGCCAGCCGCCCATGAGGACCTTATCTCGGCATTGGCCGGAAAAGAGGGCCCTTTCAATGCCATGGTGGACGTGCTCATGTTCGCTGCCGTGCTAGGACGTAACAAGGGTAAGCGAGATTCCTTTGATAAACCTGGCGAGCCCATTCGTCTGGCACTGATCGAAGGCCGTCAATACGGTGATGTACTCGTCGACATGATCGCAGTGGCCGAGGAACCAGACGATCCGAAGATCCTCGCCGATGAGCGCCAGCCCGACCGGGTCAAGATCTTCGAAGAGTACGCTAACGGCGGACTGAACTATATCCAAGGCGAGATCAACGCCAGCGGTGGGCACGACTACGTCTCCATCATTAGCACGCTGGTCATGGAAGCCCTCACCGCTCCCGACGAGCGGCAAAACGACGTCTCCGAGCTGATGCAAGCCGCGGACCTGGACTGGTAACACAATGCATAGGCGCCCGGGACAACCCACAGCAGCTTGAAAGATTTGGCGGCCCTGGGATTGCTAGTATATTTTCTGGGGCTCGGCCCTACTTGAACCCACCTCATACACGTACCCTTATGTGGCCCACGAGGGAGCCACGGCCTGAATGGACGAGTCAAACGGCTGGCCTGTGGCCGACGAGGTTGAGAGGTTGGCTCCGAGACTTTGGGCGGGAGCTGCCATGGGGCGAGTGATCATGGCCCCTTAAGCTTCCGGCGAGTCGGGCAGTCTGTAGACCTGGCCGGTAAAGCACGACGTTGGGGCCATGATCTTCGAGGCTCGCCCCATGGTGGCTGCCTAAAGTCCAAGCCCGGGAAGTTAGGCCGCTGCGTGTGGTGTCAAGCGGTTCGGCGAAGTCGGGGTAAGCGAACGAGGCTCCGCGTAGGACGGAAGTCGACC
>NZ_JBIAQF010000055.1:0-23224 GCF_042888885.1 Streptomyces sp. NPDC002742
GGTCTGGTAGAGGGTGAGTCCGCTGTATCGGCTTTTGGGGCCAGGCGCTGTTCGGTGAGGAAGGCGTGGGCGGCGGTGACCAGGGTGACGTGGTGATGCCAGCCGTTCCAGGAGCGTCCTTCGAAGTGGTCCAGGCCGAGGCCGTGCTTGAGTTCGCGGTAGTCGTGCTCGATGCGCCAGCGGATCTTGGCCAGGCGGACCAACTCGGCGACCGGAGTGTTGCCGGGCAGATCGGCGATCAGATGCCGGCAGGCGCCCTCGACTGGTAGCCCTCAAACCGCATTGCGGCACCTGGGGCCCGGCTGGCCAGCCACACACCCCCATCGACGCCGCACGCGCCCTGACCTGGCGCGATGCAAGGCATCCAGGCGATTGGACATCAGTGGAGCGTCACTTCCGCGACGGGCACGTCGAGACCTGGTGGGCCGCCGATGCCCGACTGGGCGGCTACGGCTCCGACTCACCCTGCCGGCTGGTCGTGGCGACCACCGATCCAGCCACCCTGCCGGAGAAGGCCACCTGGTACCTGGCCACCAACCTGCCCCACCCCGACGCACCCCACGCCGCCACCGGCCCGCACCCGCCGGCCGACCTCACCGAGATCGTCCGCCTCTACGGCCTGCGGCCCTGGATCGAGCAGAGCTACAAACAGGGCAAGGACGAACTCGGCTGGGCCGACCTCCAGGTCCGCTCCGACCGCGCCATCCGCCGCCACCAGACCCTGGTCAACTGTGCCTTCTCCTTCTGCTGGGACCAATGGTTCGCCCCACTCGGACCCCTGGATGCCACCGCGCCGGATCCCTGCCCGGAGAGGGGCCAGAGAGGGGGACCCGCCCCGTCCCACCAGCCCCAACAGCCTTGCTGGCCCAGGGCCTTACGATCCATCCGTTCCTGGCTCACCCCCGCCGTCACCCTCAACCGATGGTGGCAAGCATGGACCGACACGGACCCACCCTCCGAGCTCCAGGCCCTCATCGACGCGGTCACCACCGGACACGGCATTGACCTCTACCGCCGGATTTAACGAACTACCGGTAAAAGCTCTTCCCGTGCCCTGGGTGCAGCAAGGGATCACGCGTGCCCGCCGGGAGGCTATGAGCAGCAGGAACCCGAGGGCGAGCCGGTTCGCGTCAGCCGCGATGACCGTGTGGCCCAGGCGGATGAGGTTGCGGGTCAGCCCGAAGCCCGGGTTGGCGCCGACACCGGTCACCAGGATTCTGCGAGGGGTGTGCTGGTCAGTGGGCACGTGCTTCCTCTCCGGCGGCGGGTGCGGTCGCGTCCGTGGCGCGGGCCGCGTACGGGGTGCGCGTCAGCGGAGCCCAGCGGTCGGGGTTGCGCCGGTACCAGTCGACGATTTCGGCCAGGCCCTCGTCGAGGTCGCGGGCCGGCCGGAAGCCGAGAACGGCGATCTTGTCCCAGAGCATCGAGTACGGCAGGTCGTTGGCCTGCCGGTCGGGAATGCAGGTCACCGAGTCCTGGTCCTTGCCGCACAAGACCAGGAGCTTGGCAGTCAGGGTCCCGGACGGTGAGGTCGGTGCCACCGCCCAGGTTGTAGATCTCGCCGGGCTTCCCGTCGCACAGCACGAGTTCGATGCCAGCGCAGTTGTCCTCGACGTACAGCCAGTTCCGCACGTGCTGCCCCTGGCCGTGCAGGGTCGCCTTCTCGCCCTGCAGGAGGCGGGTGGTGAAGAAGGGGATGACCTTCTCGGGGAACTGGTGGGCCCGTAGTTGTTCGAGCTGCGCGTCACGCAGACGGGCAGGCCGTAGGTCTGGAAGTGGCTCAGGGCCACGAGGTCGCCGGCGGCCTTTGACGCCGCCGCAGGCCCACCACCTCTACAGCCTCCTCGGCCGCTGCCAGGGAGAGATGAAGACGACTCTCATCCTGCTCAGAACCTTTGTGGAGGAACTCCGGGACCAGGGTCTCCTGATGACCGACTACCGGGGGAACCGCTCGGCGATGTGCTCCAGCGCTTTGCCGAGTCCTCCGCCGCGGCTGGGCAAGACCTACTCCGCGGCCGGGTACCACTGGTTCCTGGCGAAGGCGGTGGTGTGCGGCATGGCGTTCGGCTCCCGTCGGCGAGTCGTGGCGACGGGCTTCGGGGGTACGCAAGAAGGCTTCCGTGTCACGGAAGACCAGCCGGAAAATGCCTGGTGAGAGGCGTGACGTGGGGCGTGGTGTCGATGCCCGCCGGCAAGGGGGTGGCAGCCATGCCTTGGGCTTGGGCTGCCAACCGATGTTGGTACGTGAACAATGATTTGCGAGATATGGCCTTATCGGTCTACCTGTGGCGATTTCTTGTCGGCGTGCGACTGGTGCAGCGGCAGAATTTGCATAGCAGCAGATCAAAGCTGGTCGTTGCCGTGATGGGAGGGGGCCGGGGTCGAATCCGGGTCGAATCGCCTCCCATCCGCCGTCGTTCGGTGGGTTGTTGCAGGTCAATAGCATGATCAGACGTCATCACGCCAGGGTCGCGTGAGTGGCTGCAGAACCCGAGGGTCAGGGGCGGCCACCGGCAGGCTCTTCGTCTGCTGGTTGTACACGCTCACCATCAACCGGCCACCAGTCGGTGAAGTGCTCATCGGTGACAAGCTCGTCCAAGCCGTCACGCACCCACATGGCCGCCGTGGCCCGCAGGATTACTCGCCCGCGTCATCCGCACCAATCATCGGCCCCGAACTGGGACCCATCGACATCGCGGCCACCCCTCCGCCCGCTCGAACCAACTCCGCCCAAACCAACGCGACGGCAACGCGGCCAACGTCCTCCGCCACCGCTGACCAGCCACGGGAGTCGCGCGGCGACCCCCGGAATCAACGTCGGCCGGAGGGGTACTCGCCCGTCAAACGAGGACGCGAGGAAGCGAGAACGCCGTGAACGATCGCCGCCCGGAAGGCCCTGGGAAAGGCGGAGGGCCGACACCGAAGCCGATACCGAGGGACCTGCCCGATCAGCAGGCCGCAGCCGATGAGGACCCTTGGGACGTTGTCGGCGCGGAGATGCAGTCGACCCTCGTCGAGCGGGCCGAGCCGCAGGGCCCGGATCCGGAGATTCCCGATACGGACGAGGTCGGCACCGGGCGGAAGGGTGCCCCGCAGTCCGGCAGTCCGCATCCGGAGCATCCTGTGCCCGACGAACCGTCTGCCTGACGCATCTCCGCGCGCCGCGGGGGCCGAGACACGTCACGCTGGGAGGGGCGCCCGCGGATTCCAGCCACTCGAAAAGGACAGGTGATGGGTGTGCGTACGTGGGTCGGCGAACGGCCCGTCCACGGCCGGCTGACCGGATCCGACCCACTCCTCAGCGCGTACGGTCCCGCCGCCGGTGCGGCCGCCCTCAGCGCCGTCACGGGGCGGCTGCCCCGCGTCGGCGCCATCGCGACCGTGGGAGCCGCGCTGCACGGACCAGCGCTGGCCTCGTATAGCGCCGTCCTCGCCGTTCCCGCCCGACACGGCGCCCCACCGAGACTTTCCTTCTGTTCACGCCGTCAGGGACGGTCGCTGCCTCGGGAATGGCCCTGCATGTGGCTTCACCGCGCGAGAGCGGGCCTGCCCGCCTCGCGGCGGTGCCTCGCGGCAATCGGCGATAGCGCGGCGGCCGAGCGACGCTTGGGCGTGGTTGCCGAGACCTGGCGCGAAGGACGCGCGGGCACGCTCCTGCGCACCACCTATGCCCTGACGCCGGCGGGCGCCGCGACCGCGGCGCTGGTCGGCCGCCGTGGTGGGCCGGCCGGCAACGCTCGGGGTCTCGGCCTGCACCCGCTTCGGGGTCTTCGCGGCAGCCGCCGCCCCGCGGCCAGGACCGAAGTACACAGTCGTACCCCAGCGGAAAGAAAGGTGCTCGATGGTCACCGTGTCTCTCACCGGAGCGTCCAAGGAGGACGTCGCCACCGTCTTCGGCGTCCTGCGGACGGCGTTCCCCACCGACCGACCTTCCGGCGACGTGCCTCATGATCAGCCGGGCGACCGCCTTCCTGTGTGGACCGCGGTGTTCGATCCGACCGAAGAGCGCATTCCGACCGGCCCGACCGGGTTGGAGGGTTCGGTCACCGCCACGCTGCAGGGCGGCTACGTCGCCGTGGACCGGCTCCGCGAAGCCCTGAGTGGCGCGTTCGCCGTGCAGGAGCGGGGCACTGCGTCGGGAGACCAGGAGAAGGAGGTCGACCTGCAGCTCCTGACGAAGCGGTAGCCGCGCAGGTCACGGACGCACTCGCACGGCGCTGGACGCGAGAAACGACTGAGCCGGGTTCTGGCTCGCTGACCCGGCAGGAGATCACTCGCGCGCCCGAGCGGCGCCCGAGGCGACGAGGAGGAGAGCGACATGGTGCGGATCGGGTACACGATGATGACGGAACAGGCCGGCCCGCGTGAGCTCGTCGGTCATGTGGCCGGCGCCGAGCGTGCCGGCTTCGACTTCTCCGTCACGTCCGACCACTACTTCCCCTGGCTGGACTCACAGGGGCACGCCCCGTACGCGTGGAGTGTCCTCGGTGCCGCCGCGCAGGCCACCGAGCGCATTCCCCTGATGACGTACGTGACGTGCCCGACGACCCGCTACCACCCCGCGGTCGTCGCTCAGAAGGCCGCCACCGTGCAACTGCTTTCCCAGGGACGCTTCCACCTGGGTCTCGGCTCCGGGGAGAACCTCAACGAGCACGTGGTGGGCGGCGGATGGCCGGCCGCACACGTCCGGCTGGAGATGCTCGAAGAGGCCGTGGAGATCATCCGCTCGCTCTTCGCGGGCGGGAGCGTCAACCACCACGGTGCCCACTTCGAGGTGGAGAACGCCCGACTGTGGGATCTGCCCGACACGCCCCCGCCGATCGGAGTCGCCGTCTCCGGCGAGCGCTCGTGTGAAGTCGCCGGACACCTCGCCGACTTGCTGATCGCCACCGAACCGAAGGCCGACCTGATCTCCGAGTTCGACCGGCACGGCGGCGTCGGCAAGCCCAAGGTGGGCCAGCTGCCCATCTGTTACGACACGGACCGGGACGCGGCCGTCGCCCGCGCCCATGACCAGTTCCGCTGGTTCGGCGGCGGCTGGCCGGTCAACGCCGAACTGCCCGGCCCCGAAGGATTCGCAGGCGCGACCCAGTTCGTACGTCCCGAGGACGTGGCCGAGTCCATTCCGTGCGGAGACGACGTGGACTCCGTCGTCGACGCGGTACGGTCCTTCGTCGAAGCGGGGTTCACCGAGGTCGCGCTCATCCAGATCGGCGGTGACCACCAGGAGCCGTACCTGGAATGGGCCGAGCGGAAGCTGCTTCCCGCCCTGCGCGAACTGTGAGAGGGCGAGGACACCCGCGATGACCACAAGGCGCGCCGCCGTCTTCGATGTCGACGGAACGCTCGTCGACACCAACCACCTGCATGTCGTCACCTGGTGGGAGGCCTTCCGCCAGGCCGGCCACCGCGTCGCCATGCGTGACATCCACCGGGCCGTGGGCCTCGGCGCCGGCGACCTGATCGAGTACCTGCTCGGCAAGGACCGCGACCCCGGCGACGACGAACAGTTCGTCGCGGCCCACCACGCGCTCTACGCAACGTACTTCGACCGGTTGCCGCCCTTGGACGCGGCCGGCGAACTGCTGCGCACCCTCGCCGGCCGGGGCTGGGAGATCGTCCTGGCGACCTCGGCGAGCGGTGCGGAACTCTCCGCGCTGCGCCGTGCCATCGACGCCGACGACGTCATCCTCGGGGCGGCCAGCGCTGACGACGTCGCCGAGGGCAAACCGGCCCCCGATCCTGTCGAGCAGGCCAGAAAGCTCGCCGGAGTACCGAGCGGACGGGCGGTGTTCGTCGGCGACACGGTCTGGGACATGAAGGCCGCGGTCCGGGACGGGGTGACACCCTTGGCGGTCCTGTCCGGCGGCATCCCGCGGACGGATCTGGTGTCGGCGGGCGCCCACGCGGTGTACCGAGACCCTGCCGACCTCCTCGACCGCCTGGACACCAGCGTCTTCGCGGACCGGGAATGACGTGAGCCGCCGGCTCGGCGGCGTTCGATCGACGAAGCGGCTGCGGCCCCGTCGCCGAGGCCCGTATCGATCCACAGGCTCCTTGAGGTGCCGGTACGATCTACCGTTCGGCGCTGGGGACGGCGAGGGGCTCGCTCGGAGCCTCCTTCTTGGCCGATTCCATCTGTTCGCCCAGTTCGGTGAGCCGGTTGCGGCCCATGGTCTTGCGTACGTCGGGGAACCATTCCTGCTCCTCTTCCTCGACGTGGTGGCGGACGTTCTCCATGAGGGCGGTCATCTTGGCGTCGAACCGTTCGTCCGCCGCATCGAGACCCGTCAGCTCGGAGAGCATCCACAGCACGACGTGATGTTCCTCGACGCTCTCCAGGACGTGGTCCTTGGTGTCGGGGGCGGCTTCCCGGGCGGCAGGGTAGAAGATCTCCTCTTCGATCCAGGTGTGGGCGGTGAGCTCCTCGATCACCTGATCGGCGATCTTCCGCTTTTCAGCATGGGCGCTGGCCCCCGCCTTCTCGAACCGCTTGAAGAGCTTTTCCACCCTCTTGTGGTCTTCCTTGAGCAGCACGATCCCGTCCACGGCCTCTCCTCCGATCGCATTCGGACGGCTCGTTGCCGCCCGGGACCGAGTACCCCAGCGGCCGCGGATCGTCACAGGAGGCATGAGGTTGCCCGGAAAGTCGGCCCGGGCCGCGGTGTAGGCCCATGGGAGGGCTGCTGGTTCGCGCCTGGTTGCTGAAGGGCACGGCTACGGTGCGGCCCACGGCATCTTCGACGACCGCGCCAGGCGGCACTCGGTCCAAGCGGCGATGGCACGCTATCCCGGCCGCCTCGCCGCCGTACCGGTCGGCGCCCTGCCGACAGCGACCGCGCTCCGGCGCGGGAGGCGCCGACCAGGGCCGCAGGGAACCCTACGAGGCCGCTGTGCTGTCGTCGCGAGCGAACGCATCGGAGCGATCGGACGCGGATTGCGCGGTCCACTGCCCGGGCGGGGCTTCAGCGGGGCTCTCGTGCTGGTCGAGAGCCGCCAGGAGGTCGGCCACCGTCAGGCCCGAGTCGGCCGGGTGTCGAAGGCTGGTCCCGGGCTGGATGTGGTAGTGGTTCGTGCGCCCTCGCCGGGTGTGGTCCAGATAGCCGTCCTGCTCCAGATCGGCAATGATCTTCTGGACTGCCCGCTCGGTGAGCCGGCACCGTGCGGCGATGTCGCGGATCCGCGTGCCTTGCGCCCCGGAGGCGATCGCGGCGAGGACTCGTGCGTGGTTGGTCAGAAAGGTCCAGCCGCTGTGTCCCTCGGGTACCTCAGTCATCCCCCCAGACTAGGCCCTTTCGTTCACGCATTCAAAAGGGTGAAAGAGAGTTCATGTATCCCTTGACGTGTAACCGGATGGAGGGCGAACCTGTATGCCATGCGAGAACATCCGCTCTCTCCCCCTGTGGGAAGCGGGGACGAAGCCGCCCACGATGCACTGGCCTGCGGCGCCAGGGTGGGAGGCGCGTCACCCTTCCTCGAGACAGCCGCGTATCCCTCCGGCTCACGGACACTGGTCGTCGTCGCCGGTGAGATCGACATCGATACCGCGCAGCCACTCCGACACGACCTGTGTGCCGCCCTGGCCCAGGCGCGCCAGGGACTGGACCTGGACCTCGCGCAGGTCGACTTCTGTGACTGTTCCGGCCTCCGGGTCCTGTTGCGCCTCCGGAGCCTTGCTCTCGCCCAGGGCAAGACGGTCCACATCCGCGCTGCTGGACGCGCTGTCGAGCGGCTGCTCATGCTCACGGGCACGGCATCTCTGTTCGCGCCCTCGAACGGTGCCGGTCCTCACCTGGACGGGAAGTACGAGAAGGACCTGCTCGCCGAGGTCATCGACCTGAAACGGGCGATGCGGAGCCGGCCGGTCATCGACCTCGCCCGCGGAGTCCTGATGGCCACGTTCAGGTTGAACGAGGAAGACGCCTGGGGCGTTCTCGTCGAGGTGTCCCAGCGCAGCAACACCAAACTTCGCCTCATCGCCGAGGAGTTGGTCGCGGCAATCACCGGCGATCCGCTGCCCGACCATCTGAAGCAGCAGATTTCCGCGGAGGTCGCCAAGGTCTCCGACGAAGCGCAGTCACGTTGTCACCACCGGCGCCGCGACTGGGTTCCGCCCGCAGCCAGAGCCGCGTCCCTGGAAAGCCGCAGACCATCGGCATGACCGCTTCCCGGCTACCGCGTCTGGCGGCGACCGCGTCAGCGATGCGGGTTCCGTATGTGCCGGCCCCGCGCCCACCCGCAGACTCATACGACGGCCACGGCCACGGCCACGGCGACGGTGACGGTGACGGCCCGTAGGACGGAGGAGGCCACGAGATCCACCCCTTGCGGACGTCGGCGCCTGGTTCGTCGTCTGCCCCAGGACCCGAACGTGCATCCGGCCCGCCGTGCGAGCGGTGTGGGCTGCCGCCTCCCCGGACGATCCGATACGTGCCCACCCAGTGGCCAGCGGTCATTCTTCGCCTTCGTCGAGGCGGCGCAGGTCTTCCTCGTCCCATGTGCGGGTGTCGCGCGGCTGGGTGTAGGGCCCGGCATCGGGCGGGAGCCCGCCGGCGATGGCCCGCTGGCGCACTGCCTCCGTGTCGAATTCCAGACCGAGGAGGATGGCCAGGTTGCTGATCCACAGCCACACCAGGAAGACGACGACGCCGGCCAGTGTGCCGTAGGTCTTGTTGTACGAGGCGAAGTTGGCCACGTAGAACGCGAATCCGGCGGAGGCGATCGTCCAGATCACCAGGGCCAGGAAACTGCCCGGAGTGATCCACTTGAAGCCCTTCACCTTCGCGTTCGGGCTCGCCCAGTACAGGATCGCGATCATCACGGTGACCAGCACGACCAGCACGGGCCACTTGGCGATCGACCACACTGTCAGCGCCGTGTCCCCGATCCCCAGTGCCGTGCCGGCCTGGCGGGCGATGCCGCCGGTGAAGACCACGATCAGCGCGCTGACGACCGCCAGCACCATGAGGATGACGGTCACACCGACGCGCAGGCAGGATCTTCCAGACGGGGCGGCCCTCGGGCATGTCGTAGATGGCGTTGGCGGCGCGGATGAAGGCCGCGACGTAGCCCGAGGCGGACCACACCGCCACCACGATGCCGATGACGGCCACGAGTGAGCCGAGGCCGGCGTTGCCCTGCAGTTGTTCCACCGCGCCGGTGAGGATGTCGCGGGCCGAGCCGGGGGTGAGCTGTTTGAGATTGTCGAGCACCCGGTCCGTGGTCGACTTGCCGGTGATTCCCAGCAGGGAGACCAGGACCAGCAGGGCCGGGAACAGGGCGAGCACTCCGTAGTACGTGAGCGCGGCTGCCCGGTCGGTCAGCTCGTCCTTCTCGGACTCCCGCAGGCTTCCGCTGAACACCTTGTCCCAGGCTCTGCGGGGCAGCTCTGTCGGCGTATCCGGGGCCTGGCGTTCTACTTCAGGGGCGGGTCCGGCCTCGTCCGGCGGCGGCTTGGTGTCACTGTCGTGATTGTTTTGTCCTGGAGATGCATTTTCGCCATGCTCGCCGAATACCCCGGTCGACGCACCTGAAGTACTCAGCCGACCCGGGCCGCAACAGGCAAAGCGCTCGGAGAACGCGTGACCGGCGATGCTGCACCGGCTCTGCCGATGCCGGGCCTGCCCTCGACGCTGCGGTGGGCGCGGGCAGGTTGTCAGCGCTGCCCCTTGCGGTCGCGATGGTCCAGCCGGCTCTGCAGGCTGGACAGGGCACCGGCGCGCCGCCGGCGCAGGGCGGCCCGGGCGGCGTTGGCTCCGGGGGCGCCATGGACTCCTCCGCCCGGGTGCGCGGAGGCGGAGGCGAGGTAGAGGCCGGCGACGGGTGTCTCGGGGCGGCCGGTGCCGGGTGTGGGGCGGAAGACGAACTGCTGGTGCAGGGCCGTGGTGCCGCCGTTGATGGCGCCGCCGTGGAGGTTGGCGTCCATGCTCTGCAGTGTGGGCGGGGCGAGGACGCGCCGGGCCCTGACGAGGCCGCGGAAACCGGGGGCATAGCGCTCGACCTGCGCCTCGACACGATCCGCCATCGTCTCCTGCTCCCGGGCATCCCACGAGCCGGTCAGCCCGTCGTTTCCCGCGTCGCCCCGAACTCGGTGGGGTACGTGCGTGTAGGCCCAGGCGGACTCGGTGCCCTGGGGCGAACGGCTGGGGTCGGTGGTGGTCATCTGGCCGAAGAGGGCGAAGGGTTCGTCGGGGACGCGGCCCATGGCGATCTGCGCGGCGAAGCGGGTGAGGCCGTCCACGCCGTCTGCGAGGTGCACGGTTCCCGCCTGCGCGGCCTCCGGGCAGGCCCAGGGCACCGGACTGTTCAGCGCCCAGTCGACCTTGAACGTGGCGAAGTCCCACTGGAAGCGCTTCAGGTCGGTGAGCAGCTGCCCGGGCAGGTGCCGTTCGGCGACCAGAGTGCCGTAGAGCGCGGGCGCGGACACATCGGCCAGGATCGCCTTGCGGGCCGGAACCGCCTCGCCGCGCGCAGTACGGACGCCGACGGCGCGGCCGCCGCGAACGACGACCTCGGTGACCTGTTCCCCGCAGCGGACGGTCCCGCCGCGTCGCGTCAGCCGACGGACGAGAGCAGCCGTGAGCGCCCCGGAGCCGCCGGTGGGAACCGGGAAACCGTAGGTCTGGCCGAGCATGGACATGAGCCAGCCGAAGCCGCCGCTGCCGGCCGCCTCCGGTGCGAGGTCCGCGTGCAGGGCATTGCCCGCGAGGAGAAGCCTGCCGCCCTCGCCGCGGAACTCCTCCTCTCCCAGACGCCGGACCGGCAGCACCATGGTCCTGGCCATGCGCAGCCCGCCCGCCGCGCGCAGCCGCAGGGCCAGCCGGGCTACGGCGCGGACCGGGGGGAACGGCGTGAAGAGGGCGTCGAGGATGCCGGCCCGCAACGTCTCCCAGACCTCCCGCAGCTCCTTCCACGCGGCCCCGTCCCCGGGGGCGAACGCCTCCAGGCTCGCGGCCGTCTCCTCCAGATCACGGCTGAGGACGGCACAGCGCCCGTCCCGCAAAGGGTGGGCGAGCACCTTCGGGGCGTGGCTCCAGCGCAGCCCCTCCCGCTCCAGATGCAGGGCGGCCAGGACCGGGGAGGCGGCAGCGAGGGGGTAGAAGGCGCTGAAGAGGTCGCTGGCGAAGTCGGGGTCGACCCCCCGGTCGTGCCGGACTGCTCCTCCGGGCTCGTCCTGGGCCTCCAGGACTTCCACGCTCCAGCCCGCGTCGGCCAGGAGGTTGGCCGCGACCAGCCCATTGGGGCCTGCTCCGATCACTACAGCGTCCGGCACGACTCGCTCCCGACTCGGTGGGTGGCAGCGCCCGGTCGAGCGGCTGTCCCAGGTCTCGGCGCCGTTTCAGGCCTTGATCGGTCGTCGCCGCACGGAAGTGGTGCTGGCAGGATCCTCGTCCCCCTCGCACAGCCGGGCGAGGCGGCCCAACATGGCGCGGTTCCTTATTTGCTGCGCCACCTCCAGGAGGCCGTTGTGCAAGGCGCCTCCAGCGCCGCGCAGGGGGTGTTCATCGAGGATGATCAGTGTGTGCTCGCCCCAGGGCCGCAGTTCCATCGCGATCCTCGCGGTCCCCAGCGGTCCGCTGTCCGCCTCCAGCTCGAGGGCGGCGGCCGGCTCACTGCGGCGCACGACGGTCCGGTTGTGCAGGGTGAGCGGCCCGATCTTGATCTCGTAGCGGAGGGTCGCCCCCAGGTCGGGCCACCGTCCCTCGTCCGGCTCGGCTCGTGAAGGGCCCACGACCCAGTCCCCGTACCGTTCGACGTCGGACAGGACCTTCCAGACGTCCTGGGGGGACTTCCTGATCAGCCGGTGCCGTACGGCCATGCGTTCCTCCGCTGTTGGAGTGTCAGGTCCCTTGCTGCGTGTTTCCACGCTAGGCCCGGGTAGACACTTCCGCTCGGGGACGCATTCCGGTGCCGTCGGTCAGCTACCGGAGTACAGCCCGCCGTGACCAGGGGCATCCTGGCCAGGGCGCCAGGCTGTTCTATGCGGAGGAGCCATGTCCGTTGGGAGTCCCCTGGCCGGCGGTACGGCGGTCGTGCCCCGAGCCGCCTTCGGTCTCGGGGCCGAGACGGCCCGGGCGCCGGTGCGGCGCCCGGTGGTGCTGCCGACGTCCGCAGCCGAGCCGACCCACGCCCGCCCGATCGCCGAAGACAGGTGGGTCCCGCGATCAGAGGGGCGCAGCCCAGGTCAGCCGCTGCGGTGCGGCGTTGTGTCAGGTGACCAGCAGGCGGTTGAAGAACGAACGGTAGTGTCGCAGTGCCAGGCGCAGGTCTTCGGTGTTCGCCTGTTCGCCTCGGTTCCACTGTCCTTCCAGTTCCTGTTTGTGGTCGGCGAATGTGGCGGCCAGCCTTTGCATCACGTCGGCGACGAGTGCGTCGGCGGTGTGCACGGCGTCGCGCGGGTCGTCGACGAATCTGTTCTGTACTTCCTGCCAGCGGGTGCGGAATCCTTCCTCGTCCTCTGCGCTGAGTAGCTGCGGGAGGTCCTCCTCGGCTTGGGCGCCCTGGCCCGAGCTCTGGGTGCTGACGTCGGCCTCCGCGGTCCTGTCTTCAACGGGTCTGCCCGGCGTGTCCGTGCTCTCGCCGGGGAAAGTGGGAACATCGGTCTGCTGCTGCGTGCCGGCTGTGCCCTCTTGTGCGGACCGGTCGCGGGGCTGGGCGAGGTCGTCGGTGGACAGGCCGCTCGCGGTGGCGGTGCCAGGTGTGTCTTCGCGTTGCATGTCTCCTCCGGTCCCGGACGCCGGGGTGGCGGCCCGTTCGTTGAGCTGTTCAGGCCGGTGCATGGCGGGATTGCCCGCCGTCGGCGAGCAGTTCGTCGAACAGGGAGCGGTAGTGCACCATCGCCCCCCCCGCAGCTGTTCTGTGGTCGCCTCGTGGCGGGTGCTGAGGACGTCGATGTCGTGGGCGGCCCGATAGTGCTCGAGCGTGCGGCCGTGCTCGACCGAGAGGTCCTTGAGCTGTTGCTCGAAGTCCTGGGTGGGGTAGCCGCGTTCGTGCATCAGGGAGGTCACCAGGTGGTTCGCGTCGTGCACCCCCTCACGTGTGCGCCGTATGTTCTTATTTGGGTGGGTTTCATCGCTTTTATCGCTGAAGCGAGGCCGTGTGGTTGGCGCGGCCTCGTTTGCTGCGGGCGGCGGCCAACGCGAGCACGGCAGTGAACAACGCAACGCTCAGCGCCTGCAGGCCCGGGACCGACCGTCAGGCGCAGACGGCGCGCTGTCTTCCGGCGAAGCCGTGATCGCTCGTCCGGGCGGCAGCTCGTGATTCCTGTAGGCCTTCGGGCACGCAGGACGAGGGGCGCGGGCACCGGCGAGTGAGGGTCTGTCCGGATATCAGTGCAGGATGCTCACGGCGCGGGCGATGACGAGGAGCGATGTAAGGAGGGCGGAGATGCTTTCGATGCTCATCATGAGTTTGGCGCGGGTGGTGAGCGGCATGGTGTCCGTCGGGCTGAAGGCCGTCGAGTTCGTTCCTGCAACGCAACGAGACTCGACTGACTGCCGGCGTACACCGCCGTTCCTGGCGGGACTGCTGTTAATTGGAGTGCAAGAGGGGTACTCAGGGGCCAGGTCGACCAGGTGGCCTTCCCTGTTGGGGACTGGCTCGGCTCAGGTTTCCCTGGTTCGGCCACTTGTGCCGGGGAAACCGTCCGACCGCTGCGCTCGGTGCCTGACGATCGAGCGTGATCACCGGCCTGTGACCGTGGGTGGCGCGGGACAAGCGGTTCCCCCGCTGGATGAGAGCCGTCATGGACCACGGATCACCGGGAGGTCGAGGATCTCTTCGGTAGATGTAAGGGCCGGCGCCGGGGGACGAGCAGCGCAAGGTGTACGCGGAGCAGGCCGTGATTGAGCTGGTGGGGCATTCGGTCGCCGAGGAGGCCTATCTGTATCCGGCCGTGAGGGAGTCTTTGCCGGACGGCGACAAGGTCGCAGCCAAGGAGCTCGAGGACCATGCCGAGGCCGAGCGGACGATGTAGGAGCTTGAGACCCTCGACGCGGATGAACCGGGTTTTGACCTCCTGATCGGCGAGCTGGTGACCGGGATCCGCTCGCACATCCGCGACGACGACGAGGACTACTTGTTCCCCCCGGCTGCGGCAGACGGCGCGTCTGAGGTGCGCTCATGAAACTGGGCGACCAGGTCCGTCGGGCCAAGAAGACCGCCCCGACCCCGCCGCATCCGTCCGCTCCGGATACCCCGCCGACCAACAAACTGCCGGCTCCCGGCGCGGGCATGGTCGATTGCCTCCCGGGACGCACTCACCGGGCGCGGCAAGAGCTGACGGGGTGCCGTCAGCCGGCGGGCGGCGGTCTCAGTGCTCCGAAGAATCCCGCCCCGCCCGGCATTCCTCGGGGTAGGCCGGCCTTTGGCCCGCCCTAGGGAGGCATGGGAACAGGCTTTCCCGGGCCGGACGGGGTGGGGTGGAGGACGTAGCGCGCAGTCGGGAAGGCGGTGTTTACGGTCATGGCTGAGGGGCACACGAGAATTCGTGCTTCGGACCGAAGGCGCACGCCCTGCGGGGATTCCGTTCTCCCTGCCTGCTGCGGTTTCCTTCGGCGGGCCGGGCAGACCTCCCGCGCGGCGAACCTCTGACAGACACGGTTCAGGCCGCGCTCGGTATCTGGCTCCGGGCCCCGTCCTGAACCCCGCGTTCAGGAGCGATCCCCGTGCTCACTGATATGAACCCAGACTGTTCGCAGGTCGACAGCACCTCTGTCTCCCTTCTCACCGGGAGCGTACGCCGAACCCGCGACGACTCCCCCCCCAGACTGCCGCGCTCTTCGAGCGGCTGGCGGAACTGGGCGAGGGGCCGGAACGGGATGCCGTGCGCGACGAACTGGTGAGGGCCTGGCTGCCCATGGCGCACCGTATTGCCGGCCGGTTCCGTGATCGCGGTGAAGCCATGGAAGACCTGCGCCAGGTGGCAGCACTCGGGCTGGTCAAGGCCGTCGACCGCTTCGAGCCCGGCCGGGGGGCCTTCGAGAGTTACGCCGTGCCGACCATCACCGGCGAGGTGAAACGGCACTTCCGGGACCGCACGTGGGCCCTACGGGTGCCCCGCCGGGTGCAGGAGCTGCGCAACCAGGTCCGTCTGGCACGCCGCGAGCTCACCCAACGCCCCGGCAGCCCCCAGCCCACACCCGCAGACATCGCCGCCCGCACCGGCCTCACCGAGGACGAGGTCGCCACGGGCCTGGAAGCGCTGGAGAGCTACAGCACCCTCTCACTGGACGCCGCACTGGCCACCGACGACGACGCGTACAGCCTCGCCGACATCCTGGGCGTCACCGACCCTTCCTACGACGTCATCGTCGACCGCGAGGCGGCCAGGAAGGCGTTGTGCAGGCTCCCCGAACGTGAGCGGACGTCCTCTACATGCGCTTCTTCCAGGACATGACACAAAGCCGCATAGCCGATCAGCTGGGGTACTCCCAGATGCACATCTCCCGGCTCATCACCCGCAGCTGCGCCCATGTACGCAGTGAGGTGCTGGGAGAGTGCGAGTGCCGCAGCCGCTCCGGCAGCGCCTCCGCGGCGTGAGGACTGCTCCACTCCCAGGGCCGGGTGGCCGGTTCCTCAAGCCCCATGCAGGCTGTCATGACAGTTCCCCACAACACCAGAAGGCCTCAGCCCCAAGGAGTCGCACCGATGTTGATGCCCCTCCCCGTCACTCTGTACCAGCTGGTCGCGGAATACGAGTCGCTCCTCGCCGAGGAATCGCCCGACGGCGCGACGCCCCCCAGCCAGCGCCTGCGGGACCTCGCCTACACCCTGTGCGTGTCCACCGGAACCCGCGAAGTCACAGACGCCCTCGACACCGCCCGCTCCTACCTGGCCAAGGCGGCGGCCACAGTCACAAACTCCCCGGCCGCCACGAGACTCCGAGCCGAACGCCGACCGGCCTCCGCACTTTCCAAGCCCGCAGCCATCGGAACGACCAGTACGCCCAGTTTCCAGTGCGACGTCGGCGAACCGTCTGCCGGTCGCCGCGATGGCACCCTGCGCCCCAGGCACCGGCCCACGGCACCCCACGCCGCGGGCGCAGGAAAGGCAACGGAGGGTGAGGCCTGAGACCCACCATCCGGGCCGAGAGGCCGCCCTGTCGTTGAGGAAAGGAAGTCATGGGCGGCGCGGCCGTCGCACACGGGGCCACCGCACTGTGGGACGTGCCTCTGGCCACCGACAAGCGTGAGGTACGGCCTGTCGAACAGCACATCCACAGCTTTCCGGAAGTGCTGCCCTTGACCGCGGCCGCTTTCACCACGTGCCTGCACCGGGACCAGGTCCGTGAGGTGACGAAGGGCGCCGGCGACACCGACGACTGGAAGCTCCTTCCCTAGCAGCGCCCGCTGCTGGCCCGCTGCGTACGGACCCGCCGTGACCGTGACAGCGACCACCGGCGGTAGCGGCGGGTTTGTTCCTCTTGGGCTGTTCTCCGGCCTGCCCTCGGTGGTGCCCGGCCGGTGCGGGCGAGATACACCGAGCGCCGGCACGGACGCAGAGCTTGGTCCCAACTCCCCTTGTGCAAGGAAAGGTTGGCATCCTCACGGACCTAGAGGCTCGGGATTCCCGCCTGCTCCCGCACAAGCCGTGCGGGCTGCTTCGGCCTGCACAGGGGTGTCGGCCGTCATGAGTTCCGGGGTCAGGCGGGCCCGTTCACTCGGTGGTGAGCATGCCGGTCCGGAGTTTGGTGAGGGTGCGGTTGAGGAGGCGCGAGACGTGCATCTGGGAGACGCCGAGGTGTTCGCCGATCTGGGCCTGGGTGAGTTCGTCGACGAAGCGCATGTGGATGATGCGCCGTTCCCGGCCGTCGAGTTCGGCGATCAGCGGGGCGAGGGCGTTGAAGTCCTCGACGAGTTCGAGGGCCTGGTCGTCGGTGCCGATGAAATCGGCGAGCGCAGCCTCACCGTCTTCGCTGGAGGTGATGGCGGCGTCGAGGGAGGCCGAGGTGTAGCCGTTGGCGGCCTTGCGGGCCTCGATGACCTCTTCCTCGGACAGGGACATCAGTTCGGAAAGTTCCCGCGTGCTGGGGGTGCGGCCGAGCCGGCTGCGGAGCTCCTCGGTGGCCTTGGCGAGTGCCACGCGTGCTTCCTGCAGCCGGCGCGGGACGTGGACGGCCCACGTGGTGTCGCGGAAGAAGCGCTTGATCTCGCCGACGATGTAGGGGACGGCGAAGGAGGTGAACTCGACCTCGCGGGACAGCTCGAAGCGGTCGATGGCCTTGATGAGGCCGATCGTGCCGACCTGGACGATGTCCTCCATCTCGTCCTGGCCGCGGCTGCGGAAACGCGAGGCCGCGAACTGGACGAGGGTGATGTTCATTTCGATGAGGGTGTTGCGCGCGTACTGGTACTCGGGCGTGCCCTCTTCCAGAACGGCGAGCTGGTCGAAGAACAGCCTGGACAGCTCGCGGGCATCCTTCGGAGCGACCTGCGACGGGTCACTGATCTCCGGCAGCACGACGGCCTGCGCCCCGGTCGTCTCGGTCACTGTCATGCTCGTCCCTTCCTACGTGATCCAGCTTCAGATGTCGTGCCGCCTGCTCCTGAGCGGCCAGAGACGGGGTACCCCCGCTTGAGGCATGCATGCCAGATATCACGGTGGACCTGCCACCCCGTCTCAGGAGTGAAAGCGGAACGGAGGTTGACCCATTGCGCCTGCGAGGTCCGACGTGGGCCTTGCCGGCCCCCGGGACACCGTGCGGGCGAAGCCTCTGGTGCCGTCCAGATCGAGCCCCCGAGGAAGGCCCGGACGCTCTCGCGTGCGCCAGCGGTGGATGCCGCGGGCCGGTCCGGTGGGGCGTCGGCACTCATCGTGTCCATCAAGGTCCCTCAAGCCTGCGCGGTTCAATGCCCGGTGTGGGCGCCGTGCTTATGCCCTGGCCCGCAGGCCGGTAACCAGGCCGGGCCCTTCCGTCGTCGCCGTTCGAGGTCGACTTGCTCCCTCTCGAACACTCGAAAATCTATGGTGGCTGGAGTAGACATTAGAAGATCGCGTCATTATGGTTTCTCTCGTAGTCGAAATCAGCAGGGCCCGGCAGACACGAACTGTCGGGCAGCGGTGCAGGTAGTGGCAGTGCAGGACGGTGCGGTGGTGGAGTCGCGAAGCCAGGCTCGTGCAGGACGGCGACGGGGCTGACGGCCGGACCGGGTGGCCCGCAGTGATCAGGGGCCGCCGCGAGCGGGACCGCAGTTGAGGCAAGTGCATTACCCGTTGGTGCAGTTCGCGGTACTCAGCAGTGAAGTCAGTGCGTGGTACTTCGGTGAAGGCGTCGGCTGCGGGCGCGCGCACCGGGACGTTCGGCAGTGGGGTTCTTAGCCGGGGCAGTTGTCGCAGGACGGGCGACGGGGCTGGCTGCCGAAGAGCGACGCTTCCTCAGGTCGCAGCGAAAAACGCAGTAGAGCAGTGCCGGAAGTACGCAGTCCCCCCTTTGGTAAGTGTTGGTCACGAGGGAAAGAACGGAGGGGCCAAAGCGCCATCAGGATCGCCCGGGCGTATTGCTGGGCCCGGGTACCGCAGGACATCGATAGCGAGGTGGTCTCCGGTCAGGCAACCGCGATCCCCGCGCACCCGACAGCAGTCCGGTCGGGCCCGCGGAAACAGAAGGCCGGCGCAGTATCAGCGCCGGTAGATGGTGTAGCAGTTCCTTCGGGGCCTTGGTGCCGTATGGCACCAAGGCCCCTCCACGCGTTCCGCAGAGAGGTGCAATGACAGCAGGCGACTCGTTCGGCCGGCTCGACGATGACGACTACCCCGCTTACACGATGGGCCGGGCCGCCGAACTCCTCGGCGCCACCCAGGGCTTCCTTCGCGCGATCGGCGAAGCCCGCCTGATCACCCCGCTACGCTCCGCGGGCGGCCACCGCCGCTACTCCCGCTACCAGCTGCGCATCGCAGCCCGCGCACGGGAACTCGTCGACAACGGCACCCCGATCGAAGCCGCCTGCCGCATCGTCGTCCTTGAAGACCAACTCGAAGAAGCCCAGCGCATCAACGACGAACACCGCCGTGCTTCCCAGCCGGCGGATCCAGCGGCCCCTGCCTGAGGGGTCTGGCGCCTCGGGGCTTCCCCGCCCCCGCGCGTACACGAAAGGGCCGGCCGAAGAAACTCCCGGCCGGCCCCCCGGCTTGCGCCGGGGTGTTGATGTCAGATGATGCGCCGGTTCTGGTAGTAGCTGCCGACCTGCTCGTGGTAGCCGGCGTCACCGGTGTGCTTGTCCTTGTCGAACTCGGGGGAGTCCTTGATCTGGTCCTTGGTGAGCGCGACGTAGATCTTCCGTTCGGCCTGGTCGACCGACTGCACGGTGCCGGCCGGGAGGAGAACGTGCTTGCCGAAGATCCATACGCCGGTGTCGACGACGAGGTAGGAGGAGTCGACGTCGTCCGAGTGCTTGTCGACCTTCCCGATACTGCCGTCGGTGGCCTCGACCTTGTATCCGGTCAGGTCGGTGCCCGCGGTGTAGCCGGTGGTCGGCTGGTAGCCCCAGATGTTGTCACTCATAAAATCCCTCCTCAAGGAATCAATCGAATGCCGCCCACAGTCGAACTGCGGACTCGTTGAGACCGAGCGTCATCGTTGCTGACGCTCCCGGGAGTTCGGGTTCCCAGGCTTCTTGCGCCTATACATACGCGCTGCGGAAAGAGTGAACAGCCGAAGACGTCGTGCTGGAGGGCCATGATTCCTGGCGTCACACCAGCCTCCGGCCAATGGCTTCCAGCTACGTCGAACCGGAGGAATCACCACTTTCGTCCTGCGGTCGCCGGGACGGGACATGGGTGGGGCCCGACGCCGTAGCGTCGGGCCCCACCCTGACGATGTGCTGTTCAGGCCGTCTACCAGCGGTACCAGCGGCCACGCCGGCCGCCGCTTGCTGTCGGACGGATCACGAAGCCGAGGACCCATACGATCAGCACGATCACGGCGATCCACCACAGTGCCTTCAGTGCGAAACCGGCACCGAAGAGGATCAGGGCGAGCAGAAGAACAAGAAGAACAGGAACCATAGTTATCAACCTCCGGACCGTCGTGTGCCCTGCAGCTCGATCTCCATTCCTGCGGATTTATGTATTTCTTAGACGGTCCACGGCTGCGAATGCGTGGCAGTCCTCGGGTTGGTTTGGGATGCAGACCCGGGGTGACACGGAGGGCGTAATCGAGTTCCGAATGAGGCAGGGGTGAGTGGTTGTGGCTGCGGACGAGAAGGCTCAGGCCAAGGGCGAGCAGGCCGAAGGCAAGATCAAGAAGGTCGTCGGCGGTGCGGCGGGCAACGAGTCCCTGAAGGCCGAGGGGCGCGCCGAGGAGTCCAAGGGCGACCTGCGCGCGGCCAAGGAGAAGGCCAAGGACGCCATCCGGCCCAAGTAGGCGCTGAGCACTTCTGATCCCGGCAGCCCGTCGGCTGCCGGGATTTGCGCTGCCGGTGCCGGCTCCGCTTTCGCGACGGATGAACAGAGGGGCTACGTCATCAGTGCGCGACGGCACTGCGACCAAGAGGACGCATGTCATGGGTTCGACGTGCTCCCGCTGCGGCCGAACGGTGGCAACTGCGGTCACGACGCAGCGAGCGCGGACATGTGCGCTGCGTTCTGGGTGCCGGCACCTGACGGTCAGTCGGCCCGGATGAGCTGGGCCCGTCCGAACAGCAGGGCGTAGCCGTCGGGGAGCTGTCCGATGATCCGGGCGGTCAGGTCGTCACCGGCGATGCGACCCACGGCGCCGAGGACCGATCCGGTGTCCCAACGGGTCGTCGCCGGGGTGCCGCCGGTTCGCTCAGCGAGGTCCTTCACGAAGCCCCAGCCGGTCAGCGGGCTGCTCGTAGGGGGCTGCGAGGAGAAGTGGCAGGCTGCTTCCTGAGGGAGGCGAGCGGCGAGTTCCATCCGCTCGGTGCCTGTCAACTGGCGGCCGAGGGCTTCGAGTACTCGGCGTACGACGCCTTCTGCGTGGCGGCGGGTGGGGTAGGCGCCGTCGTAGCGCACCTTTTCCAGCAGCTGGTCGAAGGTGACGGTTGCCGTTGGGGGAGGGGGCGCGGGGGGAGAGAGAAGAGTCATGAGGGCTTCGGCTTTCCTTGCGTGACCGTCTTCCTGCGGGAGAGCGGCTGTTCCGTGTGAACCCTGTTCTTCGCGGAGGTCGGTTGTCCGGCGTGGAGTGAGGGGGCCGGTGCCGCCGGGGCCCAGGCGGGATCGCGGGCGAACCGTCCTGGGCCCGACCGGCGGACGTGCGACCGGCGGATCAGCTGTCGAGTACCTTGCGTTCGGCGGTGCTGCGGACGCTGATCTTGCGGGGCTTGGCCCGTTCGGCGATCGGGATGAGGAGGGTCAGGACGCCGGCCTCGTAGTCCGCGGAGATGTGCTCGGTGTCGAGGGTGTCGGCCAGGACGAGCTGGCGGGAGAAGACACCCAGAGGCCGCTCGGCCAGTTCCGTCTGGGCGCTCTCCGAGCGCGGCAGCGGGCGTCGCTCCGCCTTCACGGTGAGCATGTTCCGCTCGACGTCGATGTCGAGGGCGTCGGGGTCGATGCCCGGCAGGTCGAAGGCGATGACGTACTGGTCGCCGTCTCGGTAGGCGTCCATCGGCATCGCGGACGGGCGGGACCACGTTCCCGGACCCGTCAGATGCTGGGCCAGCCGGTCGAGTTCCCGGAACGGGTCAGTGCGCATCAACACGGGATACACCTCCAGATGAGTTCAGGCAGTTGCTGCCAATGCGCTTCACCTGACACCGTTGTAACATGTCATCCAAACGACGACAAGTGAAACGTCATCCAGGAGATGACGATGCTTGAGAGGAGGGGAGGGTGAGCGGCAAACTTCCGGCGTCGGCCTCGTTCGCGGCGACGGCCACGGCGCTCGAGGCCCTCGCACAGGCCCTGCAGGCCGCACAGTCCGCAAGGACCGCCGCATCCGACGATCCCCAAGGTGCCCTCGCGGCGCTGCTCCTCCTGCGGCAGGTTCGTGAACAGCTGGCCGGCTGGGAGCCGGGACTGATCGAAGCGGCGCGGCAGGCGGGTGCGAGCTGGGCCGATCTGGCCCATCCGCTCGGCGTCTCCAGCCGCCAGGCCGCCGAACGCCGCTACCTGCGCGTGCGTCCCGGTGAAGCGGGCACCACCAAGGAACAGCGGGTGCAGGCCACCCGCGGCCGGCGCGCCGCAGACCGCTCCGTAGCTGCCTGGGCCCACGACCACGCCGCCACGCTCCGCCAGCTCGCCGGGACCATCACCGCCCTGACAGATCTCCCCGACACGGCGGCGAGCGCCATCACCGCTCTCCATGCCGCCCTCGGCGACAGCGACCCGGCCCAACTCCTTGGCCCCCTCTCCGATGCAGGCCCACACCTGCGCGCCGATCACCCGGCCCTGGCCGACCGCGTCACCGAGGTCGGCCGCCACACACACGAAACGCGCGAGAACGAACAGCGACAACGTTCGTCGCTCGAGTCGTGACCGCGTTGGGCGGCCCTCTGGGCGTCTCGCAGCGGTGGATCCGGCGCCGCGGTCGGCAGGCACAAGCTGGTCCCGGACCCTCCGCTATAGGGGGCGGGGGCGGATCCGCGCAGTCGGCTGTGAGTGCAACGCTTGCCGAGCGATATGTGTATTTCCGTTCTAGTTTGTCACTGTCTCTGATTTTCCTAGGCAAGGAGCAGGGCATGGCTGGCAAGGGCGGCATGGACAAGGCCAAGGGCAAAATGAAGGAAACGGTCGGTAAGGCCACTGGCAACGACCGGATGAAAGCCGAGGGGAAGATGGACCAGGCGGAGGGCGAGGCGAAGGAAGCCCTGGACGACGCCAAGGACTCCATGCGCGGCAAGCACGGCAAGCACGGCAAGCGCTGAAGCACGGACCGGCTCCGGTGAAAGGGCCCGCCTCCGAGAGGGCGGGCCCTTTCACCGGAGCCGGTCCGGCATCCGGGCGCTGCGTGCTGACACCGTCGGCCTGCGGAGTCCCCGCCCGGCCTGAGAAGTCGGAGGCGTTGGCATGAAGACGTGCGCGCGTATGAGGCGGGCAACCCTTCGGGGCCGGAGCTCGCCGAGTCGGGTGGACCGCCGACACCCGACCGGACGGAAGGCCCGATTGATGCGCCCTCCGGCAGCCCGCTCCCAGCCCGGGGCGTCCGAAACGTTCGCTGATCATGGGTGCACCGCCTCGACGGCGGTCAACTGGCGGCTGTTCCTGCCCCCGAGCTGGGATCCCGCCTCGCCGAAGGCCGATGCGGACAAGGTCGCCCGACGTGCTG
>NZ_JBIAQF010000056.1:0-20048 GCF_042888885.1 Streptomyces sp. NPDC002742
AAGGAGGGCGACCTCATCGTCGTCCTGGAAGCCATGAAGATGGAACAGCCCCTCAACGCACACCGCTCCGGCACCATCAAGGGCCTGAGCGCCGAAGTCGGCGCCTCCATCACCTCCGGCGCCCCCATCTGCGAAATCAAGGACTGAAGGCTCCACGTCCATCGCCTTCTCCACCGTCGTCACCACGGCGCCTCCGGGCCCGGCCCGGCCACCGCCAAGCGCCCGATCCACGGCGGAGCCGAGGCCGTCCCGCTCGATCCGCCCGCCTCGGACGGCGCGCGGCAGCCGTGTACAGGGTCATGGGTGGTCCTCCCTGTGCCGGCGCCACGGACTGCGGCCGTGTCCCCTCACCGAACCGGCGAGGGGACACGGCGAGGCGCACAAAGACTCACAACAGGCACATCACACCGGACCCTTCACCTCACCGAATCGGAAGCCCTCCATCCAGTCCCTCCGGGTCTCCTCGATGTGGACGGGTTCTCGACCAGGATCACCCGTGTCCGCCAGGAGCTTCGCGAGCTTGTCCACCCGTCATCGATCGATCTGTCCAGCCGGAGGCTGCGGCACCTGGCCGGGCAACCGGCCGATCACCGGCGGGAGACCGGCACGCGACGGCGGCGCCTGCCAGTCGGCGGTCAGGCCCTGCCCGCCCTGACCCACCTGCGACGCGGCGACACGTACGCCCGGCTTGCCGCAGGGTTCGAGATCGGCATCGCGACCGTCCACCGCTGCATACGCGAGGCCGTCGAAGTGCCCGCCGCCCGCGCGCGGACCCTGGCCCAGGCCATGACGACCGTCCGGACGAAGGCGTACGTGATCCTGGACGGCACCCTCCCGCCCATCGACCGGATCGCCGCCGACACCCCGTACCACTCGGGGAAACACCAGCGCCACGCCATGAACGTCCAGGTCATCACGGATCCGTTCGGCCGACTGCTGTGGGCTTTTACGGCCCTGCCCGGCTCCACCCACGACCTGACCGCCGCGCGTGAACACGGCATCACCGACATCGTGACTGCCGTCGTCGTCCTTCACCACGCCTCAACCTGAGGTTGGAAAAGGCTCACTGGCGCGACGAGGGCTACGACATTCGGCGGGCCCGGAATGATCGGCCTTTGGCCCGGTTCCCGCACTCGGCCATCTGACACCACTGTCCCGACCGGTTCTTGGAGTGGTCGTAGAACGCCCACTGACAGTCTTCCGCCGGGCAGACCTTGAGCCGTCTCCAGGTGCCCTCGAAGAACGCCAGGCCGACGATCGACAGGATCCGTCCCAGGGCCTGGGTCACCCCTCCCGTTCCGGCGGGCGCCAGGGTCTGCGTCCCGTAGGAGGAGAAACGCAGCCGCACCTCCCCGCGCCCGGCGATCTCGTCCAGAACCAGACAAACACTCGGCGGCACGGCCTGACCCGAGTTGGCCCGGGAAAGCGCACGGAGAGACTCGCGCGCTTCGCCGACACGCCTGCAATCGTCCTCGCCGAGCGGTCCGCCCACCTCGATCAACCTGGCAAGCGGCTCCCCGGCACCTCGCCGCCCCGGGTGTTGGCTCGGGGCGGGAAGCTGGGGAGCCGCCCGGTGTGAGGACCTGACGGGATCGCCGCTCAGCGGCTTGCTAGGGCCGGGCGTATGGCCGAGTCATGATCTCCATGTTGTGGCCGCCCGGGTCGTCGAAATACGCGCCGCGTCCGCCGAAGAGGCGGTTGATCTGGCCGGGTTCGGTGTGGTTGGGGTCGGCGTAGTAGGTGACCCCGACCGCCTCCAGGCGGGCGATCATGGCGTCGAAGTGCTCGTCAGGCACGAGAAACGCGTAGTGCTGCGGCTGGATCGGCTCGTCACGCTTCTCGTAGTAGTCGAGTGTCACGCCGTTGCCCAAGTCGACTGGCAAGAACGGCCCGAAGGGTGCGCCGACCCTCAAACCCAGGATCGCGGCGATGAACTCGGCTGACAGGTGCCGGTCCGTGGCGTAGATGGCAGTGTGGTTCAGCTGGATGGCGTTGGCCGGCAGCTCAGCTTCATGCTGGCGCTGCTCATCATGTGGCATGTGTGGACGTGTCTCCGAGTCTTGGGTCCGCTGTTGAGCGCCGCGTGTGGGCGCTGGGAGGAAAGACAGGGAGGCATCGGCGGGGCTCTTGCCCGCCTCGCACTCACGCCGAGGCCGGGCGCCTCGCTCGTGTATGGCCTATGGCCGACCCGGCAGTCACCTGACCGACCTTACAGTAAAGGTGAAGGCCACCTGATCGGCCTGCGCCCTGAGTGCCCGATCTCCACAAGCGAAAACAGCAGGGCCTGAAAAATCCTGGCCTACCAGCGATATGCAACCGGGTGTGCACCCGACGCCCGGGGATACCTGCCGCTCATGAACGGGAACGCCCTTTTGCCGCAGCGGCTGTGAGCTCAGGCAGCGCTCCACTGGTGCGCGCGGCCGCCACGCCAATCGATCCGATGGTCGTCGTCCAGGATGCGGTCGGGGTCGTGGATACCTGCGGCCGCGAGGAAAGACTGGCCCGGCTCGTTGGGAGGCGCGACTCGATGTCCGTCAGTGAGCCTCGTGGGCCTGCCAGAGGGGCGCTCTCTGTAGGTGAGCCCTCAGCACGCCACCTCCCGCCCACAACGCCGCCCTCAGCCCACTCCGTCACGTGACGGAGTGGGGGTGCGCAGGGCGGACTGATGCTGTCCCCATCTGGCCTTGATGAAGGCGCTGAGACGGTCCTCCAGCAGCACTGTGGCCGCACAGCCGAAGGCGATGTCCGCTTCCAGACCGGGCTCGTCTGCCAAGAGACCGCCGATGACGTCGTCGCGTACGAGCTGCTCGTGAACGGCGTCGGCTTCGACGTGCTCGGCGTAGAAGTGCACTGCGGCCTGACCGGCCTCGCAGCGTTGCATGGCTTTGGCAAGCCGCCGCGAGCCGGGAGAGGACGTGACCTCCACACAGGCGAAGTGGCCCACGAGCGCTCCGCGCAAGGCCCGGTGCAGACCGAACAGCGACATCAAGTTGACGGTGGCGAGAAGCGGGGCGGGGGCTTGGTCCAGGTAGCGGCCATATCTCGAATCGAGGCCGAGGTCTTCCATCAGTGCGGCGAAGAGCCGTGCATGAATGCGGTCGGCCCGGCCGGCGCCGAACTCGTCGTACTCGATCGCCACCATCGCCGCTTTGGCCCGCCCTGTCAGTCGGGGAATGACCCAGGCATGCGGATCGGCCTCTTTAAGGTGGTAGAGGGATCGCAGGGCCGCGTACTCCCGCAACTGCCAGAGCTCACCGTTCTTCTCGAGCTGATGGCTGAGGCTGTCGCCGAGGTCCACGGGTTCGACCAGCAGAGGAGCCAAAGCCTCCTGCACCGTGGTCGGTGCGCCCGAAAGATCGGCCCGCAGAGCATGCAGGAAGCGGTCCTCCATCTGCCCGCGCAGACGGAGCAGATCCGGATCCCATTCCCGCTCGTCGTCGACGCCATCGAAGCACCTGTAGTGGAGTTCGTACAGCAGGTATAGCGCGAGCTGGAGGTCCTCCCCCCACGGGTCGGCGACTTCCGCCGCGTCGGTGGCGCAGACGGGAGGAAGGCCGGTGCGCAAGGACGTGACGACCGCCGTCGACAGCGGACCACGTCCCTCGACCAAGGTCGCGCCGACGACGGAAGGGGTACGGGCAGCGCTCGCGGTCATCACAAAGTCCTGTCTTGTGGGTGCTCTAGATGTACTGATCGGACCGGTCCCCTGACACGGCGTGATCGGCGCCGCTGTCCCCTCGACAGTGAGCGACGTGTCGGGCTTTTGACGAGGGCGATGGCTCGTGTCGCACCACGGGTAGGCGCGGCTGCGGCGGCAGGTGCACAAGGCCACCATGAACCGCTCTGAACGGGCGACGCTCCCGTCCTCCAGGACAACCTCCACCGGCCCTTCCATCATCACCGGTCCGCCGGGCTCGGCTCGCACGCGGCACGTTCTCGGCGCCGAGGTGGCACCGATGGCGGGATCAGATTGCCTGGGCACGGATGACCACCAGCCCTTCGTTCGCCTCGCCCGCCTCACTGAACCCCTGTTTCCGCAGCCAGGCCCGTCGTGAGCGCAGGACCGGCCCCCACGGCACGCTCACCTTCGCTGTCACCTGCCCGAAGAGCCCAGCCTGCGCCAGTCGCTCCAAGGTGCGCTCCGGTCCGCACATCACGGAGTGCACCATGAGCAGAACACCGCCGGCCCGCAGGAGCACCGGCGCGCTCTCACAGATCCGGTCGATCACTACACGCCCGTCGGGGCCCGCATCCCAGGCACGTGCCGGCCCGCTGGAGGGCAGATCAGGACTCGGCGAGGGAACGTACGGAGGGTTTGCGAGAACGACGTCGAACCGGCGGCCCCGTGTACGAGCCGCGAAATCACCATGCAGGACCTGCACGGGCAGACGATGACGCAGCGCGTTCAGGCGTGCGGTGACCACCGCCCGCCGGGAGACGTCCACGGCCGTGACGCGTGCTCCTCTGGCCGCGGCGCTCAGCGCCAACGCCCCTGTTCCGGTGCCGATCTCCAGAACCTGCGTCGCCACTCCAAGGCTCTCGCGCCCCAGCTCGTCGGCAAGCAGGCGGGTATCAGCCTGGGGCCGGTACACCCCCGGCAGAGCCAGCAGATTTGAGGGGAGCACCCGGCGTGTCACAGCCGTACTGGGCACTGCAGCCTCCTGATCTTGTGTCCGCAGCGCGGAGTCGGATGGTCACGCTGGACTCCACAAGGGGCCGGACCCGATCCGTGAGGACCGGCCGTGGAATGCAGAGGCCAGGATGATCACGTCGCTGTGTACCCGTTCCCCGGCTTTCCTCACCCAGCTGTCCAGGTGACCCGCCGCTGGCCCCCAGCCACGAAGATCGTTGCTCCTGGTCCTGTTGCGGGATTTCGGGGCGGGGATGCTCGTCGACCGGGTTGTCAGGCATCAGAACGTCTCCTGAACGGGTCTGAGGTCAGCCGAGACGGTAGATATCGAGGGCGCCACGGGCATTGCTCGCTCCTGGCTGAGACCGGCACTGCGGCGATCTTGGATTCGAACTTCGATCGAGTACCCCTGTGCACCCGCCGCATGCGCATCACGGCTCCCCGCCCTTCTGGGCTGACGGGCACCTCGGCGGCCGGACAGACCTGGTGTTCGCCCTGCTGACACGCCGTACGGAATCCCGGCAGCCGGTCGGGGCGCCCCTCCCCCGGGGTCGACAAGTGCCCCGGAAGGCGACGGAGACGTTGCCGCGCCGGGCCGACGCGCCTTCACTTTCGCTCCGTGTTGGGAAACACGTACTCGTCGAGGACCAGGCCGACGGCGACGGCCGCCGGGATGGCGACGAGGGCGCCGATGATGCCGAGGAGCGCCCCGCCGACCAGCACCGCGAGGACGGTGACCAGCGGGTGGACGTCGACCGCGAACTTCATGGCCCTCGGCACGATGAGGTAGTCCTCGACGACCCGGAAGACGACGTAGAAGACCGCGGTCCCGATCGCGATGGGCAGGGACACGGACAGCGCGACGAGGCTGACGACGATGCCGGCCAGAGTGGAGCCGACGATCGGGATCAGGTCCATCAGCGCGGTGAAGATGCCCAGGGCGGCTGCGTAGGGGACGCCGGTGCCCGCGCACCAGGCGAAGGTCGCCAGGCCGGCGATACCCGAGGTGACGAGGTTGCCGAGCATGAACTTCCCTATCCGGTTCATGATCTCTTCGGCCACGCCCTCGACGCGTTCGCGCCGGCTCGCGGCCACGAAGCGGTAGCAGAACTGTTTGATGGCCGGCAGGGCCGCCATGCAGTACAGGGTCACCGTGATCACGATCGCCGTCGACGTGAGGGTACTCAGGACCATCTGGCCTGCGCCCAGGACACCCCCCGCCAGGCCGGTCGCTCCGCCTCCCGAGCCGATCTGCTGCTTGGCCTTCTCGACCAGGTGGTAGCGGTCCTCCAGACGGCCGATCGCCGACTGGTGGTCGTGGACCTGCTGCAACCAGCCGGGCACCGCGTCGACCACTGCGGACACCTCCTTGGCCACCGGCGGAATGACCAGAGCCAGGAACCCGCCGAGTACCACGACGAACCCCGTCAGCACGATCGCGACGGCCCAGCCGCGCCGCAGACCCCGGCGCGTGAACCACACGACGAGTGGTTCCAGACTGATGGCGATGAACACGGCCAGCAGCAGCAAGGTCAGCATCGAACTGACCCGCAGAACAGTCTGAACGGCGAGCCACGCCAGACTCGCGCCCAGGCCCAGAGCGAACCCCACCGTCACCCACGACCGTCTGCGACCGCCGCGGGGATCTCGACGCGGCGGCTCCAGGGGCGCCTTCCGAGACGCCTCCACGGCTTCCGCCGGGCCGGGGCTGGAGCCGTGTACGCCGGTCCTTTCCACCGCGCCGTGCTCCCGCCGAACGGACTCGGGCCCGGGCCCGGACTGCGCAGACATCGCGACGCCTCTCCTCGACTGCCTCGAACGGGCGTGGGGCGCATCACTCGGGAATCCTGAGCGCCTCCCGCCCTGTGCCGTCGCCCACGAGCAGTTCGTCCGAGACGCGTTGCGGCACAGATCCGGGTACCCAGGGACTGCGCTCGTACCGCGTCCGTGCCCCGCCCAGCGCGTCGTGAGCCGACCGGGACACGCAAATGGTGAACGCTTGGCCGACATCCGATCTCTTGAGGCGGGAGCCGAACACCGTGACCGATCTCGATCCCTTCACCGACCTGCTCGACTACCCGATGTACGTCGTGACCGCGGAGGCCGACGGGGAAAGAGCCGGCTGCCTGGTCGGATTCGCCTCGCAGTGCTCGATCAGGCCCGCCCGGTTCATGGTCTGGCTGTCCAGAGCCAACCGGACATACCGGGTGGCCGAGCACGCCGAACGGCTCGCGGTCCATCTGCTCCGCCGCGACCAGGACCGGCTGGCCCGGCTCTTCGGCGGCGAGACCGGCGACCGTACGGACAAGTTCACCGACGCCCCGTGGCACCCGGGACCGGGCGGATCACTGATCCTCGACGAGGCCCCCGCCTGGTTCGTCGGCCGCGTGGAGAACCGGATCGACGGCGGCGACCACGTCGGTTTCCTGCTCGCTCCGGAGGCGGCGGAAAATCTCGCGGACAGCCGCACCCCCCTGCTGACACTGAACGACACCCATGACATCACCCCGGGCCACCCGGCGAACTGAGCAACGCCTCTTCCCCGGCTAACGCAGTCGCCTGCGCCGTATCACCGCTCCCAGACCCACCACCGCTCCCGTCGCGGCGGCCGACACAAGCCCGCGGTGTCGCGCAAGTGCCGCCTGGACCGAGCGGGGGTGGGACGTCTCGCCGAAGGAGCCGTGTGCTCCGTAATCGTGTGCCGGGGCTTCGTCCGCGGGGTGCCAGAGGTTGGCCGTGCGGGTGCCGGATTCGCTGCCGTCGGTCTGCTGCGACGCGAAGCCGGTGCGCGCGAGGTAGCGCTCCAGCAGGCGGGAGCCAGTTTGTTCGCGAGGATCGTCGCGGCGGTGGACGCTCCTACGTAGTACTGCTTGCGGTGCGGATGGTCCGCTGCGTTGACGACGGCCCTGGCGGCCACCTCCGGCTGGTAGATGGGCGGTACGGGCTGGGGGTGCTTCGGCAGCCGGGACAACACCCAGGAGAACTGTGAGGGGTTGACCGCCGGCATCTGCACCACGGTGACCCTCACGTGGCTGTGTTGGTGCATCAGCTCGGTGCGCACGCTCGACGTGAAGCCGTTGACGGCGTGCTTGGCACCGCAGTACGCGGACTGCAGGGGGGATGGACCGGTCGCCGAGCGCCGAGCCGACCTGCACGATCACGCCCGCGTCGCGCGGGATCATGCGCTGGAGCGCGGCCCGGGTGCCGTGCACGAAGCCCAGACAGCTCACCTCAGTGACCCGCTTGTACTCGTCGGGCTCGATCTCCATGAACGGCGCGAACACCGACGTGAAGGCGTTGTTGACCCAGATGTCGATCGGCCCGAAGGCTTCCTCGGCGGTCACGGCCGCGGCCTCGACCTGTGCGGGGTCGGCCATGTCGGTGGGGACGGCGAGGGCACGACCGCCCCTTTCCTCGACATCGGCGGCCGTGGCGTCGAGGCCCGCCTTGCCCCGCGCGGGGAGAACGACGTTCGCGCCACGCTCGGCGAAGAGGCGTGCGGCGGCCCGGCCGATGCCGGCGCTGGCCCCGGTGATGACAACGGTCTGCTGGTTCATGCTCGTCCTGTTCGTCTCGGAAGTCGTGAGGGGAAGCCGGAACTTCAGTCAGGTGGGTGTTTCAGGGGCGAGGGTGGCCGCGGTGTCGAGCATGAGAGCGTGGACGAAGCCTGCGGCAGGTTGCACGCGACTGCCGTTGGGCGATTCCTGTCCCGGCCTACCCCGTCCGGTACTTCTCCGCCTGGTCGGCGCGGAGGGTCAGGCCGTGGCCGGGTGCGCCGTTGGCACCCGGGCGGACGCCGCCTCCCTGGGGGTCGAGGGTTCCGTCGAAGAAGAGGTCCTCGATGCGTGTGTGGTCGTGGAACCACTCCAGATGGCGCAGGTTGGGAATCGCGGCAGCCGCGTGCACGTGCGGGGCGCAGTGTCCGGAGAGTTCCAGTCCGGCGGCTTCCGCGAGGGCTGCCGCCCGCAGCCAGACCGTGATTCCGCCGCAGCGGGTGGCGTCGGCCCGGAGGCAGTCCACGGATCCGGCGCCGAGCATGTGCCCGAAGTAGGCGAGGGTGTAGCCGTATTCGCCCGCGGTCACCTCGGGTGCGACGGATGCCCGGACCTGCGCCAGCCCGGCCAGGTCGTCCGAGGAGACGGGTTCCTCGAACCATGTCACGCCGAACTCGTCGAGGTGGCGAGCCATGCGGATCGCCTACTTGCGGCCGTACGCGCCATTGGCGTCGACGTAGAGCTCCGCCGCGTCGCCGATGCTGCGCCGCGCCTGCGCGACCCGCTCGCGGTCCCGCTGCTCGGCCCGCCCCCAGGACTCCCCGATCTTGATCTTCACCTGCGGGATTCCCTGGTCCTCGACCCAGCCGCGCAGTTGACGACGCAGCTGGTGCTGGTCGTACGTCGTGAAGCCGCCGCTGCCGTACACGGGCACGTGGCTGCGGCTCGCGCCGAGTAGCCGTACCAGAGGCAGGTCGAGGAGGCGGGCCTTGAGGTCTCAAAGGGCGATGTCGACGGCCGAGACGGCGCCGGCGATGAGACTGGGCCGGCCGGCGTTGCGGACAGCTCTGTTCATCGCCTCGTCGGCGGCGACTCGTCCCAGACGCACCGGCCGGTCACGACGTCGGCGAGTTGCCGCTCGATGACGTGGGCGGTCGCCGCCGCGCCGTAGGTGTGTCCGAGTCCTGTGGCGCCGCCGCCGCTGACCTGGATCACGATCATGGTGGTCGAGTCCCAGACCAGCGTGCCGTCGCCCTCCGGGGTGTCGGTGGGGACGGTGCAGACGGCGGTCTCGACCCGGTCCACGAACGGTTGGCCGTCGACGGCGGTGTGCAGCAACTCACCTTCTCCAGCGGGGCCCAGGGGGTGGTCGGCGGTGATGAGTTCGGCCATACCGTTCATCTGCATGGCTCCGTCGCCCACGATCGCGAGCGCGGGACGATCGGGATGGGCGAACTTCGCGCCGATGACGTAGGGCACCCCCGGCCCCATGGTCGCGAGTGTCCCGGACAGGGAACCACGCATGGCGCCGCGCATCCGCAGGTGCCGTGCGTACCAGTTGGCGGCGGAGCCGGAGTCGGCGGCCAGGATCACGTCGTCCGGCAGGAGTGCGTCGAGCGCGTGCACCACGTACTCGGGGTTGATGGGGTCCGCGTCCACGGCCGCACGCCGCTCCATGACCTCCCACCAGCGGGCCGTGTCCTTCTCGATCTTCTTGCGCCACTTCCCGTGCTGCTTCCGCTTCAGCTGCGGCAGCAGGGCCTTGAGCGTCTGCTTCGCGTCACCGACGAGGTTGACCTCGAAGGGGTAGCGCAGCCCGATCATGAACGGGTCGATGTCGATCTGCACGGCGCGGGCCTGGCCGAACTCGGGCAGGAACTGCGTGTACGGGAAGCTGGAGCCGATGACCAGCAGGGTGTCGCAGTCCTGCATCAACTCGTAGGAAGGGCGGGTGCCGAGCAGCCCGATCGATCCGGTCACATACGGCAGATCGTCCGGCAGCGCGTCCTTGCCGAGCAGGGCCTTGGCCACCCCGGCGCCGAGCACGTCGGCGATCTCCTCCACCTCGGCCCTGGCACCGCGCGCGCCCTGCCCGATCAGGATCGCGACCTTCTCGCCGGCGTCCAGCACCTCGACCGCGCGAGCGAGGTCCGACGCGGCCGGGACCGGCGCGGAGTGTGTCAGGCCGAGGCTGGACGGCACCATCTTGAAGGCGTGGGTCGGCTCCGAGTAGGTCAGCTCCTGTACGTCGGCGGGGATGATCACTGCTGTCACCGTGCGCTTGGCGTACGCGGTGCGCATGGCCCGGTCGATGACGTTGGGCAGTTGCTCGGGGACGGTCACCATCTCGCAGTACTCGGAAGCGACGTCCTTGTAGAGGCTCAGCAGGTCGACCTCCTGCTGGTAACTACCGCCCATCGCACTGCGGTTGGTCTGTCCGACGATGGCGACGACCGGAACGTGGTCGAGCTTGGCGTCGTAGAGGCCGTTGAGCAGATGGATCGCTCCGGGGCCCGAAGTCGCCGCGCAGACGCCGACCTTGCCGGAGAACTTGGCGTAGCCGACGGCCTCGAACGCGGACATCTCCTCGTGCCGCGACTGGACGAACTTCGGCTTGTTGTCGGATCGGCCCCAGGCCGCGAGGAGGCCGAACTCGTCCGGGCTGCCTGACGGCCCGGCCGGAATCCAGCACCGTCACCGGACAGGAACGGCACGCATGTCCGAGTGGCCGTAGTGCCCGCCCCGCCGCGTTGGCGGGCACTACGAACGCCCGCCAACGCGCCCCATCAGCCTCATCGTCGTGCAGGGCGGCTGCGTACATGAGTTGTGACGCCGTTCGACACGACCCCAGGGCCGTAGAAGACGAAGCTGCCCGGAACACTTTGCGTCCCGGGCAGCCTGCGTGGGCGGCAGTCGCGAAGTTCCTGGCAGAGCCTGCGGGTCTTTGCCGTCTCAAGCCGCGGCCGTCGGGTTCGCGGATTCGGCGGCGCGGCGGTATTCGGCGTTGATGCGCTGGGCTTCTTCGAGCTGGTCTTCGAGGATGACGATGCGGCAGGCGGCTTCGATGGGGGTCCCGTGGTCGACGAGTTCCCTGGCGCGGGCGGCGATGCGCAGCTGGTAGCGGGAGTAGCGGCGGTGTCCGCCCGCGGAGCGCAGGGGGGTGATGAGGCGGGCTTCGCCGATCGCGCGGAGGAAGCCCTGGGTGGCGCCGAGGAGTTCGGCGGCCCGGCCCATCGTGTAAGCGGGGTAGTCGTCGTCCTCGAGACGGCCGTATGAGTCGTCTGCTGTCATTGCACCTCTCTGTGGAACGCATGGAGGGGCCCTGGCGCCATTGGCGCCAGGGCCCCGAAGGAACTGCTACACCATCTGCCGGCCCTGATACTGCGCCGGCCTCACGTTTCCGCAGACCCGACCGAGATGCTGTCGGGGTGCGGGGATCGCGGTTGCTTGACCGGAGACCACCTCACTATCGATGTCCTGCGGTACCCGGGCTCAACGCTTACGCCCGGGCGATCCTGATGGCGCCTCGCTCCTCCGTTCTTCCCTCTGGGATCAATCAGTTACCAAGCCGGGACTGCGTACTGCTCTACTGCGTACTGCTGGTGATGCGAACGGCTCAGTGGCCTGAGACAGCGCCACTCTTCGGCAGCCAGCCCCGTCGCCCGTCCTGCGTCTGCTCTGGCTTGGAACCCCACTGCCGAACTTCCTGGTGCGCGCGCCCGCAGCCGACGCCTTCACCGAGGTGCTGCTCACTGACTTCACTGCTGGGTCCTGCGAACTGCACTTACGGGTGCTGCTCACGGCGGTCCCTGATCACCGCGGGCCACCCGGTCCGGTCGTCAGTCCCGTCGCCGTCCTGAAACAACACCCTGGCTTCGAAAACTCCACCACCGCACCGTCCTGTGCACTGCAACTGCTGTGCTGCTGCCCGGCAGTTCGTGTCTGCCGGGCCCTGCTGTCTCTCTGGGCTACGAGAGAAGCCATAGCCAGGCCACCGACCAATGTCTACTGTGAACAACACAGATTTTCGCGTGTCCGACAGGGAGGCAATCGGCCTCGAACAGCGACGACAGGAGGCGCACAGCCGTCACTGCGGGGTCAAACGGACCTCGCGCCAAGGCACAAGCACGCGCAGACGAACGGGCATGACGATCCAGAGACCGGGGGACCTGATGGACACGCCGAGCGTCAACGTCGCAACCGCCCGTTCCACGGGATCCATCGCCAGGGCACGCGAACACCCGGGGCTTCCTCGAAGGTCTCGCACATCGCGGCCGAGGTCGCCGGCACTATGGCCCTGGTCGTCTCGGAGCTCGCCACCAACGCCCTGCGCCACGGCGGCGGAACCCGCACCCCGGAGCTGACCGCGCACCCGGACAGCATCGAGGTCGCCGTGCACGACCGCAGCCTCCAGGCGCTGCGCACCCCCGACCTGAGCGGAGGGACCGGGGGCTTCGGCTGACCCATGGTCGACCGTCTCGCGCGCGCCAGCGCCGTGACCCGCCAGACGGCCAACGGCAAGACGGTCAGCCCCCTCCTCACCCGGTAGCACCACGGCAACAGCACCGTGCGGTGGACCGTTACTCGCGCCACTGTTCATCTGCTGGTGGGCACAGCACGGGTGCCGGACAGCGCAAATCCCGGCAACCGGGCTGCCGGGATCACGCGTGGTGCGCCTACTTGGGCTTGATCGCGTCCTTGGCCTTCTCCTTGGCCGCACGCAGGTCGCCCTTGGACTCCTCGGCGCGCCCCTCGGCCTTCAGGGACTCGTTGCCCACCGCACCGCCGACGACCTTCTTGACCTTGCCCTTGGCCTGCTCGCCCTTGGCCTGAGCCTTCTCGTCCGCAGCCACAACCACTCACACCCTGTCTCGATCGAAATAGGTTCGCCCCCGTGTCACCCCAGATTCCATCCTTAAACCGGAAGGGTTGCGCAGGACTTGTCGTAGCCGGGGGTGACCTAAAAGTTAAATAAGATCCGCAGGAGTAGAGAGCGCTCGGCAGGGCACACGAGGCCTCGGAGGTTGATAACTATGGTTCCTATTCTTCTTGTTCTTCTGCTCGCCCTGATCCTCTTCGGTGCGGGTTTCGCACTCAAGGCCCTGTGGTGGATCGCCGTGATCGTGCTGATCGTGTGGGTCCTCGGCTTCGTGATCCGCCCTGCAGCCAGCGGCGGCAAGCGTGGCCGCTGGTACCGCTGGTAAGCGGGCCCGAGCAGCGCACCAAAACGGGTGGGCCCCGACGCCATGGCGTCGGGGCCCACCCGTTTTCCGTCTCCCTGATACCGCAGGGATGAAAGTGGTGAATCTGCCGGTTCGGGGTACCTGGAGGTCATGGCCGGAGGTGACCGCGACGCCAGGAACCATGGCCTCCAGCACGGCACCTCCGGTCATCCCCTCTTCCCGCAGCCCGAGTGTGTGGTTTCAAGAAGCCTGGGCACCCGACTTTCTGAGGAAAAGTCACCGAATTCGATGACGCCTCGAAAGACTCCGCATTTCGACTGCGGGTTGGCAATGAATCTCGATGAGGGAGCCGTTCTTTATGAGTGACAACATCTGGGGCTACCAGCCGACCGCCGGCCACACCGCGGGCACCGACCTGACCGGGTACAAGGTCGAGGCGACCGACGGCAGTATCGGGAAGGTCGACAAGCACTCGGACGACGTCGACTCCTCGTACCTCGTTGTCGACACCGGCGTGTGGATCTTCGGCAAGCATGTCCTGCTGCCGGCCGGCACCGTGCAGAGGGTCGACCAGGCCGAGCGGAAGATCTACGTCGCCCTCACCAAGGACCAGATCAAGGACTCCCCCGAGTTCGACAAGGACAAGCACGTCGGCGACGCCGGCTACCACGAGCAGGTCGGCGGCCACTACCAGAGCCACCGAGGTATCTGACCTCAAGCACCAGCCCAGAAGTGGGGCCGCCGGGAGACTCTCCGGTCGGCCCCACTTCTCGTGTGCCGTGCGTCTCGCTGACGGATCCCGGCGAGGCTCGGGTCCGAACCCCGCACGTCGGCCGAGTGGCCCTCGCCCCGGTTCCCAACCCTGCCCACCGGCCGACCGAATCCGCTCGGATAGCTTGGTATGCATCCACCCAGCGCGGGTAAACGGCCGCTGGCCGGCTACCAGCGGCTGGCGGCACGGGGGCTGGATCACGTAGGGAGGGGCCCTGAGACGACGGTGACCGAGACAACACGAGCACGCACAGCAGCGCTGCCGGAGATAGCTGACCCTCGCAGGTCGCTCCGAAGGATGCCCGGCAGCTGTCCCGGCTCTTCTTCGACCAGCTCGCCGTCCTGGAAGAGGGCACGCCCTAGCACCAGTACGCGCGCAACACGCTCATCGAAATGAACATCACCCTCGTCCGGTACGCGGCCGCACGATTCCGCAGCCGCAGCCAGGACGAGATGGAGGACATCGTCCAGGTCGGCACCATCGGCCTCATCAAGGCCATCGACCGCTTCGAACTCACCCGCGAAGTCGAGTTCACCTCCTTCGCCGTCCCCTACATCGTCGGTGAGATCAAGCGCTTCTTCCGCGACACGAGCTGGGCCGTCCACGTCCCGCGGCGTCTCCAGGAAGCCCGCGTTCAGCTGGCGAAGGCCACCGAGGAGCTCCGCAGCCGGCTCGGGCGCACGCCCACGGTCAAGGAGCTGTCCGCGCTGATGTGCCTCAGTGAGGAGGAGGTCAACGAAGCGCGTCTGGCTTCCAACGGCTACAACTCGTCCTCCCTGGACGCCGCCATCAGCTCCGGCGACGACGGCGAGGCCGCGCTGGCCGACTTCATCGGCGCCGACGACAACGCCCTCGAACTCGTCGAGGACTTCAACGCCCTGGCCCCATGATCGCCGAACTCGACGACCGCGAACGGCGCATCATCCACATGCGGTTCGTCGAGGAACTCACCCAGGCCCAGATCGGCGAGCACCTCGGCGTCTCCCAGATGCACGTCTCCCGTCTGCTCAACCGCACCTTGGCCAAGCTGCGCGAAGGCATGCTCGCCACCAACTGACCTCGCTCGTTCGCAACATGCCGGCGGCGCTTCCCTCCTTGCGGGGTGGGCGGCGCCGCTGGTCCGTTCATCAGCGGGTGTCGGTGCGTGGGCGTGCTTCGACCGCTGGTGGGGGTCTTCGGCCACAACTGGTCTGCTGCGATGGCGTGTACGAGTGTCAGGCGGATCGGGCTGTGTCTCGTGGCGGGGAGACGGGTGGGCCGTCCTCCGGAGCAAGGCGGAGCGCTGGTAGCTGGGCATGCCGCCGAGGGCCTGGAGGAGGAGTTGATTCTTTGCATCCGGCCCCCGGACACAGAGGCCCCAGGGCCGGATCAGCCTGCCGCAGAGCGGGGGACGGTGGCCGTTGAGGCGTCCGGGTGGATGGTGAAGACCCGGTCGAGACCGATGATGGACAGGATGCGGGCGGTGTTGGCGGGGACCGCGGCCAGGGCCACGCCGCCACCTAGTTCGGTGGCCAGGTTGCGGGCGGCCAGCAGAGCGGTGATACCGCTGGAGTCGCAGAATTCCAGGCCGGCCAGATCCAGGACCAGCAGTTGCCCGCCGGTCAGGGTGAGACCGTCGAGGGTCTTGCGGAGATCTGGGGCGCTCTCGTAGTCGAGGTCACCGGTGATCTCCAGTACGGGACCGGTGGCGGCGTCTCGGGAGGTGATCGTCAGCGGGCTCATCTCAGGTCTTCACTCGCGGGGGTGGGCAGCGGGGCGGGCACGCCGAGGGCGAGCAGCGCGGTGTCGTCGTCGAGTCCGTCACCGAACCCGGTGAGGAGCCCGGTCAGGGCGGTGATCAGGGCCTGCGGTCCCGCAGCGGGCTGGGCGGTGGTGAAGGCGCGCAGGGCGTCCTCGCCGTACAGCTCGCGATCGGGCCCGGTGCGGGCCTCGGTCAGTCCGTCGGTGTAGAGCAGCAGGGTGTCGCCGGGAAAGAGCTGGGTGCGCGCGGTTTCGAACTGTGCGCCGGGCAGGACGCCGACGAGCATGCCGCCGGGGGTGGGCAGATAGTCCGCGGTGCCATCCGCGTGCTGGATCAGTGCGGAGGGGTGGCCGCCGGAGGCCAAGTGCACGCTGACGTGGTCGCTGCCCGGGTGCAGGACGCCGAATATCGCGGTGCAGTAGCGAGTGTCGCCGCTGGTGTACCGCTCGTGCAGCACGGTGTTCAGGGTGCTCAGCACGGTGACGGGGTCCGGGTCGTGCAGGGCGGCGGCCCGCAGCGTGTAGCGGGTCAGTGAGGTGACCGCGGCGGCCTGGGGGCCTTTGCCACAGACGTCGCCAAGGAAGAACGCCCATCGGTCTGCGTCGAGGGGGAACAGGTCGTAGAAGTCTCCGCCGAGCAGGTCCGGGGAGGCGGTGTGGTAGTAGGAGCCGGCCTCCAGGCCCGGGACCTTGGGCAGTTCGGCGGGCAGCAGGTTCTGCTGAAGGACGGCGAGGGCTTCCTGGAGCCGTTCGCGGTCGGCTTCCGCCTGCCGACGTGCTTCCTCCGCCGCCTGGCGGCCGCGCAGCAGCTCGGTCTCGTAGGCGCGGCGATCGCGGGCGTCGAAGACGGTGGTGCGGATCAGCAGCGGCTCGCCGTCGTCGCTGGTCTTCACCTTCGATGTGACCAGCACCGGCATCCGCTGTTTTCCGGCGGCTTTGATGTCCAGGGCGATGCCGCTGACCTCGCCCTTCATCTGCAACAACGGGGCGAAGTGCGTCTCGTGGTAGATCTTGCCGCCCACCGTGAGCAGATCGGCGAACCGCATCCGGCCCACCACCTGAGCCCGGGACAGACCCAGCCAGTCAAGCAACGTGGTGTTGATCTTCGCGATGGTGCCGTCCATCAATGTCGACAGGTAACCGCACGGCGCCTGCTCGTACAGCTCCTCGGCGCTGTCCTCCAGCAGTGAGATGAACACCGCGTCCGTGGCACCCACATCCGGCTCCTCGCCCGGGTCATGGCCGGTGCGGCACATCATCCGGCAGCACCGATGAAGTCGGTAATCGCTTGAACGGTGGCCTGCGGTGCGCTCAATTGCGGGCAGTGCCCCGTAGCCTCCAGCGTGACCAGGCGGCTGCCCGGGATCGCGTCGTTGACGAAGGCACCGACCTCGCGGGGGGCGATCACGTCCTGCTTGCATTCCAGCACCAGCGTCGGCATCGCGACCGTCTTGAGGTCGGCGCGGCTGTCGGACAGGAACGTCGTGCGCGCGAAGACCCGGGCCATGTCCGGGTCGGTCGCGCAGAACGAGGCGGTCAGCTCCTGGCCCAGTTCCGGCCGGTCCGCGTTCCCCATGATCACCGGGGCCATCGCGGCGGACCAGCCCAGATAGTTCGACTCCAGCGAATCCAGCAGCTCATCGATGTCGTCCGCGCTGAAACCGCCCCGATACCCGTCCTCGTCGATGTAGCGGGGCGAGGGAGCCACCATCACCAGGCGGGAGAACCGCTGCGGCGCCCTGGCCGCCGCGAGCACCCCGACCATGGCACTGACCGAATGCCCCACGAAGATCACATCCCGCAGGTCCAGTTCCTCACAGACCTCCAGCACATCCGAGGCGTAGCCCTCCAACGAGCTGTAGCGCTGCTCACTCCAGGCCGAAGGGTCCGAGCGGCCGGAGCCCACGTAGTCGAACAGCACCACCCGAAAGTCCACGGCCAGTACGGGGACCACCAGACGCCACATGTTCTGGTCACAGCCGAACCCGTGCGCCAGCAGGAGCACCGGCCCGTCCGCACGGCCGGTGACGGTAACGTTGTTCCTGCGACGGGTGTCCATGCCGCAAGTCTCGCATCACCCTCACCACCTGAAGCACGGGCCTGCTCCCTGGTGCTGTGCCCGCACCAGCCACAGTGGCAACGCGCACCGCGACCTCGCCGACAGCTTCGCCTTGGCACGAACCACCTCGGTCATGCCGGGTTCGGCGTCCACCGACCTTGCGTCGGCGAACCAACCACACAGTGGGAAGGCAAGGTGGCCGGTGCCGCATGCCGGGTCGAGCATGCCTCCGCGCCCTGATTGAGTTGCCCGGCGCACGAGGTCGGCGATCATCGCGTCGATTAGGGGAGCCGGAACCGGTCGTAGTAACCGGCGGTGCCCCGATACAGGTCGGGATCGAACATCACCGCGCCGGCCTTGGACCACCATCGCACCGGGCTGCCTGGCCCCAAGTATGCCGCGGGCAAGGCCACCCAGACACGCTCAGCCGTCACTCAGCGTGCACGCGCCACAGATGTTAAGCCAGATCCCACGACTCACCGGTGAAGCCACTCCTGTCCGGTGGACTGGAGTAGCTGCCTGCACGAATACCCGCCGCAGCTTTCGCAATGCGCCGCAATCGACAGAGACGGGCACACAGCGCGCACCTCCCCCTCCGCGGCCAGGGCATCCACGCGAGAGCGGGCAACGCAACCATCGCCCGATGGGCGTAGCGCCGCGTCGCTACGGCGAATCGTCCAAGGCATCAGTCGCCGGACTGGCCCGCCGATGGGTGCGGTGCTGTTGCCGGATTGCTTCCTCCAGGGCAATACGGATACCGAGGTTGAGTTCGCTGGTGTGTGCCCAGGCGGTGAGGAGTTCGGCGATGCGGTACAGAGTGACGTTGATGCGCTGGGAAACTTCTGTCAGGACGGTCCGGGCTTGGTCCGCTCGCAGGCGCCCGAGCGCCATGACGACACCCGTAGCCTGATCAATCACGGCGTGGACGGGCCGCTCGCGCGGCGGCTGGCTCGGTTGCTTCTGTAACGTCGCCGCCTCATCGGCAGTTGCGGGAGCCGCGAGCGTTTCGGCGCCCCAGGTTGCAGTTGCGGCCAGCGAGCGATCGCTATCACCAGCGTGAGGCCGCTGTCGGTCCTGGCTGGGGGTCAGCGGCTCACTCACTACCACTCGCCCCCGTTTTGGTCTGGGTTGTCGGGTCACCGTTCCAGCGCCTCTCTGCGTGCACGCACAACTTCGTATGATGAGACGGGACACTGCGTTGGGAGATATCGAATCGGTCAGTTGTGCGGCTCTGCGTCATGTCCTCGAGGAAGTGCAGGCAGAGGATGGCCGCTCCCGTTCGGGTAGTTGCTCAGAGCGCACCGCCTCCCGCCCTGGGCCCTCGACCAGTCCGTCGCCGCACAGGACTCACCGGGCTGGTCTGGGGATGACGCGTCGGGACGATCGGGGCCTCGCCAGACACGGGGGTGGGGGCTTTGTCGACGGTACAGACGTCGTCGACGGGTCCTCATGTCGGAAATCACACTAAATCGCCCCTGAACGGTTTGCTCAGGCTCGGGCCGATGCCGCTTCGGAACCGGCCCGAACGGATGGCCAGAGGTCCACCGCGCAGTCATACGTGGCCCGCCGAGGAAAGCCGCAGCTAGCGGGCAATCCCCGCGCAGCGTGCGCATCCGATCCGGCGCACTAACCCCCGCATGCCCGGCTCTCACCCGCAAACACCGCGACGGTGCGCCGCCTGCCCGTCATCGGCGACCACGACCTGATCGACATGGTCGCCCTCCCCGACCTCACAGCCGGCGACCTCGCATTCCCAGCAGCAGACCCTGACCACTCATCCCCCAGCCGGCTGCCGCCTTTGCCCGAAGTCTGGAGCGCTGGCCTGGGCGTGGCCGCTGCACTTGATGTTTCGGATTCCCTTCACCGTCGCTCAATGCCATGAGCTGGGGTACTCGGCGAGCATGGACAGATTCAGCCTTTCAGGGCGGAAAGACCAAAACGGTGACGACGATGTGCCGACGCCTGAGGAGGCCGGTCCCGGGCCCGAGGTGGAGCGGCGGGCGCCGGATGCGCCGACGGAGCTGCCCAGGCGGGCGTGGGGCAAGGTGTTCACCGGTAGTTTGCGGGAGTTCAAGAAGGACGAGCTGGCCGACCGGGCGGCGGCGCTGACGTACTACGGGGTCCTCGCCCTGTTCCCGGCCCTGCTGGTCCTGGTCTCCCTGCTGGGCAT
>NZ_JBIAQF010000057.1:0-13862 GCF_042888885.1 Streptomyces sp. NPDC002742
AGCAGACGAACCGCCCCATCCCTCCCGCCTGCAGGTGGAATTCATGCCCACCAACCTCGAACCACACGATCACGTTCGGAAAGCGGAAGCCTTCTAAGGGCGGGAGCTCTGCTGACCTGCGGCGGAGTGATGGCGGCGCTTGGCGGGGCGGCCAACTGGTCTCCCGGTGTTCCCCGTTGTTCCCCGCACGATCTGGCACGACCTCTTCGTCCCGATCTCTCGATTGAGGGGTCGTCGCGGTGAGGTGGGCTGGGCGGCCAGCCGTTGCGGCGTGCTGGCGGTCGCCTGCGGTCGCCTGCGGTCGTACGAGGCGAACACATCAGCGGTGAATAGGGCCAACGTCGGCCGGACACTGTTCACTTCACGTGCGTCCACACCCAACATGCTCTTGGCCAGCACTAATAGGAAGACCGAACGGAGTCCTCGTAAGCGTGTCAAAAAAGATCTCTCTGCGGTGCAACCGTCCCGGGATTTCGGCAGTCGTCTCCAGTGCCATCCGGCACCCGAGGCGGATCAGGCCGCCCTCGTCCGGGTGACCTGACCTCCCCTGAGCCGGATGCGCCTCGCCAGCTTTGGCCTCGGGTGTCCCGGGGTCACCAGAGTGTGGGGGAAACACACTTATGCGTAAGCGCTCCACCGTGGCCGCCGTTGCCGGCGCCCTGGTCCTGTCCGCGTTCGCTGTTCCGGGCGCCGCCCAGGCGGACGAGGCCGTGGGCGACACCAAAATCACCAAGGTGGTCGTCAACGGCGGGTCCGACATCGTCCTGGGCACCACGAACCCGAAGACCTTCACCATCGCGGTGACCGCCACCGACAACTCGGGCATCAAGGAGGACTACACCTTCCCCGCACTGTGGCACGGGCCCGGCCAGAGAATGCCCGACGACCCTTACGGACTTGTGGTCCCCGACGACGTGTCCGGCGACTGCGTGGCCCACAACGCGACCACGACCACCTGCACGTTCACCCTGACCATGAACCCGCGGATCGACCCCCAGGACAACACCACGGCCGGAACCTGGAAGGTGAGGGCCAGTGTCAGCGGCAACGACTGGGACTACGTCAGCAAGGACGTTGCCGCCACGGTGCAGGTCAGGCGTTACGCCAAGCTGACGGTCAACGCCTCGCCGGAGCCGGTGAAGAAGGGCAAGACCCTCACCGTCACCGGCAACCTGACCCGCGCCAACTGGGAGACCTACAAGTACGCCGGCTACACCGGCCAGCCGGTGAAACTGCAGTTCCGCAAGAAGGGCACCAACACCTACACCACCGTCAAGACGGTGGCCACGGGTGCCGGCGGTGCCTTGAAAACCACAGTCAAGGCCGCCGCCGACGGCTACTGGCGCTGGTCCTTCGCCGGCACCTCCACCACCAACGCCGCCTCCGCCACCGCTGACTACGTCGACGTGCAATAGGCAGTGATGAGAAACCACGGCGCCGGGTTCCTTCACCCGGGCCCGGCGCCGTGTTGTCTCCGCATGGACCGGCGTCCGGCACGGCCAGAGCGCCCTCACCATGAACGCCTACTTCTAAGTGATCCAGGACGCACAGCGCGGGACGGCCAGCCAAATAGACCGGCTCACGAGGCGCTTGCAGCGCGAATAGTTCCGGCGCCGATGCCATTTCCGGGCATCAATGACCTCAGCCCTGATCGGCTGGGGGTCTTCCTTCCGAGGCGCTGACGGTTCCGAACCGCCGACATCCGCCTTGTAAGTTCGCTCCAACTCGGCCTCGGCCTCGGCATGGCCTAGCCGCGCGCCCGAGTGTCATCTGTTACCGCCCAATGCCGCAGCGGTCCTTGGGCGTTGATGTCAGCGTTGGATGTCAGCGGAACAACTGCGGCACGGGGCAGATCTCCAAGGGATCGCCCGGCCGACCCGCCCAGCTCTACCAGACATGCCGACTGGCACACCCTCACAGCGATCGGCACACCCGCCGGCCATCGTCCTCGCGCTTGGAGAGCACGAGGCCGCCCGACTTCATGGGCTGGCTGCACTCAGGACAGGCCGGAACATCGCTGGTCATGCACCGCACGCCAACCCGAGCCCCTCACCCCGGGGAGGCCTCAGACGTGATCACCCGAGCGCCGTTCCTGACCCGTGCGGCCGAACTCTCACCTGGTGATCGTGCTCAGCGTGCCCGACGACCTCACCGCGGATGCGTGCCCCGAGAATGGGTGGTCCCATCCGCTCGGGCATCGCAATGATCTCGGCGAGTGCCACGGCGTTCGGAACTCCGTCGACCCGGATCAAGACGACGAAGGGCTGACGTCCGATCACTTCTCCCGCGACGGAGGCCCCCAGAGGGAGAACTTGCAAGCGTCGCCGTCCAGACTCCCTCCGTTCGACTGCCCCGGCACGTCAGGGCGGCGCGCTGGCCAGTTGTACTCGTCCATAGGCAGATCATGACCTGCCGAGGAGCCCGCGACTACTGCGTTGTAAGGGCGGACGTGGTCGTGGGCGGGGATGCCCAGGTCACTCCGGCTGTAGCTGCAGCCCAGGCGAACGGCGCATCTCGACTGCAGCAAGCCGTCGTTGACCGCACGATGCGGCACGACTGTGGCACGTTCCGAACTACCGAGCGCTTAGAAGGCGCTTGGTGCGTCGCGCGGAGCACTCCCTCTGACCTGCACCACTCCCCCGCCCCGAGGCCCCGTCGACCAGCCCTCGACACGCATTCGACAGGGCCCGGGGTTCGCTACGGCCGCCGGTAGGCCTCGGGGGCAACTCCTGCCTCGGGCTTCCTGGAGAAGCTCACATAGACGGGGTGCTCGGGATCGCCCACCTGCATGAGGGCGAAGAGATCCAGATCGTGGTTGGCGAACCGGTGCAGATACTGCAGGAACAACTCCAGCTCCGTGTCCGACAGTGGCTCGTCATGCCGCTCATTGCGCATGCTGGCACGATACGAGTCGGGTCAAGGGAGCAGCCTACGGGGACGGTCACCGCGTCACGTGGTCGGCGGAACGGCTTTCGGGTCCTTCCCGCTACCTCCGTGAGGCTGACCGGATCCATATCGCCGACCGGCTGCGGGAGAAGACCACGATCCGGCAGATCGCCGCCGAGCTGGGCCGCAGTCCCTCCACGATCAGCCGGGAGATCCGCCGCAACGGCACGGTCGACCCGCGCGGAGCCCGGCACTACCGCCCGCACTCGGCCCAGGCCCGGGCCGACAGCCGGCGCCCCCCCGCCCCAAGCCGGGGAAGATCGCCCAGAACCTGCAACTGGGCGCCTTCATCCAGGAGCATCTGGACCTGCGATGGAGTCCGGAGCAGATATGCCAGGCTCTGCGCACCCGCTTCCCCCAACGGCCGGAGCTGCACGTGGTCCACGAGACCGTCTACCAGGCCCTCTACGTCCAGGGCAGAGGCGAGCTACGCCGCGAGCTCGCCAAGGCACTACGGACCGGCCGTGTCCGGCGCAAGCCCGCCGCCAGGCCCAGCAGCGCCAGCCCCGCTTCCGCGACCCCATGGTCGGACCGGAAACCCCACCCGCTTCCCAACTGCCAGCGCCTTCGCCCAGTACGCCGGCACCGCCCCCATCGAGATAGCCAGCGCAGGCCGCGCACGCCACCGCCTGTCCAGGCGGGGCGACCGCCAGCTCAACTCGGCACTCCACACCGTGGCCATCACGCAGATCCGCATGCCCGACACCCGGGGTCACGCCTACTTCCAGGCCAAACTCGCAGAAGGAAAGACACCCCGGGAAGCACAGCGCTGCCTGAAGCGCCGCCTGGCTGATCACGTCTGGCGCACGATGGTCGGCGACGAACGCCGACGCACCCGAACGACGGGCCCAGGAGGACAACCGGGGGCGACTACAGCATCCAGCGCGGACGACCCAACCTCGACGGCCGATTCTTCGGACAAGTCACTTCCCAGACCCGCCAAACCCGAGCCTATGCCACCGCACCAGACACCTTGACAAACACAGAGGCACCCAAGGGCACCGACCTGTCCATCCACACCCGTGAGCACCTGGACGCGGTCGCCGCCGAACTCAACGGCCGCCCACGCAAAACGCTCGGCCGGGAAACTCCAGCCGAGCGGCTGCATAAACTCCTCACGGCCTGATCAACACGACCGTGTTGCGACGACCCCTAGAAAGCGCCGGTCTGAGCTACGCCATGGCGTAACAACGTCACGCTGAGGAGACCCGGCCGGAACCCATCGCGCTCTAGTAAGCAAGTTTGAGCGACGCTGCTCCCCCGCAGCCTGATGGTGAGGTGTCGCTGAAAGGGGTGACGCCATCGGCTAGGGGGATCCGTGGGGAACGAGTTGTCGACCTTGATCGGAGTCGTGCTGGGTGCAGTCCTGTCGTACCTGGTGGGGATGCTGAACGAGCGGACCCGCTGGCGAAGGGAGCACGGGGCTCGGTGGGACGGGTTGCTCTTGCAGGCGTACAGCGACTACGGGCAGGCAATCAAGGAGTGCGTTGTCGCCTACCAGAGGCTCGCTGCTCATCAAGGGTTGACTGAAGATCCCACACCCGTGGAGCCTACGAATGATGCGCTGGAGCAGGCAGCAAAGGCGGAGGCGAAGCGTGCCGCCATGACGGAACCGCTCCGCCTACTGGCTGATCCCGTCACAGCCGCTGCCGTCCGCAAGCTGAACGATGCTGTTTGGCATCTGGAGTGGATGGCGCGGGGTCGTCTTACGGGAGACGCGGCCAACTGGGAACAGGCATATCGCGAGTACCGGGTGGCCAGGCAAACCTTCTACGACAAAGCGCGGAACGGCCTGCAAGTTCCGGGTGGAGTCATCGCTGAGCGCGCGAGTTGGCCGCCATCGTGGCGAGCGGGCACCTGAGCGGGTGCGGTCCGCTGGTCTACGGCAACGTGCAGACGATGGGTGCAGAGGATTGTCAGTCCGAAGGAGGGGGGCTCTTCTCCTTTGGCCCCCCTGTTTGGCCCCTGAGCACGACAGAGGCCCATTCGCGATCACGCGAATGGGCCTCTGACCTGTGTCGGGGTGGCGGGATTTGAACCCACGACCTCTTCGTCCCGAACGAAGCGCGCTGCCAAGCTGCGCTACACCCCGATCGTCGCTGCTCTCGCGGCGACGTCGTTTACTTTAGCCCACTGGTGGCCGGAGACGAAATCCGGTTTTCGGGGCGTCGTGGGCGTCTTCGGAGGCGGCGTCGGACAGGGTCGGGACGCACGTGGTCGAGGACGACGATGAGGAGGGCCAGGGCGTAGAAGGAGACGCCGAGGATGGCGGTGTTGCCGAGGACGCCCCCGTAGCCGTGCCGGTCCACGTCGACGAAGGGGTAGAGGTAGCGCGCGGGGGTTCCGGGCGACAGCATCGCCCCGCGGGCCAGGCAGAACGCCAGGTAGGCGAGGGGATAGATAAGCCAGATCGCCGCGTCGCGGAGTGCCAGAGGGGTCGGTCGGGTCAGCAGGAGCCAGTCGAGGACCACGGCGATCGGCGTGACCGTGTGGAGGAGGATGTTGGCGACCGCGTGCCAGCCGGAGAGCGTGTCGTCGCCTCCGGTCATGGAGAACGGGGTCGATTCGTTCGTCAGGATCAGGTGATAGACCAGGCCCGTGATCGAGATGTAGATCAGCGTGCCGCCTGTCAGCACCCCGGGCAGGGGTCGGCGGGCCGACCAGGCGCGGCGGGCCGACGCCGCGAAAACCACGGCGACGAGCAGGTTGGTCTGGATCGTGAAGTAGCTCAGCACCCGGGCCGGGTTGCCCAGCTTCATGTCGATGGCCACGCCCGCCGCTGCCGCGAGGGCCACCAGGACGCGGTAGGCCGCCGTGGCCGGGCGGCGGGTGGGAGCTACCACCGCCGTCGCGGGGACGAAGGAGTGGGCCGACGGGAGGATGCCCGGTATCGCGGGCAGATCCGGTATGTCCCTGGGCATAGGGGTGATCATGGCCCCACGCTAAGCGGGCCGGGTGTTTTGGGCGATATGGGTCGACCGGGTGGGTTAATCCGGCAGTGACGACAGCCCGCGACCGCGACCGCGACCGCGGAGCTTCGCGTGGCCCCGGCCGAGGCGGGGCATTGCCCCTGGCGTCGCCGCATCGCCGCATCGCGGCATATGCGCTCCGGAGGATCTCTACTTCCGCTCCACCAGCGTCAGCAGCGATGCCTCCGGCGGGCAGGCGAAGCGGACCGGGGTGTAGCGGTTCGTGCCGCAGCCGGCTGAGACGTGCATGTACGACGTCCGGCCTTCCGCCGTATGCCTGGAGAGACCCTTCACGCGGTCCGTGTCGAGGTCGCAGTTGGTGACGAAGGCGCCGTAGAAGGGGAGGCAGATCTGGCCGCCGTGTGTGTGGCCCGCCAGGATCAGGGGGTAGCCGTCGGCCGTGAAGGCGTCCAAGGCACGCAGGTACGGGGCGTGCACCACACCCATCGAGAAGTCGGCGGACTCCGACGGGCCGCCGGCCACGCGCGCGTAGCGGTCGCGCTTGATGTGCGGGTCGTCGAGGCCCGTCAGCTCGATCTCCGCGCCCTCGATCTTCAGGGTCCCCCGGGTGTTCGTCAGGTTCACCCAGCCCGCGGTGTCGAAGCCGTCGCGCAGGTCCTCCCACGGGTTGTGGATGGCGCCCACGACCGGCTTGTTGCCGTTCAGTCCGTGCCGGCCCTGCGTCTTCTCGAGCAAGTAGCGGGCGGGGTTGCGGGGTTTGGGGCCGTAGTAGTCGTTCGAACCGAAGACGTAGGCGCCCGGGAACTCCATCAGGGGGCCGAGCGCGTCCAGTACCTCGGGCACGCCCTCAGTGTCCGAGAGGTTGTCCCCGGTGTTGATCACGAAGTCGGGGCGCAGACCGGCCAGGGAACGCAGCCAGCGCTGCTTCTTGCGCTGTCCGCTCACCATGTGGATGTCCGAGACCTGCAGGACGCGCAGCGGGCGCATCCCCGGCGGCAGGACCGGGACCGTGATCCGCCGCAGGCGGAAGGAACGGGCCTCGAACCCTGCCGAGTACAGCAGACCGGCGGCCCCCACCGCCGTGATTCCCAGGGGTACTCCGTATCGCGCGCGCATGCGTCCATCGTGTCAGACGCCGACAAGCCGTCGTACCCGGCTGTGGACGACCGGAAACCCGGAGCGTAACCGCTGAGGCCGACCCGGGCGGGAGGGCCCCGGCCGGGGCCCTCCCGCCCAGGTCGGGCGCGCAGCGAAATCAACAGGCGTCCGCAGGACCGCACCTGCGACACCGGACGGCATGACCACAGTCAAGGCTTTTTGAGATACCTATTGGCGGCGGGGGTGCCGAACTGGGCGCTTAGAACTCCCAACGAAATGATCTTTGAAGTGATTGGATCAGTCCGGGACTGATGATCGGAGTGTGGGCTAACTTGATCTTTAACCTGTGCGGCGTGGTCGTGGGGTAGTTGACTTCTTCGTTCGCTGTTTCGCAGGTTGTGTTTTGCGGGGTGTGTGCACATCGTGGCGGGGTGTGGGTCGGGTGTTCTTTTGGCCTGGAGGTCGTCCGGGGCCGGGGCAGGCGGCCTGTGGGCGGATGTGCCGGAAGTCGCGGCGGACGCGGGCGGGGGTGAGTCTGCCCGGCGGGGTTGGCCTCTCCCAGGGGCGTCGTAGGTCGGCTGCCAGCGTTCGGGCGAGCCGCAGTTGGGTGTAGGCGGCGAGGATCAGCCAGGTCCGTCGGTCGGCTGCCTCGGGGGTGCGGATCTTGGGGGAGGTCCAGCCGAGGGTCTGTTTGAACAGGCGGAAGGTGTGCTCGATGTCGAAGCGTCGCAGGTATGCCTGCCAGAGACGGTCGGCGTCCGCCGGGGTGGCGTCGGTGCCGGACCACCACAGCCAGACCGGCTTGGGTGTTGCTCCGCTGGGCAGGTGGCCGATGTCCAGGCGGATGACCGTCCCTTCGACGATCGGGAGGGTGCCGTCGGCGGCCGCCCAGGAGGAGCGGGGGGTCAGCTTGGAGTGCAGCCGGTCCCAGGAGCGGGCCCTGGCGGTGCCGTAGAGGCGGGTGTCGGTGACGGTTTCGGTGTCCGGGGTGCCCCAGGTGTCGGGCTGCCCGAAGACGAACTCGGCGCCGTGCCGGGGCGGCCGGCCCTGGGTGTGCGGCAGCCGGGGTGGGACCGGCCTGCGCAGGACGCGGTCGGATCGCATCCGGGCCAGCACCTGGACGGGCAGGTCACCCAGGAGGAAGCCGAGGCGGGGTGCGTCGTATCCGGCGTCCGCGACGATGAGGATGTCCGGATCGCCAGGCTGCCACTGCCCCGCTGCGATCAGCCGCTGAAGCAGCTCGCGCAGCTGCCGGGCGGTGACGGTCGCGGTGCCGTCCCCGGGTGCCAGGCGCAGTGCGTCCAGCGGTGCGGTCCACGAGCTGCGGCCCGGTTCGAGCGCGCAGATGATCGAGTAGGGCCAGCCGGGGACCGGGATGTGCTGGTCCTTGCCCCGGCCGTAGGTGTGGCACAGGATCCGCTGCGGTGAGGTGTGGGCATCAGGCCGCAGCCAGCAGGTGACATCGACTCGTCCACGGGCCACCGCGGCATAGAGCCCGCCATGGCCCCGGCGGTACTCACCCACCAGCGACAACTCCGCGAGCGACCTCACCGGCCCGTCGCCGCACAGGACGGCATCAGCCAGCTCGAACAACGCGTCCGAACGAGCGGTCAGACAGGCGTAGAACTCGCCCCGGAAGCATGACAGTTGTGCCAATGCCTCTGATCGGACGTCGTGATGGAGCAGACTCATCTTCACGGCCTTCGTGCTGGACGTGTGTGTTCCTTGGTCGGAGCACATGTTCAGCCGAAGGCCGCTTCCGCGTACGCCGGTTACCGAACCGAGTGATCAAGTTCGACGCACCATTCGACGACGGACGTTAAAGATCAAGTTAGGGGGACTTGTGATCGTACGGCTACACCTGGACAAGGACGACGAGCTGGCCCAGCACCTGACCAACCGGCTGAACAGTCCACTCGACTGGCCAGAAGCTGGAGACCTGGACACCGAACACGTCGCGAGAATCGCTGCCGCTGCTGCTTGCGAGATCTCCTACGACCATGCAGCCAACGGCCACTTGGTCGATCTCTTCGCCGCCCTGCCTCTCCCCGGTACCTCTGAAGGACGAGAGTTCTGGAGGTCGCTGATGCTGGTGGGAGGTGATGGCGCTCTGAACATCGTCCCCGGCAACGCTGGCTGCCCGTTCTTCGACCGTCTGCTCGACGGAAACGAGGCGGGCATCGCTGGTCGCGTACTCAGCTTTCTTGAAGAACTCGACGAGGATGAGCACAACGCCGTTGCCGACCTGATCGGGACCGCTCTGGACCTCCTAGGCGGTGCCCGATACCTCGGGAAACTGTGGCTGCGTGACGCCGAGACCACCGCTTGGCACGTTCTGCTGGCCAGGCGCCGGCAGCACGACACGGCGGAGGACCGTGAGCGGTTCCTACAGGCATGGAGAAACGCCTAGGGACACCTACGCACAGGGCAGAGGGGCGCCGCTCGGACCTCCGCCGCTGTCGACTCTTAGTGCACATGTCGTCTTGCCGCCCCTCTCGCGCGTCCGAGGGGCGGCAGTCTTACCAGACTGCTCTGATAGTGCGGGCCGGTCACCGACGGAGCACCGCTTTAGGAGTTCATCCGGGTGATCCTGCGGTGAGGGCCGCTGCGGCGCCCGCCTGCCTGCCTGCACGGTGCGTGACTGGCCCCTTCGGTACGGCAAAGTGCGCCTGTGTTGCCATACCAAAGTGCCGTCAGCCTAAGGGCGTCTGGCTGATGTTGCGTTCATCGTTAGCCGGATCGATAGTGGCATCCGGCCGGTAGGTGAAATTTCGCGTAGGGAGCCACCAGCCCATTGTCATCGCCGGGGTCCTTCAGGGAGAGCGTAAGATCCATTTCCGCCTCATTTATCTGACTCGCCTTACCATCTAGAGGCACAACGAGATAACCCGAAGGAACGGCATTCTCATACGGCGGATTCGTGAAATGGGTGGCACTTCCAGCGGGGACTATCTTGCTCAATTCATTTTCATCACGCGGCAAGGGTGAGTCCTCATGTATATAACCCTCCCTGCTGGTGTAAGCGTAAAAGTATTGCCCATCCAGCTCAATGGAGTGTGGCACCGAGTCCAAATTGGTGACCGACACACGGCAAGCGAGCACGCTGCCGTCCTGGTAGGAGCTCTGCTGAACGATGGCCGGATCGGCGGCGGAGACTTTCACCCGCAACTTCGAGAACACGTCGCGTGGATCCTCAGCCGGAAACCCGTCAATTTCCGTGATTCTCGGCCGAAAGTGACGGAATCCGCTGGCCGCATCGAGATCCGAATCACTGCAGACCGTAAACGAATATTCGCCTGCGCTATTCGCTTCCACGACGTAGGGGTTCGGCTGCGCGGTACAAGTTGCGGTCGTGCGGCGCTTACCGTGTCCATCGCCTTTTACGTATTCGTATGTGATTCCGATTTCCGCTCGGATTGAGTGGGCAGCCCCAGAGTCGTTCGATATGGGCACCGTGAGCCAAATGAGGCCGTTGTCAAGTTCAACTCGGGAGGGGTTCTTGATATGCAAACCGGACCGTTTCGCCTTCGTCGTAAAATAGCGCACATCCTTTGCTGCTTCTCGCTTGGTATGAACCGTTGTCCAGGAAGTGGTGCAAACTCCATGCCCTATTTGGTTCGAAATGCAACCCACCAAGAAAGTGGCTCCACCGGTGACAAGGCCTATGATCAAGCCAACTAGCACGAATATGGCCACGATGCCACAGCACGGCTCTGCGCATTCGTCTGACATGCTCTATTTAACCTCCGCGCGACATGCATCCAATTGCCACTCAGGGCAGAGGGTGCACTCTCGTATCGGGTTACAGTGCCAGGAAGCCTAGTAAATAGCGATAGTCATTCTCGTGCTCTTTATATGTCCCGCGTAGCACGACGGCAACTTGAATGCACCAAGTAGGTTAGGTGAAAGAGTGCGAACGGTAATCACGGCGACCTCGCGACAGCGGCCGTGGCGGCGGCAGGTTGGGCCTGCGTTCCAGCATGTTCGCCGAGACAAATCAACTGCGCGAGCGTAGTCGTCGGGCTGGCTGGGCTTGCGAGCAGCCCGACCTCCCCCTCCTGGTGGCCAGCGAAGCCGTACCGCCTCACCGCGCTATGCATGAGGAGACGAGGTGTCAATCCCATCGCACACTGTGCCGACCCGCTCCAGAGCACATCGCACACCAAAGCGCAGGCGAACCTTCTCGCGACCGCCTGAACCTCAGCCGGCGCAAGTCAGCCGCGACGGCGGGTACGCCGACCGATCAGGCGCGCGTGTGCCTCGCTGCACCCCCATCGGGCCTCAGCCATGCAGTCCGGTGACGTCCACCAGAGCAAGTAGCGACGGCTGAAGTGTGGTGACGAAGCTTTGGCACGGCGACTTCTTCGTCCCGAATAATGTGCGGAAAGATCGCTGACCAGGTGCACTTGACTCCTGCGCAGGTCAGGGCGTTGGTATGAGTTGGTTCCCGTGGGCGGCGATCCGCACGGTTTTCTTGATCCACTCCCCGCTCACTCCCCAGGGCTGACCTGTCAGGACGACGAAGGCTGAGGCGCACAGAAGGACCCTCACCGCGAACTGTAAGGCGTCGCCCCCCACACGCTTTCCAACTGTCCGCATGGCAGTTCGAGGGCGTCCGCAGGGGTTCACGCGGCCGGTCAAATGAGGTGCGCGTACGGCGGTGAACGGTGGCGGCCGTAGGGGAACTGGACAACGATCAGGACAACGCGGCGACCGTCAGATGCGAGGAGCGACCCCGACGAACTCGCTCCCCTTGTGGTTGCTGACGCCGAAGTCGAAGCCATGGCCATCGGCGTAGGTGAGTTCCGCCTTGACGTAAGAGGCCGTCTAAGCACAGAACCGCTGCCCGGCACCTCGCGAAGAGGTGCCGGGCAGCGGTTCTGTGCCTGGCAGGCGGCGACAGCGTGCCGCCTGCCTGGAGGACACGGACGGTTCAGGGCCGAGCGCATGGTGGCTGGCTCCTGGCCTTCCGCTACTTCCACTCAAGGCCCCAGACGTTCGAGTTCTTCTTCACGGGGGCCGTGAACCACTTAGCCCACACCTTCTTCTCGTGGTACTTGCAGTAGGCGTCGTAGGAGTACGTGTACTTCGTGGCCAGGAACTTCTTCGACTCGTGGAACATCGTCATGCGGACCTTGGTCTTGCCCGCCTTGTTCTTCGCCGGGATCGAGTAGGTCCAGCTGCTGGACTTTGTCCAGGCCCCCCCGACGGTCACACTGAACGACGTACTCGCCTTGGCGAAGATCGCCCCGGCCTCGGCCTCGACCCCTGCCGTGCCGCTGGCGTTCACCTCGGCCGTCTTCGACTGGTTGTAGGTGAGGGTGCCGCCGAGGTTGTCGTACATCCAGTCGCTGTGCAGGTTGGTCGACTTGCTCACCGTCGACTTGTTGGTGATGTGGTAGCCCTTGCCGGGAGACGGGGCGCACGCGGCGGAGGCGGTGCCGGCGGTGACGGCGACGATGCCTGTCGCGACAACAGCCGTTGAAACAAAGGCACTTGCAATTCTCAGCACGGATGAGTCCTTTTGCAGAAGATCATTTGGTCGGCTCAGAGTAAATGATCTTCCGCGAGAGGTGAAGTGTCCATGTGTACCGGCGTATCGATAGTCCCTGGCGAGACGGGGCGAAGCGCGCGGACGGGGGCTCGCTGCGTGTGTGGTTGAGGTGATTTGACCGCATTCGCACCGTTCTCTACCATCACTCACGATGCATGAAGCGATCGACGTCTCAAAGTGGCGATCTATGTGCTTTGCGGTACGGGGAAAACCGGACCTCGATTTCTCCCTGAGTTCGCAAACGTATTCCCCCCCATCCTTTGTCGTGATCAGCTATCCACGGCAGTGCGGTCATTGAGCTGGGGCAAACGGGAGTAAAGAAATGCCGGTTGAAGCAAATCGAAGAACAGGTCACGGAGCAGGTCGCGAAACGGAAGGCGGAGCGGAGCGCCGGGGTTGAGGGGTTGCGCACGGTCTGGGTGGCCGGTGGTCGTGAATGGACCGATGGCCTCTGCGACCTTGACGCCGTGGAGCAGCGTGTCGCGGAGGCCATCGAGCTACTGCGGGAGCTGACGGTCTAAAGGCAATGCTGTGACTCTGTTGGTGATGTTGGCGGGGTCATATGGCGGCTGAGCACAGGGTGCGGAAGCGGGTAGTCCGGCGGCGCCTCCTGGGTTCGGCATCGAGCCAGTCCGCGACACGGGCAATGTTGCAGGCCAGCGCGGTGAGCACGTGCTGGACGTGGGTCTTCTTCAGTCCCCGGTAGCGGGAGCGGCGCAGGCCGTGGGCGCGGACGTTCTGCGAGAGGGTGGCTTCGATGCCGGCGCGGATCGCGTAGCGGCGTTGCCAGTCTTCGGTGGTCTGGTCTGCTTTACGGATCTGCTGGTTGGGGTCTGGTGATGAGGACGGCTCGTGTGCCGGTGCGGGTGGGCTGGGGCCAGGCGCGGTGTTCAGGTCGTTTGAGGTGGTAGTTGGACATCTTGCGTTTCACGACGCGGGGCCGGCTGCGCAGGCGTCTGTTGGGCAGGAGGCGTTCCAGGAGGTCTTCCTGGAGCATCACCAGGGCCCTGACAAGGAGTTCAGGGGGAAAAACTGCCCGGTGTGACGGTCACGCTGCGGCGGGCGGAGCGCAGGGTTTCGGTGAAGGAGACCCGGTCGGGGTCCAGGCCACGGGTGGCGGCCGTTCTCGGCATCAGCTCGCGCAGAGCGTGATGGACCAGCAGGTGTGCCCAGATCTGCTGGCGGACGCCGTCGGGTGTTTTGCTGCTGAGCACGACCCGCGCTCCGCGCTGGTGGGTTTTGATCTCGGCGAAGACGGATTCGATCTCCCAGCGTTCGCGGTAGAGCGCGGCCAGTTGCCGGGCCGGATACCGTCGGGCATCCAGCAGGCTGGT
>NZ_JBIAQF010000058.1:0-8219 GCF_042888885.1 Streptomyces sp. NPDC002742
CGTATCCACCGGCGCCGCCAGGAGAGCGGCAGGCGGCAGACCCGGGAGACGGTCTACGCCGTCACCAGCCTCGACACCCACCAGGCCAGCCCCGCCGATCTGGGCGGATACGTACGCGGGCACTGGGGAACCGTAAATTCCAGCCACCATGTCAGAGACGTGGTGTTCGCCGAGGACGCCTCCAGCGTCCACACCGGCAGCGCACCGCGGGCGATGGCCGCTTTGCGGAACCTGGCCATCGGCAGGCTACGGCTGCTGGGAGCCGACAACATCGCCAAGACCACCCGAGCGATCCGGGACGCACCCGAACACGCCGTCTGGATCCGGGGCATCACCAACAGCCCGCTCCTACCGGGAACTTGAAGCCGCCCTGCGGCGAAGCCGGTCGGCGCCTCTGCTCAGTTCGGGGAGGTTCAGGTTCTGCGCAGGATGCGACCTGCTCCGGCCGCGACGGTGGTTGCGAGCAGCCAACCGCTTCCGACGAGGACGATCGCCACCCACTGCATGGCCCCGGACGGCCCGTAGGCGCGCTCCTGGCTGAGGTCGACGAGCGGTAGGAGGAGATCGAGGGTGTAGATGACGGGTTGGAAGCGCGGATAGGGGCCGCCGCCCACGGGCGCGGGAGGCCAGGTTCCGAGCAGGGAGCCGATGAGCACGAGCGGGTCCCGGACGCGGGCGTTGTTCAAATGGAAGGCACCGGCACAGTCCAGGTCCGTTGCCCACAAGGATTCGTCGACGGCGACGGACTGGGCGGTGACACCGGCTTCTCCCGGCGCGGGGCGGACCGTTGTGCGTTCGAGGGACAGATGGGTGCCGACGCCGAGGGAGCGCAGGTCCAGGGTGCCGTTCACCGTGCACCGGGTGACCTTGAACTCCTGGGTGACGCGGGCACTGTGGGCGCGCAGACCGGGGAGGCGGCACTCGTCGAGTTCCAGGGCCTCGAACTGTCCGCCCTCCAGCCGTGGTACCGCGTCGAAGGAGCACCGTTGCAGACGCATGGCACTGTGTACGGCGGTCTCGGACAGGTCCAGTTGCCCCCGTATGCGGACACCTCGCAGCCGGAGCCGGGCCAGGTGGCCGGTCGCTGGGGCGGCGTGGACAGCAGCAGTCTGCGTATGGCTTCCCCGCGTACCTCCGGCACGCCCTCACACCGGTCGCCGCGCCGGAACGCCTCCCACATGCGACACGCTCCTGCGTCCCACCCCGTCGGCGGGTCGTCATCCACCGCCAACTGAATCCCCCTCAGTCGAAGCGAAGCCGATCGAGCACCATCTCGCTGCCCAGGTGTGGGATTTCATGCGCTTTGGCGTGGCTGCTCCTGCTCGGACAGCTTCTTTTCCCTGTTGGGCGCGAGGATGCGTTTTGACAGCAGGTAGGTGAAAGGGATGGCGGCGACTGCGGCCGTCAATGGTGCGTACCGCTTGTCCAAGCCTATCCAGTGCACCAGCGCGAACAGGCCCGCGCTCTGCACCACAAAGTTTGTGACGTTGGTGAGAGGGAAGAGGAGGAGCTTCTTCCAGGTGGGGCGGGTTCGATAGGTGAAATAGGTGTTCATGAAGAACGAGCCGAGCATACTCAGCAGGAAGGCGATGGTGTAGGCGCCGAAGTACGGCATCCACGGCAACAGCAGCCGGTAGAAGACGTAGAACGTTCCGGTGTTGACCGCGCCGACCAGACTGAAGCGCACGACCTGTCGCAGCTGGTCGGCGCTCATCGGGCGAGGCAAGATCAGACCACTCGGTCATGTCGGTGGGCCCCGTGCCCGTCGCGCCGCTCGATGCCGTCGGCCTTGGCGGGGACGCGGTGGGCCTCCTTCACGAGGAAGTGGGGGCGCCGCTTGGTCTCGTAGTAGATGCGTCCGACGTACTCGCCGATCAGACCGAGCATCACCATCTGTACACCGCCGAGGGCCACGATGATCGCGACGAGCGTGACATAGCCGGGGGTGCTGATGCCGTTGGTCACTGCCTGGACGATGATCCACAGGGCGTAGGCCGCGCCGACGCAGACCAGGCTCAGTCCGGCCCAGATCGCGATGCGCAGTGGCCGGTTGTTGAAAGAGATCAGACCGTCCATGCCGTAGTTCAGCAGGGAACCGAACTTCCACTTGGTCTCGCCGGCTTCTCGCGGTGCGTTTTGGTAGTCGAAGGTGACGGTGTCGAAGCCGATCCAGGAGAAGAGGCCTTTGGAGAAGCGGTTGTATTCGCCGAGGGAGAGCAGCGCGTCGACCGCGGGCCGGGACAGCATCCTGAAGTCGCCGGCGCCATCGGCGAGTTCAACGTCGATCCACCTGTTGACGGCGTAGTAGTAGACGCGACTGAGCGTGGAGCGGACCCTCTTGTCTCCGCTGCGGGTCCGGCGCGCGATGATCTGGTCATGCCCGAGTTCGTACAGGTCGAGCATTCCCCTGATGAGTTTCGGGGGGTGCTGAAGGTCCGCGTCCATGATCACGACGGCGTCGCCGGTGGCTTCGCGCAGGCCTGCGATCATGCCTGCTTCCTTGCCGAAGTTGCGGCTGAAGGAGATGTAGCGGGTGGCCGCCGGAGCCTTGTGGGCCAGGGCCCGCAGCTTGGCGAGGGTCCCGTCGCTACTGCCGTCATCCACGTAACAGATCTCGTACTCGATCGCCAGGTTGTCGAGCACGCCGCGGGTTGTGGCATCGAACTGGTCGATGACCGCTTCTTCGTTGTAGCAGGGGACGACGACCGACAGCTTAATCATCGGTTTCTCCTGGTGGGGAAGCGGTGGAGCGGATACCGGACACGCCCGGCGACAGCGACGGCGAGCAGTACGGCCATGGCGAGAGCGCTCATCAGCAGCCCTGACCTGAGCCCGGGCGTGCGGTAGGAGCAGGAGACCCGCGAGCCGTTGCCCCCCAGGATCACGGCGATCAGCCCACCCAGGGTCGCGGGGCGCCTGGCCGCCTTCCCCCCTGCCGAGCACTGCCAGCCCCTCACGGCGGGAACCGAGATCACGGCGGTGCCGGTGGTTCCCTTGGGGAAGGTGGCCGCGATCGAGTGACCGCCGGCTGAGATATCCGTGGGTCCCGTTGCTCTGAGGTGTCCGATGGCGCGGTCGAGCTTCGCGCGGTCCAAGCAGCCGACCGGGGTGTTCGGGATGTCCTGCGCCTGGGCGGTGGCGAGCTGGACCGTGAGCTTTCCCCCGGCGGGCACCGTGCCCAGCGGCACAATCCCGTTGCTGGTCATGTTGAACCGTCCGGCCTGCTCGACATCGGGGCCAAGGGCCATTCCCCGGGAGTCGGCCGCGCGCACCTGACCGTGGTACCAGGGCGCGTACCAGAGCGCTTCGCTTCCGGAGGGGCAACTCGCGATGAAAGAGGTCCGTTCGGCGCCCTTGGCGTTTCCCGGCAAGTGCCAGCTGCCGTCACGCCTGCCGGCGGGTGCGGGGCCGTCGGCAGGCGTGAGCGGGGGCACTTGGTAGACCCGGGCGCCCAGCACTCGTTCCTGGTGTGCCCAGACGGTGGCGTCTTCGATGTGCCGGGTCTGGTCGCCGGGACGCAGCGTCACCACGGGAGGGGCGGGGGAGGAGTGCTGAGTGAACCCGTTCTTGTTCCGGGCCCAGTCGAGATAGCTGCCTACCCCCATGATCGCGCGGCCGACAGGGTCGTTGAAGCTGAGTGTGTGGCGGCCCTGGATGTACCAGCCGGCTCCCAGGGCGTGCAGGGCCGCGGCGGTCTCGGCGGGCACGTAGCTGCTGTAGTACGAACCGCCGGAGCCGCCGATCAGCATGGGATCGTTGTCGGCGAACTCGTGGGGGCCGGGGTCGCTGCGGGTGGTGGGCCAGCGATCGTGGGCACGGACCGCGTCGTAGGCGGCCAGGGATCTGCTGCTGAAGGTGTTCTTCGGCCTCCACCACGGGTTCTTGTCGCGGATCGCGGTGACCGAGAAGACGGTGTACGCGGTGGCGAGGAACACTGTCGTGGCGAGAGCACCGGTGACAGCGATCCCGATGCGGCGGTCGGCCCGGTGGCGGTGCAGGAGCACCAGCAGGCCGAGGGTGACCGTGCCGCCGGCGACGGCGAGAATCCAGGTGCCATGAGTGAGGTACCTGCTCGGGCTCACGACCACCAGGAGCACCGTGGTGACGCCGGCGCCGGCCAGAAGCTCCGAAGGGCGCGGAGAGCGGGCCAGCGCCAGCCAGGCGACCATCACCAGCATCGCGGTCAATGCGACAGAGGCGCGGTAGGGGCTGCCATTGGGCAGGGCGAGGCCATGCCACAGCCTGATGGTCGGCACCCAGACGTAGGAAAGGGCGACCAGCACCAACAGACCGCACCAGATGAGGCGTTCATTGCCAGGGATGCGACGCATGAAGGGAAAGGCGAAAACCAGCAGCAGCGGCAACAGGCCGACAGAGATCTGCGGGGCTGCCGGGTTCAGGCCTCCGGGCAGCAGATGGGCCAGGTAGTCGCGGACGTCGGGCGCGCCCGCATAAGCAGTGGCCGGGGCGGGCTGGGAGGATTGACTGGCCCTGAAACCGACCGTGAGGGACGGCGCCGCGAGCAGGACGCCCGTTACGGTCATGGCGGCGGCCCGGAGCAGGGCGTGCGACCGCCTGCGTGCCGGGCTCTCGTCGAGCAGCACGCGTACCACGAGGACCAGGATCATGCCGATGGTGGCCATGGCGGCCGTGTAGAAGTTGCCGGCCCAGGCGGCGAAGACGAACAGGGTGCCGAGGATCCAGTGCCGACCCTTCAGGCACCAGTCGTAGGCAATGCCGAGAAGCGGGAAGGCGACCAGCCCCCACATCCACATGGGATCGGAGAAGCCGTCAGAAATCATCCAGGCGCTGACCGCGTACCCGACCGCCAGCAGTGCGCGCAGCCAGGGCGAACCGGGACGCAATCGCCCCAGGAAGAGGGTCATCAGGCCGGCCGCAAGACCCACGCTGAAGAGCGTGACGAAGAACACCGGCAGTTCGACCATGTCGCGAGGGAAGAGGCCGACAAGCCAGGAGAACGGGTTCATCAGGTAGGTGATGAAGTCGACGAGGAACGGTGAACCGAATCCACTGCCCCAGTTGAAGACCAGGTCGCCGCTGGTGTTTCCGTGCAAAAGATCCCAGAGACGGGCGTGAAACGGTACGAACTGATTGCCCAGGTCGTTGACCGCCCGCGACCGCGAACCGAAGGGATACGTCCCGCGCGCGACCATCGCCACGCAGTACGCGCCCATGGAGATCGCAGCGGACAGGAGCGCCGCCAGGATCTGCGGACGGCGAGAGCGCGGCGTCACGATGTGGCACGTACGCGTGCGAGCTTCGGGGGAAGGTCTCAGCACCGCGGCTCTCCCACCCGTCAACTCCCCGCATATGGCGAACAGTCATAGTTCACCACGAAGTGCGTAGATCTGCCGCGCACGAGGCTCCTGCGTGTCCAATGCCGAGGCCTCGGGGTGCGCTCACGCGGACGCATGGCCCTCGCCCCGGGATCACGGTGCGAACCGGCGCTCATATGCGGATTCCGTCGATGCCAACGATGTCTGACCTTCCTTCAGATCCCCAGGCTGGTGCGGAGTGTGGGGAACCGCCGCCGAAGCGGGCCGATGAGTGGGTGGTTCTCACCTCTCCTCGCTCCGGAACCGGACCTAAGGTGACGTGTGTCGCATAGCCGATGCCGGGTCGAGAAGACACTCATGATCACGGATACAACCGTTGTCACCTGAAGGCTTCCATTTCCCCGAAGGAGACCGTCGGCACGATGGTCGGCCCTGGTTCTCCAGCATGCTCACCCGCGAGTTCATCCGCGTCCGTGGTGCCGCGGATGAGGCGCCGGAGGGCAGTCCACCCGCAGCGACGGCCGATAGCCACAGCGCCGACTCGGAGGACGGCGCCCGGGTCCGGTTCACCGAAACCAGCCGCTACGCCCGCGTCGTCGCCGACCGCGAGGCCACCGGCATCGTCGATCCGCTCGCACACCCTGCGGTCGACTGCTTGCTCGGCGGTGCCGACGGGCACGTCCCCTCGCGCTCAGCTGCCTGGCAGCTCACAGGCACCGAGGGGCGGCCGGGCCGGACCAGGCCGTCCGAGTCGGAATTCCCGGCCCCTACCAGCCCGCAGGCTCATATTCCTCGCACGCCGCTGGACCCGCGCCCGGGTCCTGGGGCTGACCCGCTGACCGAAAGAGAAGGCCCATGTCTGATCAGTCCCGCGTCGCGATCGTCACCGGAGCCTCTGGGGTCGACCGGCCAGGCCCCGCACGCCGCGACGAGCTACCGGCGTCGATGGCGGCCGGGGCCATCGACGTCATGGACGGGCTGATGCAGCCACGGCCGCTCACCATCGCGCACATCCTGGAGCGCGCCGAGAGACTCCATGCGCACAAGCACGTCACGACTGCCGGCGCCGAGCGGCTCAGCTACGCCGACGTGGCCGACCACACCAGGCGCCTGGCCACGGCACTGGACCACCTCGGTGTCCCGGTCGGCGCCCGTGTCGCGACGTTCGCCGGCAACAACCGACGTCACCTTGAGCTGTGTCTCGCGGTGCCGGCCACCAAGCGGGTGCTGCACACGATCAACATCCGGCTCTCCTCGGGGCACCTTGAATACATTGTCGACCATGCCGAGGACGACGTGGTGTTCGTCGATCGCGGGCTGCTGCCCCGGATCTGGCCGAGCGCCGACCGGCTGCCACGGGTACGGCACTGGGTGGTGATGCCCGACGGCACCGACACGGCGATCCCGGCGGACCCCCGCTTGCTGGACCACGACGAGGTGATCTCCAGCGCTGCTCCGTTTGCGGGCTCGTTCGAGGACACGTTCGCACTGGCGGATGAGAACCTGGCCTCGGGACTGTGCTACACCTCCGGGACGACCGGACCCCCCAAGGGCGTGCTCTACAGCCACCGGTCGACGGTCCTGCACTGTCTGGGAACGCTCGCGGCAGGCCTCATCGGTCTCAGCGAGAGCGATGTCGTGATGCCGATCGTGCCCCTGTTCCACGCCAACGCCTGGGGACTTCCCTACGGCGCGATGATGGCAGGTGCCTCCTTGGTTCTCCCCGGCGACTCCACGGATCCGGCTCATCTGCTGCGGTTGATGGAGGCCGAGCGCGTGACGGTCGCCGGTGCCGTACCCACGGTGTGGAAGAGCCTGGTCCCCGAGTTGCGGGCTCACGACCTGAGCGCCACGCGGCTACTGCTCGGGGGCGGCTCCGCCGTCCCCCCGGCGCTGTCCGAGACCTACCGTGCCGCACTCGGCGTACCCATCACCCATTCATGGGGGATGACGGAGGTCAGCCCCGTAGGGGCCGTCGGCGGCACGCGCACCCGGCACCGGAAGGCGACCACGGAGCAGCAGGTGGCCGTGCGGGCCGCCCAGGGGCAGCCCATGCCACTCGTGAACCTGCGGATCGTCGATGTCGAGACGGGCCTGGAGCTGCCGCGCGACGGCGACGCCGTCGGCGAGCTGCAGGTGGCGGGCCCCTGGGTGGCGGGTGCCTACTTTCGGGCAGACGGTGAGGACAGCTTCACCGGCGACGGCTGGCTGCGCACCGGCGACCTGGCCACCATCGACGCCGACGGCTACCTGCGGCTCGTGGACCGGATGAAGGACCTGATCAAGTCCGGGGGCGAGTGGATCTCCTCGATCGAGCTCGAGGCCGTCATCGCCTCACACCCCGACGTCGTCGAAGTCGCTGTGATCGCCCGCCCGGATCCGCGATGGGCGGAGCGCCCCGTCGCGTACGTCGTTCTGCGCGACGGCAGCGCCACCACGGCGGAAGGGCTCCTGCGGCACATCACGCCGATGGTCGCCAAGTGGTGGCTGCCCGACGAATTCTTCTTCATGACAGCACTGCCCAGGACGGGCACCGGCAAGCTGTCCAAGAGCGCCCTGCGGGACTCGGCGCGTACGACCTGAGCCACGCTCCGTCATGTTCGACGTTCCACCCCGTGGGGAGCGCCACACGGAGGACCGCCCGATCGGTGAAGCACCCCACATGACCCACGTCACTTACTAAGAAGGCTAGTAGGGGCAATGGAGGTCTACGTGAGTGCCCGCACCACTCCTGACCTGGGGATTGAGACTCGGCTCACATGAGCCGCCATCCTGGCGGGTGCGGCCGCAACTAGTAAATGGGGTCATTGCGGACATCCTTCCGGCCTGTTTGTCTTGGGGACGTCGCCAGGCGCCACGAGCCCGTACGGGCCGCGGCGCCGACGTACGCCGCCCCTTCCACACACCACGTGGTCACGGCGT
>NZ_JBIAQF010000059.1:0-6592 GCF_042888885.1 Streptomyces sp. NPDC002742
ACCACCCGGTCCACCAACCCCGGCGGATACACCCAGGTCAACAGGCCAAGACCCGATAAGTCAGAGACACTCGCAGCCACCCGAACCACCCCCGGGACCCACTGCCAAACAGCCTACGCCCACGGCAAAAGCAACAGCATTGGGTCTAAAGGTTGTCCCGTAACTGCTGGTCAAGGGCGAGATGATCTTGATGTGGCTGGTGTGATTACGGCGTCGGAGCCGTCCTGGATAGCCCCGTTCACCGGGCTGAGCTCGCGCAGTTTCGGGAAGTTGGTGACCGCGCTGCGCCGTGAGGGTGCGGATCCGGTGCGGCGGGGCCGGCCGTGGGGACTGCAGCTGGAGGACCGGGTCCTGCTGGTCGCCGCGTACTGGCGCACGAACCTGACGATGCGCCAACTCGCACCGCTCTTCGGCGTCTCGAAGTCGACGGCCGACCGGATCGTCGACCAGCTCGGCCGGCTCCTCGCGCTCCAGCCCAGGCGCCGGTTCGCGAAGGACACCGTGCTGATCGTGGACGGCACCCTGGTGCCCACCCGCGATCACAGCATCGCCGAGCAGTCGAAAAACTACCGCTACTCCACCAACCACCAGGTCGTCATCGACGCCGATACCCGCCTAATCGTCGTGGTTGGCGAGCCTCTGCCCGGCAACCGCAACGACTGCAAGGCGTGGGAGGAGTCCGGCGCGAAGGCCGCCGTAGGCAAGACCCTCACGATGGCCGACGGCGGCTATCCGGGCACCGGACTCCTCATGCCCCACCGCCGCACCCCGGGCGAGGAGTTGCCCGACTGGAAGCAGGAGCACAACCGCTCGCACAAACAGCTCCGTGCCCGCGTCGAGCACGTCTTCGCCCGCATGAAGACCTGGAAGATTCTCCGCGACTGCCGCCTCAAGGGCGACGGCGTCCACCACGCCATGCTCGGCATCGCCCGACTGCACAACCTCGCTCTCGCGGGATAACTCCCGCGGCATACGAGACCAGCGAGGTCCAAGGAAGACGGCTCCCCACCTCGCCGACTCGGAGGATTCTCAGTCGAGACAGAACTCGTTGCCCTCAATGTCCTGCATCACAATGCAGGACTCGTTCTCGCCGTCGGCACGCATCGTTCGCACATGTACCGCGCCGAGCGCGACCAGCCGTGCGCATTCTGCTTCAAGCGTGGCCAGGCGCTCCTCACCCACGAGCCCGATACCGGCCCGCACGTCAAAGTGCAGCCGGTTCTTAACGACCTTCCCTTCGGGAACGCGCTGGAAGAGCAGGCGCGGGCCCACACCCGAGGGATCACTACACGCGAAGTAGATCACCTGATCCTCAGGCGGCAGTGACCGATGGTAGTCCTCCCAAGTGGCGAACCCAGACGGGATCGGAGGTACGACGTACCCCAGCACCTCGCACCAGAAGCCGGCGAGACGCGCAGGTTCCGCGCAGTCGAAGGTCACTTGGAACTGCTTGATCGTTGACATCGGCGCACGATAACAGGGGCCATGCCATCCGCTGCTGTGTCGTGCGGTCGCAGGGGCGAACCGAGGTCGGTGCCTCCCAAGGGGCGGGACCCAGAATCCAATCCCGGCCAACCACTCTCGTGCCAAAGATCAGTTACGGGACAAGCCTTAGTCAGCCGCCGCCAGTCGGTTGAGAACTTCCAGGGGAGTGAAGTCCCGGCCGACCAGGCGCGGCCCGCTCCAGTTGATGCCGATTTTGAGTCCATCCCGGGCGTAGTCGGGCAGTTCGCGATCGCGCCAGGTGTCCAAGGACATGGATTCAACACGTAGCCCATGCCCCCAGATCTTCGCTGCCCTCTGGGCGCGGGCCGAGGTCGACCAGAAGGGAAGACTTCGCGTGCCGTCGGCGGAGAGGTGGGTCGGCATTCCTCCGTCATCCCGGACAAACCAGACCGCTCTGCTTTGGCGGACGTCTCGGAAGAATGCCGCCGCTTGCGAACCGCTCTGACTCATGACCACTGAGCCTAGCGGTGCCCGCCACTCATTTCGTTGGGAGTTCTTACAGCACGCAAGGGCCCGCTCTCTCCCCTGGGTCATGCAGGGGAGAGAGCGGGCGGGTGTTGGTCGCAACCCTGACCCTGCGGTTGCCGTGGGGCCCATCTCGCCAGGGCGGGGCGGCCGGATCAGTCGTCCGACAGCAAGGCGCGCATGATCAGGATGCGGGCCAGGATGTTCATCGGGGTGGGTCTGGCTCGACGAACACGGCATGTTCGCTGTGTGCCCATACGGTCCAGCCGGGCCCCGACATGCCCAGCTCGATTGCTACGGGGACCGCGTCCTCAGGGTCAGTGATCAACCTGTCGCAGTAGCGGCAGACGTGCAGCGCGGACGTCACGAGCGATCGCCAGTGAACTTCTCGTAGTGGTCGCATAACGCGTTCAGTGAGCGTGCCAAGCGACGGGCGTGGGCGATGCCTGAACTGATGCCGGGCTGGGCGGAGATGTTCAGCTTTCGTCGCGCTTCGCCGATGCAGGCAAGCGCGCAGTAGCGCGGTATGTCGTCCTTCGGAAGGCCGGCGATCATCTGCTCGACCTCAGGAATGAGGAGATGCATGTGCCCCCTCAGCCGCAGCGTGAGCGTTTCCAGCTCGTGTGCGCTCGGTGGGAGGGAGTCCTCGGCGAGGAAGCGGCGCACGCTGGAACGCATCAGCGCGATGTCGGGCGGGCATCCGTCGGCCTCTCGGCCGATGGCGGGCTGGCTGTACTTTGCATAGCGTCGACGCTCCTTGTCAGCGTTGGCCACGCCCCGGGGCCGTCGCGAGCGGTCGCCGGGGTCTTCGTGGTCTCCGACTATAGGAGCAGAAAGAGGGAACTAGGGGCACAAAATGTGCCCCTACGTCATGCGGCCAACAGCCCGATCTTCACCGCGAGTTCCGAAGCACGGCGGCGGCGAGCCGGAGCTTTGGAGTCGGCTTCCTCAAGGATGATCCGCTTCGCGTACCCGTTGTACTTGATCGTCTCTGGGGCGGCCTCGTGCGCCTTCTCCAACGTGGCGAGCGCGACGTCTGGTTGCCCGTCGAGATGGAAGCCGCGGGCTTCCTCGATGCGGTGCCGGGCTCTGCGCGGCCTGGAGGGGATCGTGTCGGCGTCGGCACGCGCGGCTTGCCGTACGGACTCGCCGCCCTGGCGCAGCTCCACGGCGACGGTGACCGCGTGAGCGCCCATGATGGCGCGCGAGAACGATGTGACCGGGTGGTAGTAGTCCTGAGGGAGCCGCTGCGCCAAGCTGCGCGCCTGGTCCCAATAGCGCCAAGCCGTGCCCGTATCGGCCCTCCTTGCCGCGGTGTAACCGGCTTCGAAGGTGAGCGCCCCAGTGATCGCGAGTACCTCGTCGGATGCATCGGGAAGCATCGGTTCCAGATAGGCCAAGGTCTCAAGGTTCACTGCGTCGGCGGCCTCGAAGTGGGCCAAGCCTGCGTCGCGATGGGCCTGAGCGGCCAGCCACGCGGCCATTCCGATGGCGTGGGCGTCCTCGGATTCCTGCGCGGCGATGAGCCCTCGCTCCGACACGCGCCACAACAAGGCGGCGTCCGGCTGGTACGCCACGAAGAACTGACACAACGAGTAGACCTCGGAGAGCACGGCCAGAGCTGCCCTGCGGTCTGCGGATGTATCGGCCTGCCGCACGGAGAGTTGCGCGTCGCGGATCAGGTCCGGTAGCAACTCGCCGATCACCTCACGGTGGTTGGGCGCGGAATGCCGGGCGCTCCAGGCCCTGACGAGCCGCGCCTGAAGGTGGGCGGCCGGCGGCGCCTCCCGCTGGGTGGTCAGTGGGAAGGCGTCAATGGCGGCCTTCACCGCGGCGAGCCGCGGATGACCGGGGCCGGCGAACAGGTCCACGTGGCCGGACTGATCGCCGATCAGTTCCGACAGGTCCCGCACGCGGAGAAGTTCGGCGATGAGGAGGATCGTCTCCAGCTTCGGCGTCTTCAGGCGTCCCGTCTCGATGCCCTTGACCCATGACGCGGTCCTGCCGACCAGTCCACCGAGTTGGTCGCGGGTCATGCCCTTACGGGTGCGCAGGATTTGCAGGCGCTGGCCGAACACCAGTGAATCGGCGTACGGGTTCGGGCTGGCATCTTCAGACGACACGGCCTTGCCCCTCTCTGAACGGCTCGACATTGTCAGGGTATGGGCCGGGGCCGCGCTCGTGTGGGGTTCCCGCCGTTCGTCATCCTTGGGCAGGTTGGCGGGGCCCCACAGGCTGGCCACTGTTTCCGCTGTTGCGGGCATCGAACCCGTGTCGATTGCTCTGTGATCTGTCGCGGCTCGGCGAGCGAAGTCCACACCCGACGCCGTGTTCTCGCCTGCGAACTCCCCTTCGCCTGGCTGTGATGGGCTATACCGTCGCGATCCCTGCAAACCCCTTGACGTTTTCTATTGCAAACATAGATGCTCAATGCTCATCAGGACGAGTGCGGGCCCCGAGGTTCCGCCTCGTCGTCCTGCGGGTGGAGAGGTCGTCATGAGGAAGATCCAAATCTCGCGCAAGAGGCTGACACTGCTGTTGGCTGCCGTGGTGGCGGCGCTGGTCGGGTTCGCTGGGCTGGGTGCCTCGATGGCGTCCGCGTCGCTGTCTGGTGCCGGCTCTGTCCGGCAGTCCGTCACGGCGGGGTCGACCACGAGCGTCGCGATCAACGGTCTGCGGTTACGGGCCAAGCCTGGTTACAGCGGCTACGTCAAGGGCCTGCTGTACCGGGGTGATCGCGTGTTCATCAGGGAGACGTTCGCCGCGTCGTACAAGCCGAACTGGGTCGGAGTCGTGCTCAAGCAGCGAAGCCGGGGTGGGCTGCCCAGGTTGACGTTCGGGTACGTGTATAAGTCCTACCTGCGGTAAGGCCACTTGTCGTCGGGAGGCGCCCCAGGCGTCGCATCTGGTACCGCGCCCCTCTTCCCGCTTGGGAAGCGGGGCGCAACATGTGCTGCGTGGCCCGACGTGAGCGCGACTTGGAGATAGGTGCCCGTGCTTGGTGCACTCAAGTGCTCAAATCGCCTGCGCGTAAGGAGAGTTAGAGCCCGTCAACAGGCTGCGCGCCGTGCCGCGATCGCGTTAGAGTTTGCTCCTGCAATGGATTTGTGGGTCGGATGTGCTCGATGGGCGAGGGGGTGTATCCGCATGGATGCGGGGGCTGCTTCCGGTGAGTCACACGGGGACGAATCAACTATTTGGGTTCGCGGGCCGGACTACGTCCAGGCATGGGCGGAAGCGCGTGATGCGGCGGAAGAGTTGAACGCGGCCGTGCTGGCGCTGGGCCTGCGACGGGAAGATCTATGGGCCACGGCGCACGCAGACGACCAGGGCAACGGCCTTGTGCAATTGAAGGGGACACCGAACGGAATTCGCGCGGCGGCACAAGCCCTGAGGCGGGCCGTTGCCTGAATGCCTGCTGGTCGACGCGCTGCGGGTGAGCGGTCGGCCGGGGCGCCCTAGGCCGGGCCGAGGCTGGTCGGCATGGTGTCGAGTTGGTGGACCTACTCCGCCGTCACCTTGGCCACCATGTGAGCCTTGGGAGTGCCGCCCTACCCGGGTCGGATGGCCTCCGCAGATGAGCGTGAGACGGGACCGGGTGTCCGGCCCGGGGCCAGCATTGTCAGTCACTGGTCGCGGTGTGCGCTGGAGGCCCCATCGACAGCGGCGCGCACCCAATCGTGAGCACTACCGGGGTCGAGGATGGCGAGAAGTTCTGTGAGCGAGCCATCCCAGCTTTCTTTCGCACGTTCGGCCGCTGCTGCTGCGACCGTCTGCCGCGTGTCTGTGTCCTTGCAGCGAACCAGCGTGATGGCGGCATGGGGGCCGGCTTCTGCGAGGACCCTGTGGGCTTGTTGCTCGTCGGATGCGACGTGCCCTTTACGCACTTCAGCGGTGTGGGTCCCGACCCTTGCTCCTTTCAGCGTGGAGAACAGGCCCATGAATCCGACCATCCATGAGAGGGAGATGCGGAGCAGGGCGTTCGCGAGACCGTTGGCCGTCAGCACGCGAGACTGGGTCAGCGTCAGCGAGCCGTCGGCGTTTCCTCTGATTACCACAGCAGTCGTACCGCCCTTGCGGGCCTTTCTGCGGAAGCCTCGCCCGAGCGATGCCAGCATGTGTTCGGCGTGGTGGCGGTTATCGAAGCTGGCAATGACCACTGAGTCCTGCCCAGATTGCGCGACCGAGGGGGTCTCCGACGTCATGGGAGCGTCCTTCGTAGCCGAGTGACCGAGATCAAGGCCTGAATGGGGGGCACGGCCAGGTCTGCTCGATGGGCTTACTGTCCCATTTTAGCTGTTCAGAAGCTTGTCGCTCTATCGATCATGGTGGGGCCCGATACGTTGGGCACGGATAGGGCACGAGCCCACGCGGTCGGCGGAACGGCTTTGGACGGGAGCTGCCATGGGGCGAGTGATCATGGCCCCTTACGCTCGCCGCGATTCGGGCTGGCTCCTGGCCTGCCCGCAATAGCCCGAACTGGGGCCATGATCTTCGAGGCTCGCCCCATGGTGGCTGTCTAAAGCCCAAGCCCGGGAAGTTAGGCCGCTGCGTGTGGTGTCAAGCGGTTCGGCGAAGTCGGGGTAAGCGAACGAGGCTCCGCGTAGGACGGAAGTCGACC
>NZ_JBIAQF010000060.1:0-5446 GCF_042888885.1 Streptomyces sp. NPDC002742
CGCCAGATCGCCGATGCCGCCGATCCCGAGGCGATGCGCGTCCGCATGGTCAAGGAGTACAAGGCCGAGCTGATGCACCCCTACTACGCGGCGGAACGCGGCCTCGTCGACGACGTCATCGACCCCGCCGAGACCCGCGAGACCCTGATCAGAGCGCTGACCATGCTCTGGTCCAAGCACGCCGATCTGCCCTCCCGCAAGCACGGCAATCCGCCACAGTGACAGGGCACTCGACCGCATCAGCCCAAGGGAGGCACCACACATGCAGGGGCAACCGACGAGGAGCAGGACAGTGCGCGTTCGGATCGCGCTCGACGTGATCTGCGTTCACTCCTACCTCGGCTACACCCGCTTCACCCGTGCGGCGGACCGGCTCCGCGCCGAGGGCCACCTCGTCCAGGTGGAGTTCCTCCCCTTCGAGCTCGCGCCGGGCGCGGGCACCGAAGGGGCACCCCTGCTCCCCGTGCTGGAGCAGGTGTTCGGCCCTCAGGCCGTGCAGCAGACCCTCCGGTTCGCCGAGCAGGTGGCCGCGGAGGGACTGGAGCTGCACTACGAACGCGCCGTGGCGACCGGCACGTTCGAGGCTCACCTGCTCATCGCCCGGGCCGCGCGGCAGGGCCGGGCCGAGCAGATGGTGGAGCGTCTCTTTCGCGCGCACTTCACCGACGGACTGCACATCGGTGACGCCGCCACCCTCGCCCGACTCGCCGGGGAAGCCGGCGTCACCACGGACGGCTCCGGCTCGGGAGCGGCGGAAACCGCACCGGAGACGGCTGCCGCGACCGACCGGCTGCACGGCGAACTCGACCGCGTGCGTCGGCTCGGCATCACCGGTGTGCCGGTGTTCTTCATCGGCGACGCACGGCCATTGACCGGATCACAGTCGGAGGCCGTGCTGCTCTCGGCACTTCGTGAGGCGGCACTGTCCGCCTCCGACAGCTGACCGGAGTGTCCGAACCCTCAACTTTCGTACCGAGGCACGACAGATCCATGTCAAGCGCGTGGTGACGTGCCGCGGGTGCTGGTTGGCTGAACTCCACCCCCGCTCCGCATCCGCCAATGCGGTGACCTGTCGGCATCCCTGTACAGATAGGGCTCAACATGTTTTCGCGACGTACGTTCCTGGGCTCCGCGATAGCGGTGGCCGGTGCCACCGCGGGGTTCACGGCATTGAATTCCACCGCGGCCCGGGCCGCCGCCCAGGCCGACCCGGAGGTGATCGTCAGGCCGGGCGACGCCCGGTACGCCGAGCTCACGGGACGCGGCTACAACAGCCGTTTCGTGGCCACGCCGGACGAGATCTGGCTCGTGCACTGCGCCTCCCAGGTGGAGAAGGCGGTCAACCGGGCCATCGCCAACAACCAGCGCATCACGGTACGCGGCGGCGGTCACTGCTTCGAAGGTCTGGTCGACGACCCCCAGTTCCGTGTGCTCGTCGACCTGTCCGAGATGAAGGGCGTCACCTTCGACCCGACGATGAACGCCTTCGCCGTCCAGGCCGGCGCCCGGCTGGGCGAGGTCTACAAGGCACTGTACGAAGGCTGGGGCGTCACGGTCCCGGGCGGCGTGTGCCCGGAGGTCGGAGTCGGCGGTCACGTCTCCGGCGGCGGGTACGGCCCGCTGTCCCGTCGCCACGGCCTCATCGTGGACCACTTGTACGCCGTCGAGGTCGTCGTCGCGGACAAGCACGGCAGGGCCCGTACGATCATCGCCACCCGTAACGCGAACGACGAGAACCGCGACCTGTGGTGGGCGCACACCGGCGGTGGCGGCGGCGGGTTCGGCATCGTGACGAGGTTCTGGTTCCGCACGCCGGGCGCCTCCGGCAGCCCTTCCTCGCTCCTGCCCAAGCCGCCCGCGCGGATGCGCGAGACCTTCGTGACCTGGCCCTGGGCGCAGCTGACCGAAGCGGGCTTCACGCGTCTGGTGCTCAACCACGGCGCCTGGCACGCCGCGAACAGCGCTCCGGAGTCGGTGTATTCGTCGATGCACAGCTCGCTGCAGCTGCACTCGTCGATCGCGGGCACGGTTCAGCTGGAGATCCGTATGGACGCGACGCTCGCGAACACCGCCCAGCTCCACGACGACTACATCGCCGCGGTGAACGCGGGCGTCGGGGTGCAGCCGACGGTCGACGTCAAGGAAGGCACCTGGCTGGAGATCGCCCTGGAGCCGACCGCCAGCTACGGCGCGTACTCGCGCCAGAAGTCCATGGGCGGCCATCTGCGCAAGCCGCTGACGGCCACCCAGGTCGGCGCGGTCTACCGCTCGCTGACCGACCCCAGCCACTACGGCGTCGGCCTGGTGTACCTGGCGGCCTACGGCTGCAAGATCAACACGGTGTCGTCGTCCGCGACCGCGATCCCGCAGCGGGACTCCGTCATCAAACTCTGGTACTCCAACAACTGGTCCGACCCGACGACGGACGAGGTCGAGGTCAACTGGGTGCGCACGCTGCGCAAGAACGTCCACGCCTCGACCGGCGGCTTCCCCGCGCCCAACGCCCAGCAGGACGGCGGCTACATCAACTACCCCGACATCGACATGCGCGACCCGGCGCAGAACCTGTCAGGGGTGCCCTGGTACTCGCTCTTCTGGAAGGACAACTACCCCAGGCTGCAGCGAGTCAAGAACACCTACGACCCCAAGAACGTCTTCCGGCACGCCCTGTCCCTGAACCCCACCTGACGGACCGCTCGGGCGGCCGGTCCTCGCGCCGCAAGCGCACGGCCCATCTCCACGACCACCGCGCCGGGACCTGGCAGCTACCGGTCCCGGCGCGGCACGACAGCCCGGAGGACTCCATGACCAGCAGTATCCCCGCTGCCGACCACCCCGCCGCGGGAAGACGAACGCTGCCCGCATGGCAGGCGGTGGCGGGGGCCGCGGCTCTCGCCGCGGTCGTCAATCTGATCGTCCTGTTCATCGGTGACGCCGCCGGCGCCTCGCTGGTTCTGGAGCTCAACGGCAAGCCCGACGAGATCGGCGCCAGTGACGTGATCTTCATGTCGATCGCCGCGCCGGTGCTCGGCATCACGGCCGCCGTGCTCCTGGCCCGCTGGAAGCCGGTGTTCCTTCGGGTGGGCCAGCTCGTCGGCGGTGGGGTGGCGCTGCTCACGGCCATCGGCCCGTTGACCCAGAACACCGACGGCGGGACCGCCGCCACTCTGGTCACGATGCACCTCTTCGTCGGCTTCGTGGCGGTGGCGGCGCTGGAGGCGATCCGCCGGTCCCGCGCCTGACACACGGAGTCCGCCCGGCGGCTCTCCGGAACCCGGTCGGGTTCCGGAGAGCCGCCGACGTCTTTCGGGAAGGAACCATGGCAGCAGAGAAAGACAGCACAGTCGACGTCTCCCCGGTGATGACCGCGCACTCCTGGCGCATCACCAGCGGTTCACCGACCGCCGAGGAGGTCGCCGCGGTCGCGGTGGCACTCTCCACCGTTCTGTCCGCGCGTGCCTCGCAGGCGCCCCCGGAGACGGGCCCGGACTCTCGGAACAGCGCCCGCTGGACACTGTTCTCGGCCAGGCGCAGGACAGCCACGTCCTGGGCCGCCGACCCTCGGCCGGGCTGGCGCGGCGCGGCATGACGAGACCCCCCCGAGCGGCCTTCGCCCGACGGGTCACCGATCCCGTCGGCGATTCCACGACGGGCCTCGAAAGAGGGCGGACCGGCCGGTCGCCATTGACCGAGCAGGCCCGAGTTCAAAACTTCGTCCAGGTACTTCCCGAGCCGGGTACGCACTGGAACACAAGGTGAATCCCTCGGAGGAGGCAACCACCGTCCAAAGCGTGCCGGGTGACCGTCATGAGGGATCAGACGTGCCCCAGGCGAAAACCGACACCGCGGGCAGTGACGATCCAGCCACTCGAACCCAGCTTGCTCCGCAAGCTGCTGACGTGCGTGTCGATGGTGCGCCCCGGCTCCGACCGGGAGTCCCTCCAGACCTGCGCCATGATCTGCCTGCGAGTGACCACGCTGCCCGGGTGCGAGGCGAGCAGGTAGAGCAGATCGAATTCCTTGCGCGTCACCTCCACGGGCCTGCCGGCGAGGCTGATCTGCCGGGCGCGCGGATCGATACCGAGCGGACCGACGGTGATGGCCTCCGCGGCGGCGGAGACCGGCTGACGCAAGGCCCGCCGCATGACGGCTTCGATGCGGGCGATCAGTTCGGCGAGACTGTAGGGCTTGGTCACGTAGTCGTCCGAACCCGCGCGCAGACTGAGCACCCGGTCGAGCTCCGAGTCACGAGCCGTGACCACGATGATCGGCACGTCGCAGACGGTCCGGATGCTGCGGCAGAGCTCGACCCCGTCGAGGTCGGGCAGGTCCAGGTCGACGAGCAGCAGATCGGCGCTCCGGAACCTCTGTAACGCCTGAGCTCCGGTCGGCACGCTCTCCGCCTGGAACCCGTGCCGGCCCAGGTTGCGGATGAGCGCTTTCGCGACCTCGGGCTCACTGTCGACGGATAGCACACGCAACGCCTTGCGGGATCGCCTCGCCTCAGGTCTGGCCTGCGCATTCCGCACGGCAAGCTGTTGCGAAGTGCTCGTTTGCAGAAACCTTATGGAACGATTCCCCATCCGCGATTCCCCCTACATTCATCCATTAAAGCGAGCGTCGCGCCAATCAATAGAAGGTCTCCATCGAGGGTACAGACCACGCAGCCGATCCGTCAAAGATCAATAATTGACGCTCAACGATAAAGGAAATGAGAAACGGCGCCGAAACAATAAAAACTGGAGAATGAATCATCCAGGCTGCGGCGCGCCGCCTGGCGCCCGGCTCTTCACAAGCACTCAACCACCGATGCCGACGCGCCCGGCCTGCCGTTCTATCGTTCGGCCAATTTCACCAGTCCCCCGTACACACCCGTTCCAGACTCTCACGATACATCGTACACGGGCGCGCGTACGACGTATACGTGCGCCAAGTCACTCCGCCTCGCGCGGCGAAGCGCGGGTCCCGGCCAAAACAGCACACTATCGAGACGCTTTACGGAGAAGCAGAGGTGGATCGGCCACCTTCTGGCCGACACGCCGCTGAGTCGATCTTGACATCGCCAGAGGAAAGGGAACGCGAATATGATTTCTGCACGTACTGCGGGAGATCATGCGCCGAAATCGAAGGACGTCCTCCGGCTGAATCGGGTGATCATCCGGTTCGCGGGGGACTCCGGTGACGGTATGCAGCTCACCGGCGACCGCTTCACCGCAGGGACGGCGTCTTTCGGCAACGACCTCTCGACCCTGCCGAACTTCCCTGCCGAGATCCGCGCGCCCGCAGGCACCCTGCCGGGCGTTTCGTCGTTCCAACTGCACTTCGCCGACCACGACATCCTCACCCCCGGTGACGCGCCCAACGTGCTGGTGGCCATGAACCCGGCCGCGCTGAAGGCGAACATCGCCGATGTGCCGCGCGGCGCGGAGATCATCGTCAACACGGA
>NZ_JBIAQF010000061.1:0-5359 GCF_042888885.1 Streptomyces sp. NPDC002742
ACCCTGTCTTCATGCACCGGCGCCGCCGCGATCACCCGATCCAGAACCCAGTTCGACTGACCACGCCCATCGACCGGTATGCGGAAGCCTTCTCAAGTCAATGTGATGCGCGCCACCGTTGACCTAAATGATCACACACCGCATGCTCCCCGCAATCTTGTTAAGAAAAATTAAGAAAACGGGTGGGGTGTGCTTTCACGAGAACGTCGGCATCGCTGGCGTCGGGCGATGCGGAGCGGGGCGATAGCCGTCACGCTCCTAGGATGTGCGGTCCCGGTGGCCGGGGCGACTCCGGCACTCGCCGATGACAGGGCAGCGACGACTACGGCTGACAGGACTCCGGAGTCAGAGGCAAGCGCTCGTGCGGCCACGACCGGTGAGCGGGTGGCCGTGGACGCGGCGACCACCGAGTCGTCCCAGGTCTTCGCCAACCCGGACGGCACCTTCACGCAGGAGATGAACGCGGCTCCGGTCCGTGCCCGTAAGGACGACGGCACCTGGGGCCCGATCGACACCACCCTCGTGCACGAAGCCGACGGCACTGTACAGGCGGAGAACACCACAGCCGGCCTCACCTTCTCGGGTGGCGGCACCGGCGACGCTCTGGTCACGCTGAAGGACAAAGGGCGCTCGCTGGAACTGGGCTGGCCCACCGCGCTCCCCAAGCCCCAGCTCGACGGCGACACCGCCACCTATGCCGGAGTCCTTCCGGACGTGGACCTGAAACTGACCGCGCTCAGTTCCGGCTACACCTCGGTGCTCGTGGTCAAGACCGCTGAGGCGGCGAAGAACCCGGCGCTCGCGACGATCAGGATGACGGTGTCAGGTCGGGGCGTGGACATCGCCCCGACAGCTGACGGCGGTTTCGTCGCGCGCGACAGCGACGGCACCCCGGTCTTCGAGAGCCCGACAGGGCGGATGTGGGACTCGGCCGGTGACACCCCGGCAGCCGTCGCCTCCCCTGCCCACGTCACCACTCAACTCGCCCGCACCGCTTCTTCGGCAGCGGCGGAGACCGAGGGCGTGCCGACGAAGGAGACAACCCCACTGCCTGCCGCCGGCGGTGATCCGACCCCGCTGGAGGGCCCCGGCAGCGGTGACGCTGCGGCCGAGCTCCCGCTCAAGGTCAACGGGACCACTCTTGAGATCACGCCCGATCCGGCCCTCCTCCACGGACAGGACACCGTCTTCCCTCTCTACATCGACCCGCCGACCAAGGGCATAACTCTGGGCGACTGGACGGCTCTGGCTTCCAACGGCACCAAGTACTGGAAATTCGACGGGGACAAGGGCGTGGGGCGCTGCTCCAACTACGCCGGCTACCTCTGCTCCGACAGCCCGTACACCCAGCGCATGTACTTCGAGTACCCGCTGTCGTCGATCCACGGCAAGAAGGTCCTGGACGCGACGATGGAGGTGTACCAGGAGTGGACGTTCTCCTGTGATCCGCACTGGTACGACCTGAGCCGCGTGGACAAGGGCATCTCCTCCAGCACCACGTGGTCGTCCCGTCCCAGCGGGGTGGACCTGATGGGCGACCGGAACGTGGCCTACGGGCGGGGCAGTCTGTGCAGCCCGTCGCAGCCGGCGAACTGGGTGCGCTTCAGCGACAACCTCGACGAGACGAACGAGAACCTGACGACGACACTCGCGTCCTACGCCGCGGACAAGGCGCCGCAGATCACCTTCTCACTGACCGCGCACGACGAGTCGGACGCCGGGGCCTGGGCGCGGTTCCGCAACGACGCCAAACTGTCGGTGACGTACATTTCCTACCCGGGCAAGCCGACCTCGTACGGCGTCCAGCAGGGCACCACCGGGCGCGCCTGCAACGCCTCCACGCAGCCGTTCACCACCAGTGCCACCACGCCGAAGATGCTGGCCACGGTGCAGTCCTCCGACGGCTCCAACGCCCAGCTGCGCGCCCTGTTCGAGGTGTGGAAGGCCGACGGCTCCAGCCGCGCCTGGTACGCGGCTTCGCCGGACAGCGCATGGGTGGCCGACAACGCGGCCCGAACCGCATCCTCCAGCGCGCTGCCGCCGCAGACGGACTACCGGATGCGGGTCAAGACGCAGGCGTACTACAAGACGGACCGGGGCGTCACGGGCGTGCTGGACTCGTCGTGGTCGTCGTGGTGCTACTTCCGGGTCGACACCGACTCGCCGCCGCCTCCGGTGGTGACCAGCGCGGACGGGATCTACAAGTCGGCCGAGACCGACCCGGCCGCGGGCGGGGTGGGCACGCCGGGCAAGTTCACCTTCACCCCCGCGGACACCAACGCCACCACGCCCGGCATCCAGTCCGACGTGGTCAGCTACAAATGGAAACTGAACAGCGGCGCCATCTCGCCCCCGATCCCCGTCGCCAAGGGCACGGCCACCACCCAGACGATCACGCCGAACCAGGCCGGCGAGAACACCATCCAGGTCTGGGGCTACGACGCGGCCGCACACAGCTCGCTCACCGGCTACTACAGCTTCCTGGTGAAGGGCGCCGAGGCCCCCTCGGGGATCTGGCACCTGGACAACGCCCTTACTGATTCCACCACCGCGACCCAGCACCCGCTGACCTCCTCGGGGGCCACCTGGGACACCCTGGCCCGCAGCGGCTCCGGCGCGGCGAAGTTCAACGGCACGAGCGCCTATCTGTCCACCTCCGGCGCGGTGCTCGACACCACCAAGTCCTTCACCGTCTCGGCCTGGGCGCGCCTGGAGAAGAAGGACGTCAACTACACCGTCCTGTCGCAGGCGGGCACGAACGCCTCCGGCTTCCAGCTCTACTACTCCACGGCCTACAACGCCTGGATCTTCAACCGTCACCAGACGGATGTCTCCGATCCCGCGATCACCCGCTCGATCGGCACCAAGCCCCCGGTCCTGAAGGCCTGGACCCATTTGGCGGGTGTCTACGACGCCGCGGCGCAGACGATCCAGCTCTACGTCAACGGCGTCCCGCAGGGCAGTCCGGTGCCGTTCACGGTCACCCCGTGGAAGGCGTCCGGAGGTCTGCAGGTCGGCCGGCTGTGGCACGCGGCGACCGGTAAGGAGAACTTCGCCGGAACCATCGACGAGGTCAAGGTCTGGTCCCGTGCGCTCGCCGACACCGAGGTCACCCACGATGCCTGGCTGGAGGACGAGGACCTCAGCGACGGCACCGCCGGCGACCCGGTCCCGGCGCTCGTCGCCAAGTGGGACGCCACGGACATGGCCAACGCGACCGGCACCACGATCACAGACACCAGCGGCTTCAGCCGGAACCTGACCCTCAACGGAGCTGCGCTCACCCAGTTCACCACCGGCGACCCCGATATCGGCGAAGAGGTCACGACCACGCAGGCGATGACCCTGAACGGCACCAGCGCCTATGCCACGGCCACCGGTCCGGTCGTCGACGACTCCGGTTCGTTCACCGCGACCGCCTGGGTGACGCTGGACCCCGCCAAGCTCGCCGACACCAGCAAGTCGTACGCGGTGCAGGTGTTCGGCCAGTCGGGCACAAGCCAGTCCTCCTGGGGTGTCTGGTACGACCAGCCGGCCGGCAGCACCCAGGGACGGTGGATGTTCGGCCGTCCCGACAAGGACGGCACCGGAGCGCTCTGGACCGAGAGCGAGTCCACCGCGCTCACCACGGCCAAGCTGGGCGTCCCGGTCATGCTGACGGTCGTCCACGACGCCCAGGCGGCAGCCGACCCGGATGACACCTCCAGGCTCGGCGCGCTGAAGCTCTACGTCGACAGCGCCCTGATGGGTGACGAGGACGGCGTGCCGTACTCGGCCCCCTGGCAGGGCGGCGGAGCATTCGAGATCGGCCGGGCGAAGATCAACGGCACTGCCGCGCGCTACTTCCCCGGAACGATCGACAGCGTCCGTGTCTGGGCCGGAGCCACCTCCACCGACACGATCGCCAACCGGCGCAACGCCGAGCAGCGATAGGAGCGGGTGGGACAGGGCGGGCCTCCTTGCCTGCCCTGTCCCACCCCCGCCTTCTTCCGTCCTTGTCCGTTCTGCTCGAAACGCTCCGCGTGTCTTGGCGGACGCGCTGTCGAGAACCAGCGTGCTCGGGCGCCACCGTCGTCGCCCGGGCGCACTCTGCCCCTTTCCATTTCCGAAAATCGGGAAATTCACCGTGTCTTCAACACCCTTCCGCCCACGCTTGCCAGGGGCGGTCATACGCCGCTGGCTCGGCCATGGCGCGGTCATCGCGTCCCTATCCCTCTTGCCGCAAGTCGTGATTCCCTCGGACTACGCCTTCGCTGCGCAGGCCCAGGCCCAGAGTGCCCGCAAGCCGCTGGAGGACCGGCCCAAGGCAAAAATCAACAAAGTGGGCGTGCTCAAGCCCGGAACATCCAAGGCCCCGAAGGACAAAGCCGCACCGGCGTCCCGCCAGACCCGTGAACGGCTGAAGAAAGCCGCATGGCCGAAGGCCGGGAAAGCCACCACCGAGGTTGCAGCGACCGGCAAGGCCGCTGTCACCATCGGCGGGCTCGGCATGGCCCTGGCCCAGGAACCCGCCGTCGCGGCAGCCAAGTCGGCGAAGACCAAGAAGAAAGCGAAGGCCACCGGTCCGGCGGAGGAGGTGGCGCTCAGCGTCCACTCCCAGTCGGCCGCGAAGAAGGCGGGCGTCAACGGCGTCCTGCTCACCGTCGCCCCCGCGAGAACCACATCCGGTGACAGTGACAGCCTCCGGGTCTCCCTGGGCTACTCCTCCTTCAACGATGTCTACGGCGGCAACTTCGGCCCCCGTCTGCACCTGGTGAGCCTCCCGGCGTGCGCGCTGACCACCCCGCAGAAGAAGTCCTGCCGCACACAGACCCCGGTGGCAGGCGCGGACAACGACGCGGAGTCCCAGACCCTGACGGGCACCCTCCCCGCCCGCACGCTGACGGCCGGCACCCCGATGCTCTTGGCGGCGGCGGCCGACAGTTCGGGCGGCGGGGGCGACTACAGTGCCACGTCGCTGTCCCCGACCGCGACCTGGGAGGCTGGCGGCAGCACGGGTGACTTCACCTGGAACTACCCGTTGCGGGTTCCCCCGGCGACGGCCGGCCCGGCCCCGAACCTGTCGATCTCCTACAACTCCGCCTCGGTGGACGGCCGCACGGCCGGGGAGAACAACCAGACCTCGGTGGTCGGCGAGGGTTTCTCCATCACCGAGTCCTACATCGAGCGCAAGTACGGCTCCTGCAAGGACGACGGTCAGTCCGGCAAGGGCGACCTGTGCTGGAAGTACGGCAACGCCACCTTGGTCCTCAACGGCAAGGCCGTAGTAGGGCTTGGTCAGGTTCGTATGGGTGTGGGTATGTCTTGGTGGCAGGTGGGGCAGGCGCCGGTCCAGGTGGCGAGGAGTGTCTGCAGTTCG
>NZ_JBIAQF010000062.1:1767-5057 GCF_042888885.1 Streptomyces sp. NPDC002742
GAGTGTCGGGCACGCTGTTGGGTGTCTGAAGGTACGGCCCGTGTGGCTGCCTTCAGTGCCGGCCCCAGTGCACTCGAACTACTGGTTCGGGGTGATGGGTGGTTGGTCGTTGTTTGAGAACTGCACAGTGGACGCGAGCATCTGTGGCCAAGTTTTTAAGGGCGCACGGTGGATGCCTTGGCACCAGGAACCGATGAAGGACGTGGGAGGCCACGATAGTCCCCGGGGAGCCGTCAACCAGGCTTTGATCCGGGGGTTTCCGAATGGGGAAACCCGGCAGTCGTCATGGGCTGTCACCCATACCTGAACACATAGGGTATGTGGAGGGAACGCGGGGAAGTGAAACATCTCAGTACCCGCAGGAAGAGAAAACAACCGTGATTCCGGGAGTAGTGGCGAGCGAAACCGGATGAGGCCAAACCTCAAGCGTGTGAGACCCGGCAGGGGTTGCGCTTGGGGGGTTGTGGGATCTCTCTTTCACAGTCTGCCGGCTGTGAGACGAGTCAGAAACCGTTGATGTAGGCGAAGGACATGCGAAAGGTCCGGCGTAGAGGGTAAGACCCCCGTAGTCGAAACATCAACGGCTCGTTTGAGAGACACCCAAGTAGCACGGGGCCCGAGAAATCCCGTGTGAATCTGGCGGGACCACCCGCTAAGCCTAAATATTCCCTGGTGACCGATAGCGGATAGTACCGTGAGGGAATGGTGAAAAGTACCGCGGGAGCGGAGTGAAATAGTACCTGAAACCGTGTGCCTACAAGCCGTGGGAGCGTCGCGCATTGAGTTTACTCAGTGCGTCGTGACTGCGTGCCTTTTGAAGAATGAGCCTGCGAGTTTGCGGTGCGTTGCGAGGTTAACCCGTGTGGGGAAGCCGTAGCGAAAGCGAGTCCGAATAGGGCGGTTCAGTAGCGCGCTCAAGACCCGAAGCGGAGTGATCTAGCCATGGGCAGGTTGAAGCGGCTGTAAGAGGTCGTGGAGGACCGAACCCACCAGGGTTGAAAACCTGGGGGATGACCTGTGGTTAGGGGTGAAAGGCCAATCAAACTCCGTGATAGCTGGTTCTCCCCGAAATGCATTTAGGTGCAGCGTCGTGTGTTTCTTGCCGGAGGTAGAGCACTGGATAGGCGATGGGCCCTACCGGGTTACTGACCTTAGCCAAACTCCGAATGCCGGTAAGTGAGAGCGCGGCAGTGAGACTGTGGGGGATAAGCTCCATGGTCGAGAGGGAAACAGCCCAGAGCATCGACTAAGGCCCCTAAGCGTACGCTAAGTGGGAAAGGATGTGGAGTCGCACAGACAACCAGGAGGTTGGCTTAGAAGCAGCCACCCTTGAAAGAGTGCGTAATAGCTCACTGGTCTAGTGATTCCGCGCCGACAATGTAGCGGGGCTCAAGCGTACCGCCGAAGTCGTGTCATTGCAGCGTATAGCCCCAACGGGTGTTGTGATGGGTAGGGGAGCGTCGTGTGCCGGGTGAAGCCGCGCCGGAAGGCAGTGGTGGACGGTTCACGAGTGAGAATGCAGGCATGAGTAGCGATACACACGTGAGAAACGTGTGCGCCGATTGACTAAGGGTTCCTGGGTCAAGCTGATCTGCCCAGGGTAAGTCGGGACCTAAGGCGAGGCCGACAGGCGTAGTCGATGGATAACCGGTTGATATTCCGGTACCCGCTGTGAAGCGTCAAACATTGAACCAGGCGATGCTAAGTCCGTGAAGCCGCCCCGGAGCCTTCGGGCAAGGGGGAGTGGTGGAGCCGACGGTCCAGACCTGCAGTAGGTGAGTGATGGGGTGACGCAGGAAGGTAGTCCATCCCGGGCGGTGGTTGTCCCGGGGTAAGGGTGTAGGCCGTGTGATAGGCAAATCCGTCACACATCAAGGCTGAGACCCGATGCCGAGCCGATTGTGGTGAAGTGGATGATCCTATGCTGTCGAGAAAAGCCTCTAGCGAGTTTCATGGCGGCCCGTACCCTAAACCGACTCAGGTGGTCAGGTAGAGAATACCGAGGCGTTCGGGTGAACTATGGTTAAGGAACTCGGCAAAATGCCCCCGTAACTTCGGGAGAAGGGGGGCCATCACTGGTGATCCGATTTACTCGGTGAGCTGGGGGTGGCCGCAGAGACCAGCGAGAAGCGACTGTTTACTAAAAACACAGGTCCGTGCGAAGCCGTAAGGCGATGTATACGGACTGACGCCTGCCCGGTGCTGGAACGTTAAGGGGACCGGTTAGTCACTCTTCGGGGTGGCGAAGCTGAGAACTTAAGCGCCAGTAAACGGCGGTGGTAACTATAACCATCCTAAGGTAGCGAAATTCCTTGTCGGGTAAGTTCCGACCTGCACGAATGGCGTAACGACTTCTCGACTGTCTCAACCATAGGCCCGGTGAAATTGCACTACGAGTAAAGATGCTCGTTTCGCGCAGCAGGACGGAAAGACCCCGGGACCTTTACTACAGTTTGATATTGGTGTTCGGTTCGGCTTGTGTAGGATAGGTGGGAGACTTTGAAGCGGCAGCGCCAGCTGTTGTGGAGTCGCCGTTGAAATACCACTCTGGTCGTGCTGGATGTCTAACCTCGGTCCGTGATCCGGATCAGGGACAGTGTCTGATGGGTAGTTTAACTGGGGCGGTTGCCTCCTAAAGAGTAACGGAGGCGCCCAAAGGTTCCCTCAGCCTGGTTGGTAATCAGGTGTTGAGTGTAAGTGCACAAGGGAGCTTGACTGTGAGACCGACGGGTCGAGCAGGGACGAAAGTCGGGACTAGTGATCCGGCGGTGGCTTGTGGAAGCGCCGTCGCTCAACGGATAAAAGGTACCCCGGGGATAACAGGCTGATCTTCCCCAAGAGTCCATATCGACGGGATGGTTTGGCACCTCGATGTCGGCTCGTCGCATCCTGGGGCTGGAGTCGGTCCCAAGGGTTGGGCTGTTCGCCCATTAAAGCGGTACGCGAGCTGGGTTTAGAACGTCGTGAGACAGTTCGGTCCCTATCCGCTGTGCGCGTAGGAATATTGAGAAGGGCTGTCCCTAGTACGAGAGGACCGGGACGGACGAACCTCTGGTGTGCCAGTTGTCCTGCCAAGGGCATGGCTGGTTGGCTACGTTCGGGAGGGATAACCGCTGAAAGCATCTAAGCGGGAAGCCTGCTTCGAGATGAGTATTCCCACCCCCTTGAGGGGTTAAGGCTCCCAGTAGACGACTGGGTTGATAGGCCAGATCTGGAAGGCGGGTAACCGCTGGAGGTGACTGGTACTAATAGGCCGAGGGCTTGTCCTCAGTTGCTCGCGTCCACTGTGT
>NZ_JBIAQF010000063.1:0-4920 GCF_042888885.1 Streptomyces sp. NPDC002742
TGGCCGAATGGCCCGCCGGCGAGAGTGAGCCGGTGCAGTACTGGCTGTCCGACCTGCCCTCCGGCCTACCGTTGACCACCCTGGTCCGCCTCGCCGAACTCCGCTGGGTGCGGATCCTCTGAAGTGACGGTGGGGATCAAGCGGTGAGGCTGTAGTTCCGCTGGTCGGGGCTGGGGTAGAGGCGTTGATGTTCGCGGGCCGCGTGAAAGTTCCAGTAGTCCTCGAAGTCACCGTTCGTGATCAGTGCGCGAAGCCGGAGGACGGCTTCGGCGCCGTCGAGTCCCCAGCGGGCGCCGGTGATGTCGAGGCGATCGGCGATCAGGTGGCGGCAGGCTCCTTCGACGGCTCCGGTAGCGATCGGCCAGCCGGCCGTGAGGGCGGTGTCGTAGTGGAGTTGGTCGAGGTGGCCGGTGAGGTACCGGTGGCAGGTGGTGACGGCTTCGCGGCGGGCGGCGGGCAGTTGTTCGGCTGTGGCCTGGGCGGTCATCTCGGTAGCGGCGCGATCGGCGTGTCCGGCGAGGATCGCGGTGAGTTTGTCTGCGGCCCAGGTCTCGGCCTCGCGGCTGCCCGGTGGATGGAAGGCGTGGGCGGCCGTCCAGCAGTACTCGGCGACGTGCACGAAGTCGAGCAGGACGGTCGGACGGATGCCGTGGCGGGCGGCTTCGGTATGGATCAGGTTGAGTTGGTGGCGGGCACCGTCGACGAGCACGATCCAGTCCCGCAGATGCTGCGGGTCGCAGGAGTCGGCCTGGGCGAAGGCGTCAGCGACGACTTGCTCCGGCGGCCGGATCACCGACGCGGTGCACCATTTCCGCTCCGCCTTCGGACCCGGCCTTGGCAGTCGGCTCTCGCTGCGGCCGCCGGGCGGGTGGATGATGTCGTGCGGCCGGCGCGGTGCCGGAACAACGTCGAAGACGCAGGCCACGGTCGCCATGCGCTTGCGGTTGGGTTTCTCGCCCGGGGCCAGGCGGCCGCGCCGCCCGGCCGCTGCGGTCTTGGCCGCGGCCTGGCGGGTGGCCTCGCGCAGGGCCTCGGGTCGCATCACCACGCCTTTCCCGTCGATCTGGATGATCAGCGGCATTTCGCGGGTGCACGGGGTGGGAATCTTCACCGTGTAGTAGGCAGCGATGTCGACGGCGGCGGCGACCACCAGTTCTTTGAGGCGGCGCTTGCCCAGTACCTTCCCGCATCGACGCTCGATCGCGGCGGTGGCCTGGTCGAACGAACCGCGGACAGCTTCCAGGACCGCGAGGCGGGCCAGTCCGCGTGAGTGCCGGCCGGCGGGCAGCGACAGTGCCGCATCTGCAGGGTGCACATTGGGCACGCCGTGGCCGCGATAGGCGATTCGTGTCACCCGCACCGGCCCGAACATGCAGGTCAGCAGGCGACGGTGGCCCCTCTCCCGCCAGGGTCGAGGTTGTCCTTCCGGACCGAGGACCATCGGCCGCTGTCCTTCTGCTCGCACCGTGTCCTCCTCTTTCTTGGCTCGCAGATCGAGGTGGTCCTGCATCAGCTGCCGCAGCAGTTCGCGTCCCAGCTGTTCGAGCTGGGTTTCCAGTTCGTCATGAGGCATGTTCGCCGCCGGGCCGTCAGCCAGCGTCGAGATGAGGCGTTCGAAGGCATCACGGGAGCAAAGTACGGATCAGGTTCACGCAAGGCGTCGTACGGTTCCATCGGGCTCTTCTTCGGGAGTGATTCGTTTTGGTTGGCGCCTACGAATCTACGGAGAAGAGCCCCTTGGTCACTGGGAGTTGACCCGGTCCCGCCCCGGGCCTTGTCGGGCAAGGGTGAACTGTCCTGGTGTGTCCTCGTCCAGCCAGCCCCGCTCCACCAGCCGCTTCAGCTTCCCCCGGGTCCCCTCGATCTTCCCGGTCGTCGTCGGTAGACCGATCCGCGGCACGATCTGCTTGGCCTGCACCGGTCCGGGCGCATCAGCGATGATCTCCACGATGTCCCGGTACACATCCGGCAACACCGCCACGACCAAGCCCTCCCGCCACGGCGGCACCATCATCACCCCGACGCCATGAGGCGCCGACGTCATGTGCAGTGGCGACGCATCCTCTGTCGGAATATCCGGCTCGGCCTTGGCTGCCGACAGCTCCGCAAGCACCTGTGTGACGGTCTCCCGCGTGATCTCCAACCAGGACAGATCCTCCCGTGCCTTCGCCAGCCGGAGGGCCAACTCCACAGCTTCGGCCTGGAGTTCCTCCACTCGCTGGCGAGCCGCGTCCTCCCGCGCCTGAAGCTCTTCCGGCAAAGACACCATGGCGCCCCACCTCCACCCCACCACCGTAGGAGCACGCGAGCGCCTGGCACACACCAAGCAGCGCTTTGCCAGTTCAACCCGCCCCGAGATCACCTGCACCCCATCAATTTCCTTCGGATGAGGCGACCAGGACAATGGAGAAACTGCAATTTGTGACTCCCCGAGATCGACGCAAGGTGCTGAACCTATGACTGAAACGCCGTCCGCTATGCAGATGATCTCCTTCGCGGCCTGGCGGGACGACGCCCCGCACGGGGGCCACCCAGCCGATCGGCACTACGTCACACTGGCGGAGCTGTTGGTCCGCCTGGGGAGTTACGGACTCACGCTCACCTGGCGAGCTCAGGTCTTCGACGATCACCCACACCCCAAGTTCGCCGAGCTGGTCACGGCTTCAGAGGGCAACGGAATCCCCACCCTTGAGCTGCTGGCCATGGACGCGCCCTACCTGCAGGCAGTCGACGGAGACTTCGAAGGCTATGCAGGCACCGAACTCATGCTCACCCTGAGGGAGTTCGACAGCTCAAGCTGGGACGTCCGCACAGCCGACAAGTGGGTCCTGAGTGAGATCCAACGACACTACCCAGATGCCAAGCCAATGACTTCGGACGAATGGGATGCCACGAGCTGATCGCTGACGATGAAGCGATGTGGCCGTGCACACCTCTGCACCACCCCCGACCAGCAGAACTACGACCTCACATCCTTGATCCCGACCATCACTTCAGAGGATCCGCACCCAACTCCGCTGGCGCATCGAGCACGACTACCGGGAGATGAAACAGGCCCTGGGACTTGCCCACTTCGAGGGCCGGACCTGGGGCGGATGGCACCACCACGTCACCCTCGTCTGCGTCGCGCACGCCTTCTGCACCCTGCAACGACTGGCCCAAGCCCCAAAAGAGCCGGCGCCGGCCTGAGCCTCTACCAGGTCGTCCGCGAGCTACAGACACTCCTCGCCCTGTGGACCGGCGCCTGCCCCACCTGCCACCGCGACATACCAACACCCATATCAACCTGACCAGGCACTACTAGGACCCCCCAGCAGCTTGGGGCGGCGACTGGGGCGCTCGGGTAGACGGGGATGGAAGTGTTGGTGGCAAGGCGCGTGTCACGGCGTGAATGCCGGGGTGTGTGGGGTGTGGGTCAGAGTGCGAATGCCGGGGTGTGTGGGGTGTGGGTCACAGTGCGTACTCCTGGTGTCGGCGGGGGTGTTGTGGGTGGTGGTGTGAGGGCGGGCCGGATCAGGGGCATGACGGCGGCGAGCATGTCTGCTTCGCTTGTGGTTCCGTCGATGATCAGGTCGGCGGCTGCCCGGGTGGGTGCGACGTAGGCTGTGTGGCGGTCTCTGCCGGTCTGCAGGTAGTTGCGCAGGGACAGTCGGGGGTCCTGGCGCTGTGTTTCGATCTTCCGGAGGATTTTGCGGGCCAGGCGTATGTCGTCGGGGGTGTCGACGTACACCCGCCATGCCGCCCGCCGGACCACGCAGGGCAGTGACAGTGCGAACAGGCCCTCGGCCACCACCAGCAGCACGCCGGGGCGCAGCAGTGCCGCGTCGATGGCGTGTGTCAGCGCTGTCTCGTCGATCGACCCCGGATGGTTCCAGTCGAGGACGGCGTGCCCGTCGGCGCTGACCGTCCACACGCCTCTCAGGGGGTCGTGCGCGGGCACGTAGTAGTCGTCCAGGTGGATCAGTGCCACGCTCTGGGGGCACTGCAGCGACAGGGCTTGGGCAAGGGTGGACTTGCCGGATGCGGTGCCGCCTGCGACCGCCATTACACCCGTCATACCGGGCGCTCCTCGGGTGCTCAAAAGGGGATAGACGATGCGGCCGGACAAGCCGGGTGCAGGGAATGTACGGCGGTGTGATCGCCTGTGGCAAGCAGGGAAACGCGGCCCGGTCCGGCGCAGGCCCAGGCCGCGGCCTGCGCACCGGCCTGCGCACCGGTCTCGGCGATGCCGCGGACCTTCAGCGTGGTGCAACGGCGCCTTGGGCGCGGGCGTGACGCCGACGCGCGGGAACGGGTAGCCGTGCATCCGACTCGACGCGTCTGCTCACCATGGCCGCCGTCGTCGTCGTCCTTGCGGCCGCTCTGTGCGCTGCTGTGGCGGCCGCTGTGGCTTGCGCACCGTGCACGTCGACCTGGCGGGCCGTCCGGAAGGTGTCGGTGCGCATCACCGGCGCGCGGCCGCGTGTCGCCGGGTCCCCTGCACGATGACGCCGTCGGACGCGAGGAAACTGCCCCTCCGTCTGAAGTCCTGACTCGTTGCGTCACGCCGTGAACCGTATTTCGTCAGTTCCTTCGGGGAGGGGTTGTTGTTGTTCGTGGCAGATGTTCTGGCGGGGTCCGGTGCGGGTGTTTCGGGGTGGTGCCTGCTTGTGCGGTGATCATGTGTCCGGGGTCCGGGGTCCGGGGGTGGGGTTGTCCGGGGTCCGGGTTCGGGTCGGGTGTTGTCCGGGGTTCGGGGGTGGGTCCGGGGTCCCGGGTCCGGGTCCGGTCCGGGGGTGGGTTCCGGGGGTGGCCGGGTTTGGGGGGGGGTCGGGGTCCGGGGTTGGGGGGTTGGGGTGGGTGGTGTGTGGGTGTGTTCAGGTGGCTATGCGTAGGGGGTGTGGGGTGTGGGTGTGGGTGTGGTCGGGGTGGATGAATCGC
>NZ_JBIAQF010000064.1:0-4376 GCF_042888885.1 Streptomyces sp. NPDC002742
ATGCCGAGAGTGCGCCGCAGCCGCTCGTACTCCGCCCGTTCGACATGGTCCAAAGAACGGCTCGGCCTGTGTCGGCCGTGTTCGTGCGGGCCGGAAGTGGCGGGCGGGTCCACGGCGAACTCCCTCCGCGCGCAGTCCTCGGCGCACCACGGCGGTATGCGCCCTGAGGGACGGATACCGCAGGACCGGCCAGCCCCTGTACCTCCATCGTCGTTCATCGACCACAAGCACGCAGCCTGTCCAGGAACTCCCCGTACCTTCGCCCCCCTGGTCATGGCCCGCTGCCGAACACCGCCCCGTCTGCTTCCCGAAGATCGGAGCGGGCGCGGTCCGGCTGGAGTCGGCCCGTGCAATCACCTGCCGATGATCCCCTCACCTGCCGCAGCGTCTGCTGCCGACAGGCAGGAACGGTCGCAACCGTTCACGCTCCGCTCCCTCAGATCACCCGTCCCAGGACGGGCAGAACGCCCCGGACAGAGGTCGGTCGCAAGGTCACAGGAACCTCCGAAGACGGCCGCCTGTTCGTCGCGGATCTCCCAGCGGACTCGCAGGCGCCGGAACCAGCGCAGGCGGGGAAGGCGCGCTCCACGACCCAGCGTTCCACACAGCACGGAGCGACAAAGGCGCTACAGGAGGTCTACGACGCCGAGGACCGCGCCCACGCCGAGAAGGCGATCGAGACCTCGCCCGCAGCTACGGGACGCGGTGGCAAACCTCACGAAGATCATCGAAGACCGAGACGAGGCTGGCGTTCTACGCCTTCCCTGGCGCGGTGCAGCCCGTCGCCATGGGGATCGGAACACTCAAGTTCCAGCCCTCACCGTCCCGCACTAGCGCACGGCGCCCGGCCCTTCGAGCCGCAGGCACCGGGCAGAACAGCGACGGCCGGACACAGCCCGGAGGCACTGACTTGGTCGCTCCCGACTGAAAAGCCCAGGCCGGGGCACTCGGTCTGGGCGGCACCAATGGGCGCCGCTCCCCCGAGAGAAAGAGAAACCCGTGTACATAGGCCTGGGTACCGTCGTTCTCATCATCGTCATCATCGCTGTCGTCATGCTGCTGCGCCGCGGCTGACCCACGCTCGGCACCTGTACGCGATCTCAGACGACATCCGCCGAACCTCTGCCGTGCTGGTGGAGTTGTGGGTGGTCGCGGGGGTCGCGGTCACTCAAGTCGCGGCCCGGTATGCGGTGTCGAGGCATTCGGTGCACTCCTGGGTGCGCAAGTACGAGCAATCGGGTCCTGCGAGGGCTGGGGGCGTCGTCGGCGTCGGTTTCGGTTGCGCAACCACCCTCCTGCTCGAGGACCGGCTCGCCGAGTACATCAAGACCGCATGGCAGCAAGAGCAGTCCGCGCGGTGCATCCCTCTGCCGACAGCCTGACAGGACCAGGAAACCTCAGCGGCGGCCGACACTCTGCGCGCCTGGGCACTGGTCCCACTACGGCCGACTCCGCCGTGGTAGCGCCGGTGGTGGCCGTCACCCGCGTCCACGATGCGGCTGCGGCATCCGTCGACGGTAGGGCAGGGGTGCGCATAGAGCGGTTGACAACCTCAACGGATATCTTGAGGACCGGCGAGCCCTGGTGCGGCTGATGACAGACCTGCATGCGCCGGCGGGGCAAAGCCCGCTCAGCGGCCCGTCACACCCGGGATCGTTCCGAGCACGGCAATTTGACCAAGTTCGCAACGTTTGAGTATCCGCGCGCCGTGAAGGCCGGAGAACGGGGTACACGGCCACCATGATCGCCTCTCAAGTCCTCGCGGCCGACGGCTCGTCGTCGCTCTTCCTGATCGTCGCCGGTGTAGTGGTGGCTGCCCTTCTGATCGGCGCGTTCTGGTACGGCAGCCGACGCGCAGCACACCGAAAGAATCCCGGCGCCAGGCCGGCAGCGCCGAATCCACAGACGGCACCCCGTCAGGATTCCTGGCAGACACCTGACGACGACACCGACGGGCAGCCCCGGCATTGACCCGACCCCACCGTCATGCCTGGCACTCAGGCACCACGGCCCTGCACTGATTGAGGCCGTTGATTCCATCGCGTGGCAACGCTTGTACAGGTTCTGGCCGAAACTGTAATCGCGTCCGCCGCGCAAACCCGGTGACCAGCGCTTTCAACAGGCTCTGACCCTTGATGCCGAGCGCCGTTCCGTACAGCTGGCCCACCTTCCAGCGTACGAGCGTGCGGCGTTCAGCGACGAGCACACCCTGCGCTGCAGGGTGCCCCCGTCACCTGCGACGGTACCCACGCAGCAGCCTGACGCCACTTACGACGGATCGGGACCCCACCGGTCCGGCCCGACGCCGTGCCAGTCGATGATCGGAGACTCAATCACCTCGGCCGGCTCCATTTCCAGCCCCACCCGACGCAGAAACTCCACCAGGTCCCGCACCGAGTACGCCAGCCCGAGGATCTCCCCATCCACCCGGACCCGCCGGCCCCCGGTCGGGGACGGCGGAGAGACGACCACACGAAGCCCAGGCATGAGCTCATGATCAGCCAACCTCCCGGCCGCCGCATCTCACCCGCCGTGATCGCCGCGCTGGCGGCCGGGGCAGGCCTCCCTTGATCGCCGACACGATGGTCCCCGAAGCGTTTGACGACGCCCATCCGGCCAACCGCTTGCGACACACCGGCACTCGCCCCCGCGCCGAGAACGATCAACACCTGGCACCGACCTAGGCCGTGTTTTGAAAGTGGTGCACGATGGGTCGACCGCGCACTGATAGAGAGAAGCCTCGTGGTTGACCCCGTACTCAAGGACGCTCTGCGCCATCTCCGCTCTGTGAAATCGCAGCAGCCATCCGGTGCGGACTCCGTCGAGTTCGCTGACTGGCGGGAGAGGATCGCTGCGGCCTTGGACGCATTGGCCTGTGTGCTGGTCTTCGAGGAGGACCGGGGCAGGGCGAGAGCAGAGGCAGCAGCAGCGCGGGAGCAGGCCGCAGAGGTTCGGCGCCGGGGTGGGGTCGGGGTTAGCGAGCGCTGATGCTGCGGGCGGCCATCCAGATGGTGAGGTCGCGGGCGATGTCGTTGATGCTGTTTGCCGTGGTGACCTCGTGCTCGTTGCGGGTGGTGTCGCGGCGGACGATCTCGTAGCTGCCTTCGTCCAGGACGGCCACCGAGGCGAACCAGGCGGGGTCGTCCTCGTCGGGCTGGATGACGACGAAGGTGTTGTCGGAGTCGTTGAGGTCGCCGATCATCATGAACAGTGCGTCCTCGGACGGGTCGTCGATACGGTCGCCGTTCTCGCTGTCGGCGCCGTAGTACCGAGCCCCCATCGCTGGCCTCTCCCTTCGCCCTGCTCAACCCGACCGCGGTCAGCATGGCATGGGCGGGTGCCCCTCCGGCAGGTCACAGCCACTCGCCGATCACGGCGACCAGTACCGTGGCCTCGAAGCGGACCGCGAGCTTGTCGAACCGCGTGGCCACCGCCCGGTTGCGCTTGAGCCGGTTGATCCCGCACTCCACCGCGTGACGGGCTTTGTAGTCCTCGCGGTCGAAGATCGGAGGCCGCCCGCCGGCCTTCCCACGTCGCTTGCGGTGGCCGACCTGGTCGGCCGGCTCCGGGATCGTGCACCGGATCCCGCGCTTTCGCAGATAGGCCCGGTTGGCGCGCGATGAATACGCCTTGTCACCCCGCACCCGCAACGGACGAATACGAGGACGGCCCGGGCCGACGCGGGGAACCCGTATGGCTTCCAAGACAGCGATGAACTGGGGGCTGTCACCACGCTGTCCAGCCGTGACCAGCACGGACAGCGGACGTTGGCCTTGCTCGCATGCGAGATGGATCTTGGTCGTCAAGCCGCCACGGGACCGTCCAAGGCCATGGTCCTCGGGCTCGAAACGGGTTCCGCCAGGCGGTTCCTTCTGGGCTTGGCCGTCGCGGCGGGCGCCCGCGGCGTGTTGATGGGCCCGGCAGATCGTGGAGTCGACGTTGACCTCCCAGGTGATGAGCCCGGCCGCGTCCGCCTGGGCCTGGAGCCCGGCCAGCAGCAGCGGCCAGATGCCGTCGCGCTGCCAGCGGCGGAAGAGTCCGTAGACGGTCTGCCAAGGCCCGTACTCCTGCGGCAGATCCCGCCACGGAGCACCAGTCCGCACCCGCCACCGGATCCCGTCGATCAACCTCCGTCGGCCAGCCGGAGGCCGACCCACCAGCGTCACCGGCAGCAACGGCTCCAGCTTCGTCCATTGCTCGTCAGAAAGATCCCCTCGCCCCACACCGAGGTCATCACGGAGCGAAGCGAGGCACAAGACCCACTTCTAAAACACGCTCTAGGTCGTGCTCGATGCGCCGGCGGAGTTTGGCGAGGCGGACCAGGGTGGTCAACGGTAGGCCGGAGGGCAGGTCGGACAGCCAGTACTGCACCGGCT
>NZ_JBIAQF010000065.1:0-1727 GCF_042888885.1 Streptomyces sp. NPDC002742
TTGATCTGGTTGCCGTCCGCGTCGTAGTCGTATCCGGTGGCGGATGAGCCGGCACTCGTCTGGGTGAGACGGTCGGCAGCGTCATAGCTGTATGTGGTGGTTGTGCCGCTGGCAGAGGTCCGGGTGGCCCGGTTTCCGACCTTGTCGTAGGTGTAGATGTCCGTGGCCTCACCGGCGGGGCATGCTGCGGCTTTCGTGGCGGAGGTGCATTCAGTGAGCAGGCGGCCGGTCTTGTCGTAGGTGTAGTACGTGGACTTGGCGCTGCTTCCGCGGGTCGCATCAAGGCGCCAGGGCTGTCCGGTGGGGTCGAGCTCCTGATGCCAGGAGGAAAGAACACTGGTGCCCTTGGTACTGCCGATGTCGGTCATCCGGCCGGCTCGGTCGTAGGACCGGGTCTCCTGGTAGCCGTTGGCGGTGGGGAGCGTGACACTTGAGAGCTGGCGGGCAGGGGTGTAGCCGTAGGTGGTTTTCAGCCCGTCGGTCGTGCTGGAGTCCCTGTCGCCGTCGGAGTTATACGTGAAGGTCGTGGCCCGCCCGTCGGGATAGGTACGCCCGGTGAGTTGGCCCGCGTCGTCATAGGTGTAACTGAAGCCCTTGGCCTGGCCCTGCGCGATGACCGATTTCAGGCGGCCTCCCGCGTAGTAGTCGAGCGTGCGGGTGCCTGTGGCGTCGGTGATGGTCTTCCGTGTGGCATCTGCGTTGTAGGTGAAGGAAACGCTCGGGGTGCCGTCGGAGTACACCGTGGAGTTGGGCAGGTTGATGGCGTTGTAGGTGGTGGTCGCCACCGTGCCGCGAGCGTTGGTGACCTTCTCTCGGTTCCCGTCCGGATCGTAGCCGTAGCTGAGGGCGTGACTGAGCGGATCGGTGACCGCCTTCAGTCGGTGCGCGGCGTCGTAGTCGTAAGTGGTGGTGTGCTGGTTGTCGTCGGTACGTGTCTTGACGTTGCCAGCAGTGTCGTATGTGTACGTCGTGACGCCGCCGTCCGCGGCGGTGACCATCTTCAGTCGGCCAATATCGTCATATCCGTATCCCGTTTGATGCTGGTTGGCATCGACGTATCCGCTGATCAGGCCCCGGCTGTCGTATTCCGTGGTCTCGGTGTTGCCCAGAGGATCCGTGACGGTGGTCTTTCCGTCGGCCTCCGGGTAGCGGTAGTGGGTGGTGTACGACTCGGGGTCGGCGCCTGCCACGTAACCACGGGGGTCGGTTTCGCTGGTGAGCCGTCCGTCATGGTCGTAGGTCCACGTCGTCTTGCGGCCGAGGGGGGTGGTCAGCGAGGTCTGGTTGCCGTCCTTGTCGTAACCGTATGTCGTGGTCTTGCTCAGTGGGTTGGTGACCGTTTCGACGAGGTCGGCCGCTGTGTAGGTGTACGTCGTCTTCTTGTTGAGGGGGTCGGTGACCTCAGTTGGATTGCCGTTGCCGTCATACTTTGTTGTGGTGGTGCTGCCCATGGGGTCGGTCAGTTGATACGGCTGATCGAAGGCGTCGTACTTGGTGACTGTCAGGGCTCCGGTGGGATCGACCGTCTTTTTCAGATTGCCGTTGCCGTCATAGCCGTACGTGGTCGTGTACTTCGCCGGGTCAGTTCCGGTGATATTGCCGCGAGGGGTCGTCACGGATGAGAGGCGGTTCTCACCGTCGTATCCGTATGTGGTACGCCTGCCGGTCTCGTCCACGGCTGCGGTCTGATTGCCGCGGTCGTCATATTCCCGGGTGGCGAAATTACC
>NZ_JBIAQF010000065.1:1822-3976 GCF_042888885.1 Streptomyces sp. NPDC002742
GATTCTGGTCGTAGTCCCGGTTGTTGCTGCTGCCCGCAGGTCGGTAATTGCGGATGAGGACACCGGCCTCGTAGACGTCAGTCCACAGTCCGCCGTTCGGGTCTTTCATGGTCGATTTCCCCGAACCGGCCGGCGCGTTGGCGGTGGGTTGCCAGGTGAAGGCGTAGGTGCCTCCAGAAGCATCGACTTGCTCTTTGATGCGCCCGGTGGTCGCGTCATAGGTGTTCTGCGTGACAGTGGTTCCCTTGGGATCGATAACCGTGGCAAGCCGGCCGGCGTCGTACGTGTACGTGGTCACGCCGCCGTTCGTTCCGGTCACTGTTTTCAGTTGCCCGGCCTCGTAGCCGTAGGCCACCGTCGTGCCGCCTGGCATGGTGACCGACCTGAGCCGCCCAGAGGCCGCGTCGACGTCGAGAGTGGTCTCGCGCCCGGCAGCGTCCGTGATTTTGGCGAGCTTCCCCCCTGCGTAGCCGAATGAAAGGCCATGCCCGGCACCGTCCAGCCAGCCGCTCAGTTGACCGGAGGTGTCAAAAACGCGACTGGTGTGGTCGATGTTGGTGACCGTGAAACCATTGCCGGATTGCGTCAGTACGTAACGCACCGGCTTGGGTGCTGTGTAAGAGCCATCGCTTTGCTTGACAAAGCCGATCTTGGCGCCGTCGGCTTCGTTGAGTGTTACGGTGCTGGCAGTAACCGTGAGTTTGGCCTCGAAGGGCAGCTTCCAGCCTTTCCCGAGCAGGCTGGTGGTGTCGCTGGACGCCGATGAATATGAGCGGGACAAGGTGAGAGAAAGGCCCTTGCCCGGGACGACTGCGTCGGTGACGGTATCCGTGACCGCGCCCGTCGCGGTGTTCACCGGATCTGCGATCCGTGTCTGGTACCAGCAGGTACACAGACCGGACAATCCGTCGCTGATGCCAGGCGTGTAGAGAGCCGGCGCTGCCGGACTGGTGGCTGTCGCCGTCCACTTCGTGGGCAGCCAATATTCGCGGTAGGTCAGCCTCTCCTGGCCTGGCACCTTGTAGAAGTGATTTTTCATCTCGGTCGCGTACGACAATTTCGCGTAGTAGGCCGTGCCTGCCTTACCTACGAGCACACCGTCACGCAACGACCACAGACACGTCTGCGGCGCTGTGCTGCCCATGCTCCACCGCAGGCACTGAGTACTGGTTTCTGCGCTGGTGGGAGTGTCCCTGCTGGTCAGTCGCGTCGCGACCAATTGGTTGTCCGAAGCCCGGTACAACTGCACACGCAGGATCAGTGGGAAAACGTTGGAAGCCTCTTGCCAGTCTGCCCCCACATACCATGTGGTGCTGCCGGGCCGATAGTTCGGGTACACCTTGAGATTGCGTGGGGTATTCGCTTTCAGCGGCGTCGCCACGCCAGCGGGATCCAGCTGTGATTCGTCATTGACGATGTAGGTGGCTCCCCATATTGCCCCTTCGAAATCAGAATCAGCCACAGTAGCCGCTGGAGCAGTCTTACGTGAAAGCTTGAGCTTACCCCGACCGGTCCTAATAGTGTCGGGCCCGTCACTGGCCTCGCTGCTTAACGCCTTCTGGCTGCGATTATGGTGGCGCAATCCGGGACGAATTGTCGCCAGTAGCTCATCTCGATCCAACTGGTATCTTCGCTGTTTGGCAGTCATCACCTTCGCGGGCTTAAGCGGCTTCGATGTGCGCTTAGCAACGGGTGCTGAAACCAGGAGAGGTGCATCACTGTATCCACTAGGCATCAGCGACAAGGAATTGGCGTATAACAGCGCAACCAGAACCGCTATTGCAGCGAAGATGCTCACTATCCGAATCCGCACCAGAGCTAACCTCTCAGTATTGGGGGCGAAAACTACACAGGTCGACCAACAGGGAGATCTGATCTTTTCAGATCCGCATGAGCTAACGTCAACCTCTCCTGCATCGGACGTACTAGATCCGGACACACAGAGGTCAAGTCGCGAACGCACTGAAAGTGCTGCAGCAGCTTACGCTCGCCCGGTTTGTGTATTCGGAATGCAAAACTCCGCTGGTTTCATTGCTCGCGACAAAGACCTGAATCACTGTGGTCCCGCGACACCAGCCCGGCGCAGGCCACGGAGGGGACGGCCAAAATGACCGTGCTCGTCACAGGCTGTTACCAGTTTGGCGCCGTCTAAGA
>NZ_JBIAQF010000066.1:0-3873 GCF_042888885.1 Streptomyces sp. NPDC002742
GTGGTACATCACGCCGGCGAAGACACCGGTCCTGCTGCCCCGTACCGTCGCCGGGTCGATCCCGGCCCGCTCGAACGCCTCCCACGACGTCTCCAACAGCAACCGCTGCTGCGGGTCCATCGCCAGCGCCTCACGCGGCGAGATCCCGAAGAAAGCCGGGTCGAACTCGGCAGCCTCGTGGAGGAAGCCGCCGTGGCGCACGTAGGACTTGCCGGAGCGGTCGGGGTCCGGGTCGTAGAGGTTCTCGACGTCCCAGCCGCGGTTCTCGGGGAATCCCGAGACCGCGTCGCCGCCGGAGGCGACGAGGCGCCACAGGTCTTCGGGCGACCGCACGTCACCGGGAAACCGGCAGGCCATGCCCACGATCGCGATCGGCTCGTCCGCCGTTCCGGTCACCGCGGCGACCGCGGCCTCGGACTGCTCCTGGACGCCCAGTGTCTCGGCGAGCAGGAAGCGGGAGAGCGCGACGGGCGTGGGGTGGTCGAAGACCATGGTCGCGGGGAGCCGCAGCCCGGTCGCCGTGTTCAGCCGGTTGCGCAGTTCCACCGAGGTGAGCGAGTCGAAACCGGCGTCCTGGAACGCGTGTTCCGGCTGGACGGCCTGGGCCGAGGCGTGGCCGAGCACGGCGGCGACCTCGGTACGCACCAGGTCCAGCACCACCTGCTCGCGCTCGACCTCGGACAGCCCGGCCAGCCGCCGGCCCAGCGATCCCTTCGGCGCGGTCCTCGCCGTGCGCCGCGCGGTGCCCCGTACCGGGCCGCGCAGCCCTCGCAGGACCGGCGGCACCGTGCCCTGCGGCCCGCCCAGGTCCAGCCTCAGCGGGGCGACGACGGCCCGGTCCAGGGCCAGTGCCGCGTCGAACAGCCGCAGTCCTTCGTCGACGGCCATAGGGGCCAGGCCCACCCGCTTGAGCCGGGCGAGGTCCGCCTGGTCGAGCCGGTCGGCCATGCCACTGCCCTGCTCCCACAGGCCCCATGCCAGCGACGTGGCGGGGAGCCCCCGGGCGCGGCGTGCTTCGGCGAAGGCGTCGAGGAAGGTGTTCGCCGCCGCGTAGTTGCCCTGTCCCGCACTGCCCAGGATTCCGGACACCGAGGAGAAGACGACGAACGCCGACAGGTCGCTCGTCAGTTCATGGAGATTGAGCACGGCGTCGGTCTTCGGGCGCAGCACCTTCTCCATGCGCTCCGGGGTGAGCGCGGCGATCACTCCGTCGTCGAGGACGCCGGCCGTGTGCACCACGGCCGTCACCGGCGTGCCGGACAGCACCTCGGCGAGGGCGTCCCGATCGGCCACGTCGCAGGCCTCCCAACGCACCTCGGCGCCCCACGCGGCCAGTTCGGCCTCCAGCTCGACCGCACCGGGTGCGTCCGCGCCGCGACGGCTGAGCAGCAGCAGACTGCGCACACCGTGCTCGGCGACCAGGTGCCGGGCGAACAGCCCGCCCAGCGCACCGGACGCGCCGGTCAGCAGGACGGTGCCGGAGCCGAAGTCCGGCGTGCCGGTGGCGGTCCCGGTGGCCTTCACCAGGCGCGGTACGAACACCTCCCCGTCGCGGACCGCGAACTGCGGCTCACCGGAAGCGAGCACGGCGGGCAGCACACCGACCGCCTCATCGGTGTCCTCGGCCTCCACCAACACGATCCGGTCCGGGTTCTCCGACTGCGCTGACCGCACGAGCCCCCACACCGCAGCATGAGCCAGATCGCCCGGACGCGTCACCAGCACCAGACACCCCGGACGCTCCTCCGCCAACCACCACTGCACCAACCCCAGAACCTCACTCGCGACGCTGCGCACACGGTCGGCGGTCTGCGTACCGGACCCCGCCGGGCACGGAACGACGACGACGTCCGGTGCCCCTTCCGACTCCCGCAGTGCGTCGAAGTCCGCGACAGTCTCGATCACCGGCGCGTCGGTGGCGGAGGGAAGGGTGAACGGCGTCCACTCCAGCGCGAACAGCTGATCGCCGCCACCTGCACCGCGCGATTGCTCCGCCGAGACGGCCCGCAACGACAGCGACTCGACCGAGGCCACCGGGTCACCGGTGCCATCGGCTACGGCGAGCCTCAACGAACCGGTGGCCGTGCGCGACAGTTTCACCCGCGCCATCGCCGCACCGGCGGCCTGCACGGCGACGCCGGACCACGCGAACGGCAGGACCGGGCCCTCGTCCAGCGCCACCAGCCCACCGGCGGCCACTGCGTGCAGGGCGGCGTCCAGCAGCGCCGGGTGCAGGGCGAACTCCGCTGCCTCGGCAGCCGACTCGTCCGGCAGCTCGACCTCGGCGAAGACGTCGTCCCCGGCGCGCCACACCGAGCGCAGCCCCTGGAAGACCGGGCCATAGTCCAGGCCCGCAGCGGCCATGCCCTCGTAGAACCCGGTCAGGTCGACGGCATCCGCACCCGCCGGCGGCCACGCGCCGAGGTCCGCAGCAAACGGTGCCTCTGCCGAGGACAGCACACCCGTCGCGTGTCGCAGCCACGAACCGTCGTCGACGCGCGAGTGCACGCTCAGCTGCCGCCGGCCGGACTCGTCCTCCGGACCGACAGCCACCTGAAGGGTGACGCCACCGCGCTCGGGCACGACCAGGGGAAGCTCGAGGGTGAGGTCTTCGACCCAGCCGCATCCCGTCTCGTCGCCCGCCCGGATCGCCAACTCGACGAACGCGGTGCCGGGCAGCAGAACGGTCCCGTTCACGGCGTGGTCGGCGAGCCACGGGTGGGTTTTGAGAGAAATCAGTCCGGTGAGCAGGATCCCGTTGCTGTCGGCCGTCGCAATCGCGGCACCGAGCAGCGGATGGTCCGCCGCCTCCAGGCCGGCGGCCCGGACGTCACCGGACGTCTGGGGAACATCGAGCCAGTAGCGCTCGCGCTGAAAGGCGTACGTGGGCAGGTCGACGTGCCGGGCGCCGGGGAACAGCCCCTGCCAGTCCGGGGAGATGCCGTGGGTGTGCAGCCGCCCCAGGGCGGTGACGAGGGCGTACGGCTCGGGGCGGTCGGCGCGCAGGGCGGGGACGGTGACGATGTCTGTGCCGTCGTCAAAGCAGCCTTCGGCAAGGGCGCTGAGGACACCGCCGGGGCCGATCTCCACGAACGTGCTCACACCCAGCTCGTGCAGGGTCCGCACACCGTCGGCGAAGCGGACCGCCTCACGCACGTGCCGCACCCAGTACTCGGGCGTGTACGGCTCGGCCAGGCGGCCGGTGAGGTTCGAGACCACCGGGATCCGCGGCTCGTCGAAAACCAGACCGCCGACGACCTCCGCGAAGTCCTCCAGCATCGGATCCATCAACGGCGAATGAAACGCGTGACTGACCTTCAGACGGGACGTCCTACGACCCTGACCGGCGAAGACCTCACCGATGGCGACGACCGCGTCCTCCGCACCGGAAACCACGACCGACCGAGGCCCGTTGATCGCCGCGACGCCGACCTCGTCGCTCAGGTAGGGCAGTACCTCGTCCTCGGTGGCCTGGACAGCGACCATGGCGCCGCCGGCGGGCAGGGCCTGCATCAACGCGGCACGCGCCGACACCAGTTTCGCCGCGTCCTCGAGCGACAACACACCCGCCACATGCGCGGCCGCGATCTCACCCACCGAATGACCAGCCACATAATCCGGCCGGATGCCCCACGATTCGAGAAGCCGGAACAGGGCGACCTCGACAGCGAACAACGCCGGCTGCGTCGAACCCGTCTGGTTCAACTCCTCCGCGTCGACATCGACCGGCGCATCCAGAAGCGTGCACACCTCGTCGTACGCCGCAGCGAACACCGGGTACGCCGCGTACAGCTCACGCCCCATCCCCAACCGCTGCGAACCCTGACCCGAGAACAAGAACCCGACCTTGCCCCCGACGGCACCACCCACCAC
>NZ_JBIAQF010000067.1:0-3300 GCF_042888885.1 Streptomyces sp. NPDC002742
CCCTCCCAGACCCGCTCCCACGTCGTACGCGGCCTGCGCCAGCTCCGCACCAAGCGGGCATCACTGCCCCCGAAGAAGCACGGAAACATCCCGCTCTAGAACCCCGCAGACCCGGATCCTGGGAGCAGACATGACGATCAAGGTCGTACGGGGCAACCCGACCCCTGAGGAGCTGGCCGCCGCACTGGCGGTGGTCCGCGCACGCGCCGCGGCGGTGGCGTCCGCCCCGTCCGGCGCGTCCGGGCCGCGTGACTCCTGGGCCGACCCCGCCCGCGTCGCCGCGCACCGGCTCCCCCGGCCGGGCCCGACGTCGTGGGGACGCAGCTACTGGCCGGGCTAGCCCTCGGACCGGACCGGCCGGGGAGCGCCCCGGACCCGGTCCGGTCCGGCCGTTTCGAGCTCGGCCCCTTCCCGGCCCCGCCGGCGACCGCGCCCCACTCCCCTGCGCGCCGGGCCTCCGACCACACCAGGTGCCGAACAACCCTCGGTCCCGTTTACACAGGATGTACGCAAGTTGAGTACGCGTACTCAGGCGCCCGGCGCCCCTCCGTCGCACGATCGGGAGCATGCTGTGGTCCGACCCGGAGAACGAACCCCCCAAGGATCTCCGTGACATGCAGGACATGTTGCGACGCCTGGGCGTTCTCCTGGCATTGGCCATGGTGGTCGCGATGATCCTGCTGGGCATCCGCTGACCCGGTCCGGCACCCCGCGCCCCGCCGCTCCGGTCCGCGGCCGGCACCGCGGCGGTGCCACCACTCCCGCTCCGAACGACCGACAGCCGCTCCGAACGACCGACAGCCGAGGCGGCGGCCCATCGGCGCCGATACCCTGATCGCATGACCGATCAGCCGCGCCGCCGTCTCGTGCTCGCCTCGCAGTCCCCCGCCCGGCTCAACCTGCTGCGGCAGGCCGGACTCGCCCCCGAGGTGATCGTGAGCGGGGTCGACGAGGACGCCGTCACCGCACCCACCCCCGCTGAACTCGCCCTCGCGCTGGCCGAGGCGAAGGCCTCCGTCGTGGCGGCGCGGCCCGAGGTCCAGGGCGCTCTGGTCATCGGCTGCGACTCCGTGCTGGACCTGGACGGCGAGGCCCTCGGCAAGCCCGTGGACGCCGAGGAGGCCACCGCGCGCTGGAAGGCGATGCGCGGCCGGGCCGGGACGCTCCAGACGGGGCACTGCGTCTGGGACACGGCACAGAAGCGGTGGGAGTCCGCCATCGCCTCGACGGTGGTCCGCTTCGGCGAGCCGACCGACGCGGAGATCGCCGCGTACGTCGCCTCGGGCGAACCCCTGCACGTGGCCGGCGCGTTCACGCTCGACGGCCGCTCCGCCCCCTTCATCGAGGGCATCGACGGCGACCACGGCAACGTCATCGGCATCTCGCTCCCGCTGGTGCGCAGGCTGCTCGCCGAACTGGGCGTCGGGATCACCGAGTTGTGGACACCCCGGGTGCGGTGAGGACCGCGGCGTGGGGCTGCCGTTCGCGGCTGCCCCACCCGACCACAACGGGAACGGCCGTACAGCCAAGGGATGTTGCCGACCGGGGTGCCCGAATTCCTGAATACCCGAACGCCGAACGGGACGGACCGGACACCCGGAACGGGACAGCCGGGCAGCCGGGCAGCCGGGCAGCCGGGCAGCCGGGCAGCCGGGGACGGAACCGGCGGACGCCCGGAACGGAAACGCCGGACGGCCGGACACCCTGCCGCCCTGACACCCGAACCGGGAACGGCCGGGCACCCTGACACCCGGACGGCCACAACGGGACAGCCGGACAGCCGGGCAGCCGGCCAGGAGCCGATCGCCGGTCGTTCAGCCGGGCAACCGGCCGAGGGCCTTCGTGCCGGCCGGAAGGACCGTCGGCCGGCACACGAAGACGGGGCCCCACCCACGCAGGGCGGCCAGGCAGCCGGGAGGGCCGTCAGGAGGCCGGGGAGGCCGACGGGGCCGACGGCGGTGTGACCACGGCTTGCGCTTCCGGGGCGCCCTTCGCGTCGGCGCCCTTCGCCAGGTCCACGCTCCCGGCGGCAACGCCCTCACCGAGGCCGGCGCTCCCTTCCTCGGCCGCGTCCCCCTCGCCGTCACCGGTCCCGCCGGTCTCCGGCGCGGCGTCGACGGGGCCGGTCTCCCGGCCGTCGTACGCCAGGAGGGTGAACACGATCAACGCGAACACCACCATCATGAAGGTGAACGCTCTCCAGCCCACCAGGCCCACCGTGAAGGCGCCGAGCAGGGCGTGCACCACGGCGGCGCTGATCAGCAGGACACGCCCGAGAAGGCCCGGGGGGCGCTGCCGGAGCGCGACCAGCAGGACCGACACGGCACAGGCCAGGAAGTAGAGACCAAAGACCAGACCGCCGATCTTCGACGACCGCGACATCATGTCGGAGTCGATCCCCGCCACATGCATGTTCTGGCGGTCGGCGACCACGCCGAGGAACCAGTTGAGGAGTGCGATGCCTATCGCCTCCGCGAAGAGCACGATCGCCGCCACCCACACCAGCGGTCTGCGCACCACCGGCCCCACCCACTTCCGCGTGCTGTTACCCCAAGTACGTCTTAGACATCCCGAACGCTACTAACGGGTAAACCCGGGGACAAGGGTTCGGTCGAGGGCAAAGAATCGTTGGGCCATTCGTAGGGACTCCACAAAGAATCGTTGTGGGCCGCAGCACGGAGTCACAGAGACCTTGGCCACACCTGCGGGCTAGGGTTCAGGGAAGGATTCCGGCGTGCCTTGGCACGACAAGGGATTTCGCGGGTAGGGCGAGCCTCGTATCACGCTCCGTGTGGGCAAGCTCACTACTGGGGACAGGTCGAAACGTCGTGTTGGCTGTCCCTAAACTCGGCTTGTTTTCAAGGAGGGAGCCATCGTGCGCAAGGTGCTCATCGCCAACCGTGGCGAAATCGCTGTCCGCGTGGCCCGAGCGTGTCGGGATGCCGGGATCGCGAGCGTTGCCGTCTACGCGGAACCGGACCGGGACGCTCTGCATGTCCGTGCGGCGGACGAGGCGTTCGCGCTGGGCGGTGACACCCCGGCCACCAGTTACCTGGACTTCGCCAAGGTGCTGCAGGCCGCCAAGGACTCGGGCGCGGACGCCGTCCATCCGGGCTACGGCTTTCTCTCGGAGAACGCGGACTTCGCCCAGGCCGTCCTCGACGCGGGCCTGACCTGGATCGGCCCGCCGCCGCAGGCGATCCGGGACCTGGGTGACAAGGTCGCCGCCCGGCACATCGCGCAGCGCGCGGGCGCGCCGCTCGTCGCGGGCACCCCGGACCCGGTCTCGGGTGCGGACGA
>NZ_JBIAQF010000068.1:0-2734 GCF_042888885.1 Streptomyces sp. NPDC002742
GAACGCAAAGGCACTCTCGCGTACGCCCGGGCTGTAAGCAGAACGCCGTTGAGCAGGGCGGAGTACAAGATCACCATTCAGGCGCCGCAGCCGACAGGCCCGTAACTTACCGGCGTTGGTGCTTGTGGGAGTAGTCGGCCCGGCTGTCGCCGACCAGGTCGCACTCAGCCAACGTGCCGTCGATCAGGACGTAGTCCGGGTCGGCTTCACGCAGAGCCCGCAGCAGGCCGGGTGCGCGCTCTGCGAGCAGATCGACGACGGCTGCCACGTAGGCGTGGGCGGTGCCGATAGAGATGCCGAAGCCGGCTGCGAGCTGGGCGAGGGTGTCGTGCCTGCGCAGGTACACCAGGCCGACCAGCGCACGCTGGTGCGGCGGGAGCTTGCAACGACGGTCACCCTCACGGGTGACGATGAGCATGGTGACCCACTCGACCAGGGCGTGAGGCAGGTCGAGTGCGGCAGAATAGGGAACCAACGGGGCTCCTGTGCCTGTGGGTTGAGACTTCGAACACCTCCCCCAACGGCACGGGAGCCACGTGCGTTGCGCACCCCGTCGGCGTCACCCGATCAGTGGCACTGCTGAAAGAGCTCAGTACCTCGTGACACTGGAAGCGCTTCTCGATGCCGCAGAAGACCGCTACCCCGGAGTCGCTGCAGCGCTGATCGAACCCGCAACCACCCCGGATGAAGACTCGACGGACCCCGACGCAATCGACTTCGAACTTGTCGACCAGCACCGCGGCAGCATCCATGCAGCCCAGGTGAAGTCCGGCGGTTCAGGTACGGAGATGTCTGCTCCTGACGCGTTCGGCGAATCTGGCCAGGCTCGCCGTAGGGGCCGAGCCAGGTGTAGCCGTCGGAACAGAGCCATTTTCGATGGCCCCTCACGTGGTGTTACACAGCTCGGTGGTCGCCGTCGTAGCGGCGGGCTGTACACCTGATCACGTGTCGCAGAGGCTTCCGCGCAGTGAAATGCGCGCCCACTCCAAGCCCGGCACATGAAAGTGGGTGCGCTCTTGTTCCGCAAGTGCCTCGAACTCCCATCCTTCCGTGCCAGGCTGACCGATGCTCGACACGCTCCATGGAGCCCCGAGCGACCAAGCCGCGCGCAGTACCTCAAGCGTCATGTCGCCGAGAGAACCGTGCGGAACCGCGATCGGCAGACGAACATCGCGCAGCCCGGGGTCTTTCCAGTACCGCTCAGCATCAGCGTTGCCAAGCGCCAGCGGGCATAGGTGCCGAACCTTGGAGAGGGCCTTGTCCATCGCCTTGTCATTGCTTACGCGCAGGAACACCTGCAACTCGGCATGCATACTCATTGATCCACCTGTCAAGGCGTCTCCCCTGCCGGTGCGGCAGGGGAGACGCCTTCCACTATCGATATCGGAGCATCCTACTTGTGCGTGATTCTTCCGTTGAGAGAGACGTTCAGGTGGCTTCCGTCCCGGCTGGCCCAACCAAGTTGTGCCTTGCCTTGACGACTAAGTTGGACGTCCCACTCGAACGGCTCACCAGGGGTCCGAGAGGGGCCTTTCACCCATGTATTCCCGAACTTGTCGATAAATCCGCCCCTCGGAGCCCTGGGAAGCCCCGCGCTAACGGAAGTCCCTGAAGGTGGAACGTATCGGATGCGTCCTCGGAAGGGCAGTTGAGCCTTCTTGATCAGGCCCTTCATCCCAGTTTGGACCACGTCCCGGCCGAGCACTTCCGCGCCCTCGGCCGCCAGACGCTTGCCCCCTCCTTCGATGGGGAACGGAACCATGCTCGCGTAAAGGCCAAAGTTGTAGGCCTGCGGGCAGGTGATCTGGGCCCCGCTGAAGTAGCTGAAGGTTCCGAAGGTGATTCCGTCGATGAGGCCGAGGCTGCCTTGCCCGGACACGTTGATCAGGCCGCGGGTGGTGGTGTCGGACAGGTTCTTGGCGGCTTGGACGGCGGGCGGCTTGGCTGCTGTTTCGCGGTCCTCTTTCGCACAGTTGTTGTTCCAGCCCCAGTTGCCGGTGAATGCATCCTTCAGCTGGGTGGTGACGCTGCACAGGCCGCTGGGGTCGGTGCGGGTTGTGGGCATGTTCTCCGCGTAGGCGTAAGCCTGGGTGTACGGCGTGTCCTGCGCGGGGACGTGCGGATCTCGCGTGGTAAAGCGTCCTGTGCCCGGGTCGTAATTGCGGGCTCGCAGGTAGTAGCCCGCGGTGCTGGTCGTGGGCTCCTTGTACTCGCCGGTGAAGGTGAACCGGTTGACCGGCGGGGCGGCAGCGATGTTGGTGGTGGTCAGCTCGCCGAATGCGGTGTAGTCGTACGCGGTTTGTGCGGCGCCTGCCGAGTCGGTGATGTCGGTTACGGAGCCGAGCAGGTCGTGGTGGTGGTAGAAGGGGCCTGAGCCAGTCGTCTCTCCTTGGATCTGGTCGAGGGGGTTGTACTGGTTGTCGGCGATGAGACTCCCGGACCCGTTGGTCTCGGTTGCCACACGCGGCAAACCGTCGTCGTAGTTGAGGTCCCATGTGGTGGTGCGCAGTGCTGTGCCGCTCTTTGTTGCCTTCGTTCGGAGGCCGTCGGCATCGTAGGTGAACCCGTACTGCGTGGAACTGGTGGTGACACCGGTCAGGCGGTTCTCCGCGTCGTAGCCGAAGGTGGTGCTGCCGGCCTTGATCTGGTTGCCGTCCGCGTCGTAGTCGTATCCGGTGGCGGATGAGCCGGCACTCGTCTGGGTGAGACGGTCGGCAGCGTCATAGCTGTATGT
>NZ_JBIAQF010000069.1:0-2362 GCF_042888885.1 Streptomyces sp. NPDC002742
AGCGGGGGCGGCGGGGGCGTGTCTCCCTTGTCGATCTCCCGGCCGTCCGGCCTGCCTGTCTCGGCACCTGGAAGGCCGGCCATCTGTTCGGTCTGCATTGCCCCGCCCATCACGACTCGGTATTTCCCTGTGGATTCGCCCACCAAGGGAACGGGCCATCAAGAGGCTACGAATTACTCCCATCACCGTCAAGATCACCAAGAGGAATTCAACACGTTATCCAGAACGGACAAGAGCCCGATTTCAACACAAAGGAGAAATAGGGGGCACGCCCTTTCCTGTTCGCCACCAACGCGCGCCACAGAGGAAAGTTCGAGCAGAGGTCCCAGCCCCCTCGCAGCCCCAAAGCGTCGCCCGGCAGCGCGCCAGAACTCTGCCGCCCGAGCCGGACGCGCCGATCGGACAGGAGCCCGCAAGCACTACCAAGCGCCAGGTGAGGGCTAGTTGACCGTTGACGGTCACGCACCGGCATGCCAAGATCACTAGAGCCACTCGCACCGACCGAACAGTTCCGTGACCACTGAGTCGACAATCTCAGCACTTCTCGACCACTGATATCCCGTGTCGGGTGGAACCCGCTGGAGTCGGCCCTCCAAATGCCAGTCGGCGGATTTTCCCCATTCTCAGCCGCAACTCGGTTCCAGTTATCCATTCAGGTACGGCAGGAGCCGTTGTGGAGACCTCACATATGTCCGACCCAAAGCTTCCCAGTACTGCTACGGATTCCTTACAGGAAAAGAACGAATCGGCCGACCCCCTGCGGACCGAGGTCCACCGGCTCTGGTTCGAGGCCCTCGGGGAGACGGCGGACCCGACCGTGGGCTTCCTGGCGAACGGAGGGGACTCTTTCCATGCCGTCCTCTTCGCCACCGCACTCTTCGAAGCCACCGGCCAGGAGATCGACTACTTCGACCTGCTGGAGGCGGACGGGGCCGAGACCGTGTACCGGCTCGTAACCGCCTCCGCAGGGCGCTGACTGATCCATGACCATGCGAACGACCGGCACCACCGCGCCCGTCACCGGCACGAACGGCCTGGACACGCGTGTCCGGACCCGCCGCCGGCTGGCCTCCAACCAGGCCGACCTCTACATCGCCGACCAGGCCGCCGAGGACTCGACCGCCTACCACGCCGCGATGGTGTACCGCGTCACCGGCCGAATCGACGAAGCAGCGCTCGCGGAGCGGTTCGACCGTCTGCTCCTCGTTCACCCGATGCTCGCCTCACGCGTCGTGGAGGAGCAGGACGGCTGGTTCTTCGAGCCGGCGGAACACACGCCCGCTCTGCACGTCGCCACCGTGCCGGTCGACCCGGACGGTGAGCGGGCCCGGCGCCGAGTGCGCAACGAGTGCCTGCGACCGCTGGGCCCGGGTCGGGGCCCCATGGTGCGGGCCGTCCTGCTGCGTTACCGCGCGGACATCGCCGACCTGATCGTGGTCGCCCACCACCTGGTCGTGGACGAGCCCTCCTTCGCTGTGCTGGCCGACTGGCTGCTGGCAGGCCGGGAGGTCACCCCCGCGCACAGCTACGAAGAGTGGGCCGACGCCTCGCACGATCTGTCGCCCGCCCGGTCGGAACGGGCGGCCACGCTGCGCGAGGAACTGGGGAGCGCCGACCTGTCGCCCTCCCTCGGCTGGGCCGACGGTCAGAGCGGCACAACCGGCGCCGGGCTCACGGAGGCGCGGCTGCCCGCCGAACTGTGGGAGGGGATCCGCAGGCTCTCCGCCGAGATGCGGATCACCCCGTACTCCTTCGTCCTCGGCGCGGCCGGGCTCGTCCTCGGCCGCAACTCCCGCGCGGCACGACCGGTGATCGGCGCCACCGTCTCGCGCCGCTCTCCCCGGTACGCGGCCACCATCGGCTACTTCAACAGCACCGTCCTGCTCCCGGTCGACCTTGCCGGGGATTCCTCTGTCGCCGGGTTCCTGCAAGCGGTGCACAGCCGCTCCGTGCGGGCCTACCGTGATGCCGACCTGCCGTTGTCCACCGTGCTGCCCGAATCCTCGGGCGGGGCACCGCACCTGGTCGTCGTTCCCAGCGCACCGATGCCCGAGCCGACCACGGTCTCGTCCCGCTGCGTTCCGCGCCTTGACATCGACCTCGGCACGGCGCAGTTTCCACTGGCGCTCTACCTGCACCAGGAACCGCACGGCGGTGTCCGGGGTCTGCTGCGCTTCCAGTACGGGGCCGTCAGCGCGTCCGCGGCCGAACGGTTCTGCCGTGCCCTGGAGACCGTGCTCACCGGCTTCGTGGCGGATCCGGCTGCCGCCCTCGACGACGTGGACACCGTGGCGCCCGAGGACGCCCGGCACCTGCTCGCGCTCGGCAGCGGCAGCGACACCGAGGCCGACGTCCCTGCCGG
>NZ_JBIAQF010000070.1:0-2249 GCF_042888885.1 Streptomyces sp. NPDC002742
AGAACGGCAGGGACCGGGGAGGACGGAGCGGCAGGCACGGGACCTCGATGTGATCAGCTGGCGTAGACACCCTGACGATCACCGGTCTCGTGCCTGTGCTGTTGCCACGTCAACTCCCGCTGGGCGCGGACGATCTACGCGATCCCGGAACTTGCAACCGCCCTGGAGCGACCCCCGGGTGAACCCGGGGGTGACAGCGCACCGACCCCACCAGTTGAAACTCCGCAAAGGAGAGTTCGTCACCATGGTAGACCGGCCCGGCTGGATCGCCCCCGAGATCGCCGAGCACTACGACGTGGGCATCCACACCGTCACCAAGACCTGGGTACTGCACCCCGACTGGCCCGACTCGGCTGGGAAGCGCGGCCCGTACAAGGACTACGACAAAGCCGCCGTCGACGCCTTCGTCCGCGAGCACGTCAAACGCCGGGCCGTCGCCCTCGACCCCGAGCTGCTGTGCACCGCGCAGCAGCTGGAGGACGAGGGCATCGGTTCAAGGCCGGGACGATCAGGGCGGACATGACGCGCGGTCGCTGGCCGGAGCCTGACGACACCGAGAACGGCGTGAACCGATGGACGGGGGCAGCCGTCATGACGGTCATGGCGGGACGACGCGGATACCGGCGCTAGCTTGTCTTCTCGGCGTAATAGGCGTAAGCGAAATCACCGTCATCCGAACCGGTGACGTCGGCCGAGAAACCGACAGGGTCGGTTCCAGTGACCTTCATGCTGTGTTGGAAAACCGATCCGTCACACGCATGCGCTTCCAAGGCCGCAGAGAAATTGAAAGAAGATCTTCCGCCTCCTGTGCAGACAAAGGCAAATGTCACACTCTGCACGTTCTTAGGCACTGCGGGAAGGGTATTTCCGATCTCTGGGCGCAGTCGACCGTACCCGCTCCCCAACGCCTTCCTGCCCGTGAACGCCTGACCCAAAACAGCGTTGGATGAATTTTCCCGCTCCTGCTTTTCCGGAGAAGAGGCTCGACCCGTCGGGGTGCCAGGCGCGCGGGAGCCCGCCGCGCCCCCCGAGCCGCTACTACATGCACCGGTGAGCAGAACTGTGGCTACAAGGCACAGAGATGCTGCACCACGGTCCATTCTGATCCGCGTCACGAATTTTGCCGTCCGATCGAGATGTCTCCCCTGCGAGGAGCCTTAATGACGATGGTCTTCGTCTTAGCCTTGCAAGGCGCGGCTATCCAAGTCTTGGTGGTCGTAAGTTTCCAACCCACCTGCCCAAGGACGGCACGATAGCCATTGTTGGTGGTGTTCGTGTCAGTGACCGTCTGGGACCCAGTCCAGGTCCATGCGTTACTGATCTTCGTGTCGACAGTAACCTTGGCTTTCCCGAGGATCCATTTTGCCTCCGCCTCGTACGAACCGCCAATGTCCCACGTGAAGGTGTGACTTCCCGTGATTGCCCAGTTGACCGATTGGCGAGGCAGCAGCCACGTGGACTTCGGGTTCCCCCTATCCGGCATGAACAGGGGAGTTCCCTTGACCTTGTACTTGGGCGGATCGTTCACTTCCGGGCATGCCGCCGGAACCCCAGAGGCGTCGACATCAGGCTTTTCGCCGCCAAAGGAGAACTCAATCTCATCACCGATGCCAACCGTTTCTCCGCTATCGAGAACGATGCCATCAACTGATACCGGTTCATCGTCAGCCGATGCGGCACTGGCGCCGACAGTGGCGAGCAGTACCATTGCCGTCGAAATGAGCGAAACTCCGGCACGCATTACGGCGCGGTTCATTTGCCCCCCGATGGTGTAATGCCGACTCATGGTCAGGGAGCGGCACTTGATTGATGATCTAAGCGATTAGGCACCGACTGGAGCGTCCGACCTAACCTGCACTGACGTGCACGTGTCATTACTACAGGTCAACAGACAGCTACCGCAAGTACTAAAAGGAAGATCAGAAGAACCTCAAATGACTTGCCACGGGGAAGAATTTGAGGACGGAACCTGCTTCCGCAGGGCACCCTTGCTCCGCGCCACCACAAGCAGCTCCCGTGTGCGTAGCGCCGGTTGTGAGCCGCCACTTCCCTCCAACCTGCCTCACCCCTCCTTCACCGACGGCATGATGGCTCCTCAGCCAGAACCGTCCGAGGGGGGACATGAACATCCGCGTCACCGCCGCCGCGCTCATTGCAGGGCGGCTTCAAGTTCCCGGTAGGAGCGGGCTGTTGGTGATGCCCCGGATCCAGACGGCGTGTTCGGGTGCGTCCCGGATCGCTCGGGTGGT
>NZ_JBIAQF010000071.1:0-2129 GCF_042888885.1 Streptomyces sp. NPDC002742
TTCGCGATCTCCCACAGCCCGTCCGGAACAATCCAACTCCACGTACCCCGCCCCATACACAGCCCAACGAGCCATCACCACATAGGACACCGTCTAAAGGGCGTGCACGACGTTGCGATCCCAGCCTTGAGGATCCCGGGATCGTCGAAATTGCCGCTCGAGAGATTCTGGAACTGATCGGTGGCAAGCCAGCCGACCGTCGCGGTCGACAGTTCAACTGCCAGAGCAGATGAAGCTCGGTACACCCCCGCCTTCGCAGGGACCATGACACCTCCGCTCGAGTGGAGGTGTCATGGTGGGCAAGCGCCAGTCCTCCCGGACTCTGCGCTCTACGCCGTCATACTCGCGGACTTGCCGCTTTCGTCCTGACCCGGTGGCCCGCTGCTGTCGTCTCCTCCGGGGAGGCGCGAGCCACTTCGATGAAGGGTGGAGCGAGCCCGAGACGTCCGCCTGACCGGACTACACACCGGTGGCATTGTTCGTGATGGCGTGCCAGCGGCGTTCGAAGTCGTCGGCTTGCTTGGTTATGTCCTCGGCGGTGATGGGTCTGTTGTATTGGGCGGTGATTCCCCGATCGGCACAGTCCTGGTGTTCCAGAGAGGAGTGCTTGGCGTACGGAGTGCTTCCTGGCCTGGTGTGTTGCTGGTTCGTTGAGAGATGGGCCGGGGCGGGTGAGGGAGGGTCCGGGCTGGTTGAGCTGGGGCTTTGGGGCCTGGCCGGGGGTGGGGTGGGCTGATCGGGGCGTGTGTTCGGCTGTAAAGGGCTGGCGCTGACGGCGGCCGTGGCAAAGTCCAGGTGTGCGGCCAGCCGAGTCCAGGCTGATGGCCACCGGAATTCCAGATGGATGGCCGTCTGACCAGTGGTGTTCCTGATCACTTCCTTAACTGGAGGAGACCCCTCCGCCCGTTTGCTGGTGTTTCCACGCATCAGCTATCGGCCGGAGAGGTCCTGTGACGAAGTCTGACACGGAGATTATGGAAATCCTTGAGGCGTACGACCTGACCGGGACGGTCTGGTCCGCGGCGACCTTGACGGGGCACGACCCGAAGACGGTCAAGAGGTATGTCGAGGCCCGCAACGGCGGGCGCAATCCCTATGAGCGAAGATGATCGACGCGTTCCTGGAGAAGGTCGAGGAGTGGGTCGAGCAGTCGAAGGCGACGATCCGTGCCGATGTGGTCCACGACAAGCTCGTGAAGATGGGCTACCGGGGCAGCGAACGCTCGACGAGACGGGCGGTGAGCACGGCAAAGACCGCGTGGAAGGCGGGCAAGCGACGAACGTACCGCCCGTGGATTCCCGAGCCGGGCCGGTGGCTGCAGTTCGACTGGGGCGAGGGTCCGCGCATCGCGGGACGTCGGACCTGGCTGTTCTGCGCATGGCTGTCCTGGTCGCGGTTCCGGGTGGTGATCCCGGTCTGGGACTGCACGCTGGGCACTTTGGTGGCCTGCCTGGACACCACGCTCAGGCGGATCGGCGGGGCACCGACGTATGTACTGACCGACAACGCGAAGACGGTCACCGTCGAGCACATCGCCGGGATCCCGGTACGTCATCCGCAGATGGTCGCCGCTGGCCGGCATTACGGCTGTCAGGTGGTCAGTTGCGTGCCCTACGATCCCGAATCGAAGGGCGGCGCGGAGGCCACAGTCCGCATCGCGAAGGCCGACCTGGTGCCCACAGATGCAAACCTGCTGACCGCCTACGACACCTTCGCCGAGCTCGCCGATGCCTGCCTGACCTGGTGCGATGCGGTGAACTCCCGCCGTCACCGGGTGACCGGGCAAATACCCGCGGACCGCCTCGACATCGAACGCACCACGCTGCATGTCCTGCCCATCGAGCCGCTCGCGCTCGCACTGGGCGAGGAGAGACTGGTCGGCTCGGACCGCACCATCAGCTTCAACTCGGTGCGCTACTCGACACCGCCGGGCCATACCGGCGCCAAGGTGTGGTGCCGGGTGGTCGGCGAGGAACTGTCCATCACCGCCCGCACCAAATCCGGTGACCTGTCGGAGATCTGGCGCCACAAGCTCTGAGAAGGCTTCCGCATACCGGTCGATGGGCGTGGTCAGTCGAACTGGGTTCTGGATCGGGTGATCGCGGCGGCGCCGGTGCATGAAGACAGGG
>NZ_JBIAQF010000072.1:0-1657 GCF_042888885.1 Streptomyces sp. NPDC002742
AGAAGGCTTCCGCATACCGGTCGATGGGCGTGGTCAGTCGAACTGGGTTCTGGATCGGGTGATCGCGGCGGCGCCGGTGCATGAAGACAGGGTCCCCTCGGTAGCTCGGGGTTGCGAAGCCACTCGAGCACCCAGGAGACCCTGTTGTCGCAGTCTTGCTTGATTACGCCTGTCGCGTCCAACTCCCGCGTGTCGCCGTGCGATTGTCTCGCGCACCGGTTCGGAAACGCCGCGGACCGGACGGACCGTATTTCGTGCTACGGCTCCGATATGAGCGAGTCGGAGTGGCAGGTCATCCGGCCGTTGCTGCCGGTGCCGGCCTGGCTGCAGGGCCGGGGCGGGCGGCCGGAGGGGTATTGCCATCGCGTGATGGTGGATGCGGTCCGCTACGTCGTGGACAACGGGGTGAAGTGGGTCAACCTGCCGACGGACTTCCCGCCGTTTCGGCGGGTGCATGCCTTTGCCCGCCGCTGGCAGGCCACCGGCCTGCTCACGGAGCTGCACGACCGGCTGCGCGACCGCGTGCGCGTGAAGGAGGGCCGCTCGGTGGATCCGACGGCGGCGATCGTGGACTCGCAGTCGGTACGGGCCGCGGCGAACATCCCGCGCGCGACGTCAGGGTGGGACGGCGGCAAAAGGGTGGGCGGGCGCAAGCGGCACGTGGTGGTGGACTGTCTCGGCCTGGTCCTGGCGGTCCTGGTGACCGCGGCGAGCGTGCAGGACCGTGACGCCGCCGTCCCGGTGCTCGAGCGGCTGCGCGAGGGGTACTTCTCGGTCCGTCTCGTCTGGGCGGACGGCGGCTATGCCGGCAGCCTGGTCGACTTCGCCCGCGAAAAGCTCCAGCTCACCCTCGACATCGTCCGCCGCTGCGACGACACCACGGGTTTTGTGGTGCTGCCGAGACGGTGGGTGGTGGAGAGAACGCTGAGCTGGCTGATGCGCTCGCGTCGTCTGGTGCGTGACTACGAGACGCTGCCCGCGATGCACGAGGCGATGGTGCTGTGGTCGATGACCATGCTGATGACGGGCCGGCTCGCCGGACGCCGCCGCAATGCCTTCATCCCGCGGCAGCCGACGCCGTCGTCATAGCGGAGACGAACACGTTCGGACGCACCTCGGTGGCCCACCCGCGGGCGGCCAGCCGCTTGACCCGCGATCGCACTCCCTCGATCCGGGTCGGTGTCGCCTCCCACCCCAGCCCTGCCAGGATCTGCTTCACCCGCATCCCGTCGGCGGCCTCCGGCACGCCGAGTACCCGCAGGATCTGCTGGTACTCCGGCGCGAGCACCGATGCGACGGCATTCCCACCCCGGTGCGGAACGGTCGAGCCTGCTACCGCACTACGGGACAACTCGCCTCCCTGAGCTGCTTGTTCACCCAGCACCTCGGCCACCGTTTCCCGAGCGCCAGCCAGCCTCACCAAGGCGCCTTCCGCCGCCACGAGCGCGGCCTGCACCCGCTCGGCCTCCTCCCGCAGCCGGGCTACCTCCTCACGGACCTTCTTCTCGCGGGCCTCCAACATTCCGAGCACCGAGGGCACAGCCACCTCCACGGACGAGACGAGCAGACGAACCGCCCCATCCCTCCCGCCTGCAGGTGGAATTCATGCCCACCAACCTCGAACCACACGATCACGTTCGGAAAGCGGAAGCCTTCT
>NZ_JBIAQF010000073.1:0-1602 GCF_042888885.1 Streptomyces sp. NPDC002742
GTCGGCTGCGGCGCCTGAATGGTGATCTTGTACTCCGCCCTGCTCAACGGCGTTCTGCTTACAGCCCGGGCGTACGCGAGAGTGCCTTTGCGTTCGCGGGTCTTGGTGCGTCCCCGGCGTTCCAGGCGGGGGCTGGACCAGATCTCGTGGAAGACGTCGAGGAGTGCTGGCGGGGTGCCGCGGCCGACGCTGCGCACGAGCGCGCGGAGCGTGACGGTGAAGGAGATACGGTCCGGGTCCACAGGAGCGTCATCGTGGTTCTCGCGCGCTGCGCGGGCCCGGATGATCTGCACGATCTGGTAGACGATGAGCAGCGCGTACAACTCCTGCGCGACGCCGTTGGGTTCTGCTGAGCGCAGCACGTTCCGCATCCCGCTCAGGTGGATCTTCAGGTCGGCATAGCCGGTCTCGGCTTCCCAGCGCTCCGCGTACAGCTTCACGATCTGTAGCGCCGGGGCCGTGACATGGTCGAAGAGGGTGGTGATGAGCAGGTAGGACTCGCTGCGGGACTCGCCGTGCTCGGGGACGACGGTGATATCGGCCTGGATGACGCGGATGGGCATGCCCGCGTCCTGCCGGGCGCGCACTCCGCGCCGCTGGGGGCGCACGCCTTTGGCCCGGGCCCTGGCGATCAGGTCGGGAGTGATCTGGTTGGCGGCCGGCAGATGAGAGAGGTAGGAGCCGTCGGGCAGTCGGCGCAGGACCGGCAGGCGACGGTTGGCGATGGCCCGGATGATCAGATCGGCGCCGGTGGCCCGGACGGTCGCGACGTGCGCGGACCCGGAGAAGTACCGGTCCGCCAGGACCAGCATGCCCGCGCGCAGACACCCGCCGTGCACCAGCTTGCGCAGCAGCGCTCCTTCGCTGGTCGAGCGGCCGCCCCATGCCGCGTCGAGGATGGCGCGGGTGCCGCACGCGATCAGGGTCAGCACGCGGATCTGCGGGCAGCGGCCCGGATCCTTGTTGCTGCGGCCGGGAGCCGGACCGAACGCGGCGCGGTTGGGCACGGTGTCCGGGACATCGAGGGTCGTGCCGTCCACGGCGGTCGTCAGCAGAGCCAGATCGTGCCCGAACGCGGTCGCGCCGGGATCTTCCGGTCCGCAGTGAGCACCCCGTAACAGCAGGAACAGGGACTTCAAGGGCTCACGGCCAAGGCGGCGACGCGCCTGCACCGCCGCCGGCGCACTGGGCACCGGCAGGTGGCGGGTGCCCGCACGGTGGTGCAACTGCTCGAACAGCATGCGCAGTACTTCCCGGTAGCCGACGTTCGGATACAGCCACAACGCGAGCACCAGATACAGCGTCACCCGGGCCGGCAGCATGCGGATGCGACGCTCCCGGCGGCCGCACCGGGTGATCACCTCGTCGATCAGGGCCGGCGGGACGATCTCGGTGACGGCTCCCAGCGTCAGTTGTCCGGCGACTGGTGTGTACCGGGAAGCGCGCGGTTGGCTTGCGGAAACGGATTCTGCAGCAGGAGCATGGGTAGGCAACAGGGCCTCCGTGGTCGGCGGATTTCTTGGTCGAAACCAGTCGACACAGAGGCCCTGTTGCCACGTCAAGGACTCCGACGGGCCCGTAACTTACCGGCGTTGGTGCTTG
>NZ_JBIAQF010000074.1:0-1602 GCF_042888885.1 Streptomyces sp. NPDC002742
TCTCCCACAGCCCGTCCGGAACAATCCAACTCCACGTACCCCGCCCCATACACAGCCCAACGAGCCATCACCACATAGGACACCGTCTTAGACGCTATAAAGGTCGTTGGTGTACTCGTAAATCACAACCAACGAGGCTCCCGGGCCGATGAGTTGAGGCGTTGAACACCTTTCTCAACGGCATGGGAGCCTCGTGCATTGCGGACGTCGCTGTCGTCACCTGATCAGTGGGCACACTGAAAGGTGCAATGACTGCTGTGGCCTCGTAAGTTTCTCAGCCGATCCCATCGTCCTGCGGACTCAGCAGCTCCAGAGCTCGCGTCAGGCGGACGACGTCCGGGACGTTTCCCCATTGCCTCATCCGGCAGGCATCAAGGAGAAGCGAAGCGGAGGAGTGCACTTCCCGAACGACTATGTCGGCAGGAAAATGCATTCGCCCTATCTCTCCCTTACCTTCGCCTTGTGTTACGACGACTGTGTCGGTATTCGAGCGGTCGATCGAAAGCCAGAAAGGGCCGTCGTAGAAGCGGACTCGCCTGCAGCGTGTACTTTCCTTGGCGATGGAAACAAGTGCTTCTGTGACATCACTGACGAATGCCACCATTATGTCGTTCCAGCGGGATTCAGGGAAAGGACCACTCGCCGTCTCGATCCAAACATTTCCCCAGATCGTACCGGCCCGAGTAATTTCCAGCGAATCTAGGTCGCAGTGCAGCCGAAACTCCATGGCTACCGCCAGACCGGATAGGCTGTTTCAATCAACTTGGTCTCCTTGTCCAGCCACATCTCGATCTCCAGACCTTCGGCCATGCCTCGGAGGAGCACCCTGGAACCTTGCGACCGGCCTGCTACGGTAGCGAACCGGTATGCTGTCAGGATGGTCGACTCGATTTTCTTCGGCGACATATAGTCCGGAAATTTTGTCTTTTTCATGCTCTGCTTGTAGATTTTACCGTCCGCCGTGTGCCTTTCCAGTACGTGGACCATATCCACCGCGACCGTTTTCCAGGAGGGCAAGTTGATTGCCTTCGGAAGGAGGTGCAGCCCTTCCTTCGTCGCCAGACGCTTTCCTGCCCCCTCGATGGGGAACGGAACCATGCTCGCGTAAAGGCCAAAGTTGTAGGCCTGCGGGCAGGTGATCTGGGCCCCGCTGAAGTAGCTGAAGGCTCCGAAGGAGATTCCGTCGATGAGGCCGAGGCTGCCTTGCCCGGACACGTTGATCAGGCCGCGGGTGGTGGTGTCCGACAGGTTCTTGGCGGCCTGGACGGCGGGCGGCTTGGTCGCTGTTTCGCGGTCCTCCTTCGCACAGTTGTTGTTCCAGCCCCAGTTGCCGGTGAATGCATCCTTCAGCTGGGTGGTGACGCTGCACAGGCCGCTGGGGTCGGTGCGGGTCGTGGGCATGTTCTCCGCGTAGGCGTAAGCCTGGGTGTACGGCGTGTCCTGCGCGGGGACGTGCGGATCTCGCGTGGAAAAGCGTCCTGTGCCCGGGTCGTAATTGCGGGCTCGCAGGTAGTAGCCCGCGGTGCTGGTCGTGGGCTCCTTGTACTCGCCGGTGAAGGTGAACCGGTTGACCGGCGGGGCGGCAGCGATGTTGGTGGTGGT
>NZ_JBIAQF010000075.1:0-1563 GCF_042888885.1 Streptomyces sp. NPDC002742
CCAAGCCCGGGAAGTTAGGCCGCTGCGTGTGGTGTCAAGCGGTTCGGCGAAGTCGGGGTAAGCGAACGAGGCTCCGCGTAGGACGGAAGTCGACCAAGACACCGTTCCTGTAGGAGCCCCGTTGCATGTTCAGTCTGGCATGCCCGCCATCGGCCGAAGTGCCTTTGCTGCCGGGCATCTTGGAGACCTGACGCAGATCATCACGCCGCAGCTGGTGGACGAAGTACTCACCGCGACCCGGCGGATGCAGAAGCGTGTGCGCAAGCTGCCCTCGCGGGTGGTGGTGTACTTCGTGCTGGCCATGACGCTCTTCCCCGGCTCTGGCTATACCGGGGTATGGGCATCGATGACCGCAGGGCTGTGCTCACGGGCCGCCGAGCCGTCGGCCGCTGCCCTGCGAGCGGCCCGCCGCCGGGTGGGAGTGGAGCCGTTGGCATCGCTGTTCGCCCGGCTGCGGGGCCCGGTGGCCACCCCGGCAACAGCCGGCGCGTTCTGGCAGGGGCTACGGCTGGTGGCCTGGGATGCCACCACCGTGGAGGCAGCCGACACCGCGGACAACGTGGCCGTCTTCAAACGGCACCGCTCCGGTCATGGCCCCGCCGGCTATCCACAGGTTCATCTGTCGGCGCTGGTGGAATGCGGCACCCGCGCCTTGATCGATGCGGTGTTCGGCCCCCGGACCGGTGGCGAGGCCGGGCAGGTGCGCGGTCTGCTGCCCAGCCTCACCCCGGGCATGCTGCTGCTGGCCGATCGCGGCTATGACAGCTACGCCCTGATGCGTGAAGTCGCCGATACTGGCGCTCACTTGCTGTTCAGGTCCAAGACCCGGCACCCGGTGCCGGTCCTGCAGGCGCTGCCGGACGGCTCGGGCATCTGTTTCCTGCCACTGCCCAAGCACTCCATCCGCTACCACCAGTGGGTCCGCAGCGGAGGCATCCCGCCCCAGGTCCACGGCCTGCTCGCCCGGGTCATCGAGGTGACCCTCACCGTCACCACCGGCGACGGTGACACCCGCACCTCCTCGATGCGGCTGCTGACCACACTGCTCGACGCTCACCGCTACCCGGCCGCCGACCTCGCCCGGCTCTACCACCAGCGATGGGAAGCCGAAACGGCGTTCTTCGCGCTCAAGGCCACGCTGCGCGGGCCCAACCAGGTCCTACGCTCTCACCACCCGGTCGGAGTGAACCAGGAGATTTACGCCTACCTGATCACCTACCAGGCCCTGCGGATCACCGCGAGCCAGGCCGCCGACAACGCCGGCCTCGACCCCGACCGGCTGTCCTTCACCGTCGCCCTGCGCGCTCTCCGCAACAGCGTGATCAGCACCTCCTGCCATGCGGCCAGCATCACCGGAGCCGTGCTCGACCCCCGCAACCTCCACCCCGCACGGCGGCGAGCCAGGACCAGCCCCCGCACCGTCAAACGCACCCTCTCGCCCTACGCCTACAACAAGCCCAAGGGCGGGAAGAGTTGGGCAAAACGCTGCATCACTACGAGATTCACCATCACACCAAGGATCACCTTGACGAACGGCACCAGCCCCTAACTTCCCGGGCTTGG
>NZ_JBIAQF010000076.1:0-1513 GCF_042888885.1 Streptomyces sp. NPDC002742
GGGGGGTGCCTCTATGTCCTTCGTCAAGGCCGTGCTGGTCATGCAGGGGTGGTTTCGGGGAGGCGGGGTTCGTAGAAGGTGCCGTCTCGGAGCATGGCGAACAGGACGCTGATGCGTTGGCGTGCGAGGCGGAGGAGGGCCTGGGTGTGGGTTTTGCCGCGGGCCCGGCATCTGTCGTAGTAGGTGCGGGAGGCGGGATCTGCGTTCATGCAGGCGAAGGCGGAGAGGAACATGGCGCGTTTGAGCTGCCGGTTGCCGCCTCTGGGTGCGTGTTCGCCGTGGATCGAGGTTCCCGACGAGCGGGTTGTCGGGGCGAGGCCGGCGTAGGAGGCGAGGTGGGCGGCGGTGGGGAAGCTGGTGCCGTCGCCGACGGTGACCAGCAGGACGGCGGCGGTCCTGACTCCGACTCCCGGCATCGAGGTCAGGACCGGGGAAAGAGGGTGGTCCTCCAGCAGGGCTTTGATCTGGGCTTCCAGGGCCCGGCGCTGTTCGTGGACGGCCGCGAGGGAGCGGGCCAGGGACGGGATCACGACGTCGAGTGTGCCGGTTCCGGGGACGACGACGGTCTGCTCGTCGAGTGCGTCGAAGACGTCGTCGATCAGCCGGGCGGCCATGCGCGGGGCCTTGGGCCGGATCACCTCGACCAGCCTGCGGCGCCCGGCTTTGCGCAGGGCGGACGGAGATCCATAGCGTTCCAGCAGCCAGGTCACGGCGGGGTGGTCCAGCCGCGGCCCGAGGACGCGTTCCAGGCTGGGGTGGAACTGGGTGAGCAGGCCGCGTATCCGGTTGGAGGTGCGGGTGGCCTCGGCCGCCAGGTCCTGGTCGAAGCCGACCAGCACGGTGAGTTCGGCGGTGATCTCGTCGGTCAGTTCCAGCGAGCGCAGGGTGTGCGGCATGGTGCGGGCGGCGTCCGCGATCACCGCGGCGTCCTTCGCGTCGGTCTTGGCCTCGCCCGGGTAGAGATCGGCGATCCGGCGCATGGCGAGTCCGGGCAGGTAGGCGACCGTGCAGCCGGCGTCCCGGGCGACCGTCAGGGGCAGGGCTCCGATCGAGGCGGGCTGGTCCACGATCACCAGGACGGTGCCGAACTTCGCGGCCAGCTTGTCGAGGACGGCCCGCAGCTTCGGCTCGCTGTTGGGCAGCTGCTTGTCGAAGACCTTCTTGCCGGCCGGGGTCAGCCCGTGGCCGTGATGAGCACTCTTGCCGACGTCCAGGCCGAGGAACACGCCCACGTCTTCGGTGTCGAACATCGCACCCTTCCAGTGGAGTCGAACGTGCCAGCCTCGGCGGTGGTGTCGTACGCGCGCATCCACGTTATGCAGACCTGCCGCCCGCGAACCGTCCGGCGTTGCGCCGGACCGGGCGGTGGCCGGACCTCTCATCAGCGTCTCCGACGGCACCTCCCGGGCCCGGTGACACCACCCCCCAGGTCATGCTTTCGACAGGGGGACACAGTCATGCCGGGCCCGGAGGCCAGCGGTCCCGTTGCGGAACCGCGAAGAAGATAACGGGG
>NZ_JBIAQF010000077.1:0-1445 GCF_042888885.1 Streptomyces sp. NPDC002742
TAGGGCTTGGTCATCTTCACCCGTGAGTGGAGTGTCTGTTGGTGTGTGAGCGTCGTTGACGTGGCGTGACACCTGGGGAGATGGCTGAGGTCCGGGAGGACCTGGAGGCGTTCGCGGCGGGGTTGTTCGACGGGTTCTTCCGCGCGGATCAGCGGCGTTGGGGACAGGCGTATGTGCGGGGGCTGCTGCTGGACGGGCGGCGTAAATCGGTGGAGCCGATGGCGGCCCGTCTGGGTGAGGACGGCAACCGGCAGGCGCTGGCGCATTTCATCACCTCCAGTCCGTGGGATCCGGCGCATGTGCGGGCCCGGCTGGCCTGGAGGATGCACGAGGCGGTCGGGGCGGAGGCGTTGATCGTCGATGACACCGGGTTCCTGAAGGACGGGGATGCCTCGGCGTGTGTGTCGCGGCAGTACACCGGCACCGTGGGCAAGGTCACCAAATGCCAGGTCGGGGTGTCGCTGCACCTGGCCCGTGAACATGCCTCGGCCGCGGTGAACTGGCGGTTGTTCCTGCCTGCGTCCTGGGATCCCGCCTCCCCGGAGGCGGATGCGGACAAGGTCGCCCGCCGCACTCGTTGTGGCATCCCCGACCGGGTGGGGCATGTGGAGAAGTGGCAGCTGGCCCTGGACATGATCGACGAGACGCGGTCATGGGGCATCGATGTTCCCCTGGTCGTCGCGGACGCCGGCTACGGTGACGCCGCCGCGTTCCGTCACGGCCTGGAGGAACGCAACCTGCCCTATGCGGTGGGCATTTCCTCCCGTCACACCGCTCATCCGGCCGCCGCCCGGCCCGTTCAGCCTGTCTACGCGGGCAGCGGCCGGCCACCGAAACTGCAGTATCCCGAGCCCGCGCAGACCGTGAAGGACCTGGTCGTCGCGGCGGGGCGGGCGGCGGCGAGGCCGGTGTCCTGGCGGGAAGGCTCCCGGCCGGGCAAGGGGATCAGCGGCTTCAAGCGTATGTACTCGCGGTTCGTGGCCCTGCGCATCCGCCCGGCCGGACGCGGGGTCCGGCAGGCCAACGATGGTCCTGAGCTGCCCGAACGCTGGCTGCTGGCCGAGTGGCCCGCCACCGAACCCGAACCGGTGCAGTTCTGGCTGTCCAGCCTGCCCTCCGGGATGCCCCTGGCCACGCTGGTGCGGCTGGCCAAGCTCCGCTGGCGCATCGAACACGACTACCGCGAGATGAAACAGGCCCTGGGGCTGGCCCACTTCGAGGGCCGCACCTGGGGCGGCTGGCATCATCACGTCACCCTCGTCTCCGCCGCCCACGCCTTCTGCACCCTGCAACGACTGGTACGAGACCCAAAAGACGTGGTGCAGGCCTGAGCCTCTACCGGGTCGTCCGCGAACTGCAGACACTCCTCGCCACCTGGACCGGCGCCTGCCCCACCTGCCACCAAGACATACCCACACCCATACGAACCTGACCAAGCCCTACTA
>NZ_JBIAQF010000078.1:0-1430 GCF_042888885.1 Streptomyces sp. NPDC002742
GAACCGACGGACGCGCGTGGACGTGTGGCGGAGCTGCACGCGATCCGTGCCCGGGCGATGGCCGGCCCGAGTGAGAAGGCGACCGAGGCGCAGCATGCCAAGGGCAAGCTGACGGCCCGGGAGCGGATCGGGCTGCTGCTGGATTCGGGTTCGTTCCAGGAGGTCGAGCAGCTGCGCCGGCACCGGGCGACCGGTTTCGGCCTGGAGGCCAAGAAGCCGTACACCGACGGTGTGATCACCGGCTGGGGCACGGTCGAGGGCCGTACGGTCTTCGTCTACGCGCATGACTTCCGGATCTTCGGCGGTGCGCTGGGCGAGGCCCACGCCACGAAGATCCACAAGATCATGGACATGGCCATCGCGGCCGGTGCGCCGCTGGTGTCGCTGAACGACGGCGCGGGTGCCCGTATCCAGGAGGGTGTGTCCGCGCTCGCCGGCTACGGCGGTATCTTCCAGCGCAACACCAGGGCCTCCGGGGTCATCCCGCAGATCTCCGTGATGCTCGGCCCGTGCGCGGGCGGCGCGGCCTACAGTCCCGCGCTGACCGACTTCGTGTTCATGGTCCGTGAGACCTCGCAGATGTTCATCACCGGCCCGGACGTGGTCAAGGCGGTGACCGGCGAGGAGATCACCCAGAACGGCCTGGGCGGCGCCGACGTCCACGCGGAGACCTCCGGCGTCTGCCACTTCGCGTACGACGACGAGGAGACCTGCATCGCCGAGGTGCGCTACCTCCTGTCGATGCTCCCGCAGAACAACCGCGAGAACCCGCCGCGGGCCGCCTCCGCGGACCCGGCCGACCGCCGCAGCGAGGTGCTGCTCGACCTGGTCCCGGCCGACGGCAACCGCCCGTACGACATGACCAAGGTCATCGAGGAGCTCGTCGACGACGGCGACTACCTGGAGATCCACGAGCGCTGGGCCCGCAACATCATCTGCGCGCTGGCCCGCCTCGACGGCCAGGTCGTCGGCATCGTCGCCAACCAGCCCCAGACCCTCGCCGGAGTCCTCGACATCGAGGCATCCGAAAAAGCTGCGCGCTTTGTCCAGATGTGTGACGCTTTCAATATCCCGATCATCACGCTGCTGGACGTGCCCGGGTTCCTCCCGGGTGTCGACCAGGAGCACGGCGGGATCATCCGGCACGGCGCGAAGCTGCTCTACGCCTACTGCAACGCGACGGTGCCGCGGATCTCCCTCATCCTGCGCAAGGCGTACGGAGGTGCCTACATCGTCATGGACAGCCAGTCCATCGGAGCGGACCTCACCTACGCCTGGCCGACGAACGAGATCGCCGTGATGGGCGCCGAAGGTGCCGCCAACGTCATCTTCCGCCGCCAGATCGCCGATGCCGCCGATCCCGAGGCGATGCGCGTCCGCATGGTCAAGGAGTACAAGGCCGAGCTGATGCACCCCTACTACGCGGCGGA
>NZ_JBIAQF010000079.1:0-1366 GCF_042888885.1 Streptomyces sp. NPDC002742
TGGTCCCGCGACACCAGCCCGGCGCAGGCCACGGAGGGGACGGCCAAAATGACCGTGCTCGTCACAGGCTGTTACCAGTTTGGCGCCGTCTAAGATGTCATTTCATTTGGTGATGCGGCGGTGGCATATGAGGGTTGCCGCGATGGCGGTGAAGGCGAGGAAGTGCTCGGGCTTACGCTCGTAGCAGCGGTGAAGACGTCGGCATCCTGAGAGCCAGGAGACGGTGCGTTCGACGACCCAGCGGTGTCGGCCAAGCCGATGTGAGGACTCAACGCCCTTGCGAGCGAGGCGATGTCTGATCCCACGGGCGGCGAGCCATCGTCGCAGGTGCCGGTAGTCGTAGCCCTTGTCTCCGTGGAGCTTGGCGGGCTTGCGGCGTCGACGCCCGCGGCGGGAGCGAATGGGCGGGATGCCTTGCACCAGTGGAATCAGGGCCTGGCTGTCGTGCAGGTTGGCTGCCGAGATGCCGATCGACAGGGGCAGGCCGTTGCGGTCGACGATGAGGTGGATTTTCGATCCGCTCTTGCCGCGGTCGGTCGGATTCGGTCCCGTCAGCGGCCCCCTTTGAGGGCGCGGACGCTGACGGAGTCGATCGCGCACCGTGACCAGTCCAGCTCGCCGCGCGAGCCGAGCTCGTCCAGGACCAGGCGGTGGAGCTTGGCCCACACCCTCGCCTCGGACCACTCGGTGAAACGGCGGAACGCGGTCACACCCGACAGGCCGAAGCCGGGCGGCAGTTGGTTCCACGTGCATCCCGACGTGGCCACGAAGATGATCGCGGCCAGAACCTCCCGGTCCCCGCGCCGACGTCTGCCACCACCCTGCGGGCGTTCCGGCGCCGGCGGCACCACTCGCTCGAACAGCTCCCACAAACCGTCCGGCACCATCCGCTCAACAAGCGAAGCAGTCACCACCCCAGACTGCCGCAAGATCACGCCAAACGAAATGGCGTCTAAGACGGTGTCCTATGTGGTGATGGCTCGTTGGGCTGTGTATGGGGAGGGGTACGTGGAGTTGGATTGTTCCGGACGGGCTGTGGGAGATCGCGAAGCCGCTGATCCCGCCGTCGAGGGTGCGGCCGCAGGCGGCGGGACGCAGGACATCCCTGATGAGACGCTGTTCGCTGCGATCATTCACGTATTGGTCAGTGGCTGTGCCTGGCGAGCACTGCCGCCGTGCTTCGGCATCTCCAAGTCGACCGCCCACCGCCGGTTCCTGATCTGGTCCCGGGCCGGCGTGTGGGGCCGGCTGCACGAGGCGATCCTGCACCGCCTGGACGACGAGAACCTGCTCGACCTGTCGCGGGCCGTCCTCGACTCCGCCCATGTGCGGGCTAAAAAAGGGGCGAACACACAGGTCCGAGCCC
>NZ_JBIAQF010000080.1:0-1249 GCF_042888885.1 Streptomyces sp. NPDC002742
GCCGCCGGAGGGGAAGTCGCCGAAGTAGTCGACGACGTCCTCGGGCCACTGGTTCGCCTCGGCCAGCAGCACCGTGTCCGGATAGTGCGTGTCGACGTCGGCCCGGACCCGCTTCAGGAACTCGTGCGTTGCCGGAAGGTTCTCGCAGTTCGTCCCCTCCGCTTGGTAGAGGTAGGGGACGGCGTCGAGGCGGAAGCCGTCGATGCCGAGGTCCAGCCAGAACCGCAGGGCCGCCAGGATGTCCTCCTGCACGGCCGGGTTCTCGTAGTTGAGGTCGGGCTGGTGGGAGAAGAAGCGGTGCCAGTAGTACTGCTTGCGGACGGGGTCGAAGGTCCAGTTGGAGGCTTCGGTGTCGACGAAGATGATGCGGGCGTCCTGGTACTGCTTGTCGTCGTCGGCCCAGACGTAGTAGTCGCCGTAGGGTCCGTCGGGATTCGCGCGGGACTCCTGGAACCACGGGTGCTGGTCGCTGGTGTGGTTCATGACGAAGTCGATGATGACGCGCATGCCGCGCTGGTGGGCGGCGTCGACGAACTCGACGAAGTCGGCGAGGTCGCCGAACTCGGGCAGGACGGCCGTGTAGTCGGAGACGTCGTAGCCGCCGTCGCGGAGCGGGGACTTGAAGAAGGGGGGCAGCCACAGGCAGTCGACGCCCAGCCATTGCAGGTAGTCGAGTTTCGCGGTCAGGCCCTTGAGGTCGCCGACGCCGTCGCCGTCGCTGTCCTGGAAGGAGCGGACCAGGACCTCGTAGAAGACGGCGCGTTTGAACCACTCGGGATCGCGGTCCTTGGCCGGGGTGTCCTCGAACGTGTCCGGGACGGGCTCATTGACCATCATGCGGGGGACCCTCCGATCCGCGTTGCCGGGCCGACAGCGAGCACATGTGCACCGCCCGGACCCAGGCGCACAAAGTTGGACCTGCCCCAGTTGTAGGTCTCGCCGGTGAGCTCGTCGCGCACCGGCACGCGCGCGTCCTCGCTCGGGGCGAGTCGCGGCATGTCCAAGGACACTGTGGCTTGCCGGGTGTGGTGGGGGTCCAGGTTCGCCACGACGACCACCGTGTCGTCACCCGAACGCTTGCTGTACGCGATGACAGCGTCGTCGTCGGCCCGGTGGAATCGGAGGTTCCGCAGTTCGCGCAGGGCTCTGTGATCCCGCCTGATCCGGTTCAGACGGGTGATCAGCGGCGTGATGGTGCGGCCCTCGCGCTCGGCGGCAGCCCAGTCCCGCGGGCGCAGCTCGTATTTCT
>NZ_JBIAQF010000081.1:0-1238 GCF_042888885.1 Streptomyces sp. NPDC002742
GACCTGGGTGACAAGGTCGCCGCCCGGCACATCGCGCAGCGCGCGGGCGCGCCGCTCGTCGCGGGCACCCCGGACCCGGTCTCGGGTGCGGACGAGGTCGTCGCGTTCGCCGAGCAGCACGGTCTGCCGATCGCGATCAAGGCCGCCTTCGGTGGCGGCGGGCGTGGTCTGAAGGTCGCCCGGACGCTGGAGGAGGTGCCGGAGCTGTACGAGTCGGCGGTGCGTGAGGCGGTCGCGGCCTTCGGGCGCGGTGAGTGCTTCGTGGAGCGCTACCTCGACAAGCCCCGGCACGTGGAGACGCAGTGCCTGGCCGACTCCCACGGCAATGTGGTCGTGGTCTCCACGCGTGACTGCTCGCTGCAGCGCCGCCACCAGAAGCTGGTCGAGGAGGCCCCCGCGCCGTTCCTCTCCCAGGCGCAGGTGCAGGAGCTGTACGCGTCGTCCAAGGCGATCCTGAAGGAGGCCGGCTACGTCGGCGCCGGGACCGTGGAGTTCCTGGTCGGCACGGACGGCACGATCTCCTTCCTGGAGGTCAACACCCGTCTGCAGGTCGAGCACCCGGTCACCGAGGAGGTCGCCGGCATCGACCTGGTCCGCGAGATGTTCCGCATCGCCGACGGTGAGGAACTGGGCTACGGCGATCCCGAACTGCGCGGCCACTCCATCGAGTTCCGCATCAACGGCGAGGACCCCGGCCGCGGCTTCCTGCCCGCCCCCGGCACCGTCACCGTCTTCGCACCGCCCTCGGGCCCCGGCATCCGCCTCGACGCGGGCGTCGAGTCCGGCTCCGTGATCGGCCCGGCCTGGGACTCCCTGCTCGCCAAGCTGATCGTCACCGGCGCGACCCGCGAGCAGGCCCTGCAGCGGGCCGCCCGCGCGCTGGCCGAGTTCCAGGTGGAGGGCATGGCCACCGCGATCCCCTTCCACCACGCGGTGGTCACCGATCCGGCGTTCGCCCCCGAGCTGACCGGCTCCACCGACCCGTTCACGGTCCACACCCGCTGGATCGAGACCGAGTTCGTCAACGAGATCAAGCCGTTCACCGCCCCGGCCGACGCCGAGACCGACGACGAGCCCGGCCGCGAGACGGTCGTCGTCGAGGTCGGCGGCAAGCGCCTGGAGGTCTCGCTGCCCGTCTCGCTGGGCATGTCGCTGGCCCGCACCGGCCTGGCCGCCGGCGCCAAGCCCAAACGCCGCGCCGCCAAGAAGTCCGGCCCCGCCGCCTCCGGCGACACCCT
>NZ_JBIAQF010000082.1:0-1121 GCF_042888885.1 Streptomyces sp. NPDC002742
TGGATCCCGGTTCACCCGTGAGGTGGTCCGGGATGAACCGCTCGGCGGTCAGCTCCGGCCGGCCGAGGTAGCCGAACGAGACACCGGCGCCCCCGACATGGATCTCACCCGGCACCCCGGGCGGTGCTGGACGGCCTCTGTCGTCGAGGACGTGGAGGTCCCAGCCCGGCAACGGCCGGCCCACCGAGCGACTGCCCGTCAACGCGTCCGCCCGGGTCACGGTGTGCCAGGTGCAGTGGACCGTCGTCTCCGTGATCCCGTACATGTTCACCGCCCGGCACCGCGACGGCGGATACCGGTCGAACCACGGGAGCAGCATCCCCGGGTCCAACGGCTCACCACCGAACACCAGCAACCGCACCGCCAGCCCGCCGGCGCCGAACGCCTGCGCACCCACCAGCTGCGAGAAGGCCGACGGTGTCTGATTCACCACCGTCACCTCCTCGCGCACCAGTAACGCGTGGAACTCCTCCGGATCACGCGACACCGTGAACGGCACGACCACCAGACGCCCGCCCGTCAGCAGGCACCCCCAGATCTCCCACACCGAGAAGTCGAACGCGAAGGAGTGGAAGAACGTCCACACGTCCCCCGGCCCCAGCCCGAACCCCCGCGCTGTCGCCCCGAGCAACGCCGCGACGTGACGATGTCCCACCACCACGCCCTTGGGCCGGCCCGTCGAACCCGACGTGTGGATCACATACGCCGCCGCGTCCGCCCCGATCCGCGGCAGCCCGCCATCCGGATCAGCGGGTTCACCACCCGTCTCCACCACCGTGAGACCCAGCCCCGCACAGGGACCCGACGCCTCACCCACCGCCACCCGTAAACCCGTGTCCCGCGCGACGAACGCCAGCCGCTCCGCCGGATAGTGCGGATCCAACGGCACATACGCCGCCCCCGCCTTCAACACCGCCAGCAGCGCCACCACCAGAGCGGGACCACGCTCCAGACAGACCCCCACCCGATCCCCCGGAACCACCCCGCTCTCCACCAGGACCCGCGCCAACCGGTCCGACAGCACTCCTAACTCCCCGTACGACAAACTCCCGCCCACACCCGACACCGCCACCGCATCAGGCACCAACCCCACCCGCACCCCGAACAACTCAGGGATGGAG
>NZ_JBIAQF010000083.1:0-1024 GCF_042888885.1 Streptomyces sp. NPDC002742
CCGCCTGATCCGGTTCAGACGGGTGATCAGCGGCGTGATGGTGCGGCCCTCGCGCTCGGCGGCAGCCCAGTCCCGCGGGCGCAGCTCGTATTTCTCGGAGTGCAGGTACTCCTCGCCGCCCACGCGCAGCGGGGCGTTCTCGCAGAGTTCGAAACCGCTGTAGATGCCCCAGGTGGGGGACAGGGTGGCGGCGAGGACCGCGCGCAGCTCGAAGGCGGGCCGGCCGCCGTGCTGGAGGAACTCGTGCAGGATGTCAGGGGTGTTGACGAAGAAGTTGGGCCGCATGCGGGCCGCCGAGTCACCGGACAGCTCGGTGAGGTACTCCGTCAGCTCCTGCTTGGTGTTGCGCCAGGTGAAGTAGGTGTACGACTGCTGGAAGCCGACCTCGGCCAGTGTCCGCATCATCGCGGGGCGGGTGAAGGCCTCGGCGAGGAAGATGACGTCGGGGTCGGTCCCGTTGATGTCCGCGATCACCCGCTCCCAGAAGACCACCGGCTTGGTGTGCGGGTTGTCGACGCGGAAGATCCGTACGCCGTGCTCCATCCAGAAGCGGAGCACCCGTACGGTCTCGTCGACCAGGCCCGGCATGTCCTGGTCGAAGGCGATCGGGTAGATGTCCTGGTACTTCTTCGGCGGGTTCTCCGCGTAGGCGATCGTGCCGTCCGGGCGGTGGTGGAACCACTCCGGGTGCTTCTCCACCCAGGGGTGGTCGGGGGAGCACTGGAGCGCGAAGTCGAGCGCGATCTCCAGGTCCAGGGACGCGGCCCGGCGCACGAACGCGTCGAAGTCGTCGAGGGTGCCCAGGTCCGGGTGGACCGTGTCGTGGCCGCCCTCGGGGGAGCCGATGGCCCAGGGCACGCCGACGTCCTCGGGGCGGGCGGACAGGGTGTTGTCCGGGCCCTTGCGGAAGGTGGTGCCGATGGGGTGGATCGGGGGGAGGTAGACGACGTCGAAGCCCATCTCCGCGATCGCGGGCAGACGTTCGGCGGCCGTCCGGAACGTCCCGTGCACCGCGGGACCGCTC
>NZ_JBIAQF010000084.1:0-344 GCF_042888885.1 Streptomyces sp. NPDC002742
CCGCGACCCAGTCCAGGACGTGCGCGCCGGCCGCCCGCGCCGCCGCGCTCAGCGGGCCGGCGGGCGGGCACAGCAGCGCGGTGCGCGTCCCGGCCGCCGTCTGGGCGCGCACCAGGTCGGTCACGACCCGGGCGACGCCGCCCTCGGTGGGCTGCGCGATGTGCAGCACCGTCGTCACCGTCGTCAGCTTCGTCATCGCCTCCCGCCTCACTCGCGCGCCGCGGCGTCGGCCTGGAGGAACACCGCACCGAGCTGGTACGGACGTGATCCGCCGGTGAAGCGCAGTTCGAGTTCGCCGGGTCCCGCGGTGAGCGCCTGCCGGATGTCCAGGACGTTGGAGTCGT
>NZ_JBIAQF010000084.1:354-1017 GCF_042888885.1 Streptomyces sp. NPDC002742
CGCGTGGTGACCGGGCGTCCGTGGTCGGCGATGGTCGAATCCAGTGCCCGGTGCCGCACGACCGCGCCGCCGCCACCGGTGTCCCGGACGGTGAGCCCGTGCCCGTTCGCGGTGCGCTCCCCGTGGTAGCCGACGACGCCGGCGCTGCCCTGCGCGCCCGGGGTGACCGCCAGGCCGTCCACGGTGATCACGACGTCCTGGGACGGTCCGTCGACCGACTCGAAGCCGTCCCACAGGACGAGTTCGCGCAGGGGTTCGGCCGGGTTCTCGTAGGCGACGACCAGCGTCCAGCCGCCCCAGGCGCCCATGTCCGAGTTGCCCATGGCGACATTGAGCTGGGCGACGGTCCAGGCGCCCGGCTCGGACCAGCGGACGAGTTCGGTGATATCGGCGGAGGCGGAGAATCCCTGGTGGGTTCCGGCGTCGCGGTGACCGACCAGCGAATCGGCGCGGATTTCCTTGTAGTTCCCGCCGGGTTCGGCGATCAGGACCCGGTCGTTGTCGGCCGGGTCCTTCTGTTCACCGACCCGCAGATTGGCGCCCCAGTACAGCCGTGCGTAACTCACCCGGGAGCCTTCGGGCAGCCGCAGTTCGGCGCTGGAGGAGTTGTAGGTGTTGCGGTCGGAGTCGATGTCGATGTACGTCATCTCGTACTGGCCGCTG